>NZ_JBFTNH010000005.1:0-416077 GCF_056397385.1 Pseudomonas sp. 05N36 | reverse complement strand
CGGCATCGGCGGATGCTTCATGCAGGCGACCAGGTCCAGCGGCTTGGGCACCGCGCCGGGCGCCGGGGTGGCGACAGTGGGGCGCCACATCTGGGAGAAGAAGCTCTCGGCCATGTCCAGATAGCTGGGCTCGGCTTCGGGCTCGGGTGCCTCTAGCTCGGTACCGGCCGGCGCGACATGGGACGCAATCGCCCCGGCGGCGCGGGCGGCGGGGATGCTGTTGATCAGGGTGTTGGTGGAACCGGTGAGAATGTTCGCCTGCACCGTGGGCGGAAACAGCGAATTGCTGAAGCTCTCGCACAGGTTGCTTAAACCCTTGTCGGCCCCGGTCTTGCTCATGGCGAGACCGACCACCGTGCCCACCACCGCGCCGAGCAGGAAGCACCCGAGCCCGCCAGTGGCGACGGTGATGCCGGTGGCCGCCACCACGGCAGCTGTCGCCAGCGCGGTAATCGCAATGTTCGCCGCCACCTCCAGCACGCCGCCAAGAATGTCGGCCATCATCGAGGTGTGGTTGAGCGCATCGCCCAGCCGGGCGGCCCAGAGTGCATCAGACATGCAGGGTGCTCATCAGGCCGGAACGTCGAACAACAGCGAACTCTTGATGGTTGCCCAATGCGCGGCTTCGGCATCGCCGAGTTTTTCCGCCTTCACGTAGCTCAGGGCGAGCATTTTGCGGGTGCCGGGCAATACCAGCGCCAACTGATACTGGAAGACTTTGTCGTTGCCTTTGTTGAACTGGCTGCGCAACTCGATGCCTTCGACCTCCTGGCTGGCGCCCAGGCGCACGGCGACGCCCGGTTGAAAACGCAAATCTTGCACTTGTTTTTCCAGGCGCTTGAGCTGGTCGTCGAAGTTGCTTTGCAGGGTTTCGCCCTCGGCCAGCAAGCTGCGGCTGACGATCAGCGAAGTGCCCAGTTCAGGGAACTTGAGGATGTTGATCGTCGCGTCTTGCAGCTCGCCTGCCGGCAGCTGGAACTGGAACTCATTAATTCGGTAAGTCATGGAACACAGATCTCGTGATTAGCCCTTGGGCTTGGGAAACGCGGCATTGATGTTGGCGTCGATGCTGGCCTTGACGCCCTGGCCGTCAGGCGTGGCGCCAGGGCCGCCGCCGTTGTTCAGGTGCAGCACGCCGCCGGTGTTGAACTCGGCATCACCGCTGGCATAGAAGCTGATTTGCACGCCGGTCAGGTTGATCTGGCCGCTGGCATTGAGCTCCAGGATGCTTTCACCACAGACCAGCCGCAGGTTCTCGCCCACTTCAATGACGTAGCTCTGGCTGATGCTGTCGGTCTTGCGCTGGCCCACCGACAGAATGTCTTCCTGCTTGACGATGCGCAGGCGGTTGTTGCCGATGGTCACCGTCTCGTTATGCCCGATGCTCTTGTTGCGGTCGTGGCCCACCGCGTGGCTTTCATCGACCTCGACCACGATGTCCTGATTGCGCTCGGCGTGGATGTACAACTGCTCGGCGCCTTTTTTGTCTTCCATGCGGATTTCGTTGAAATTGGCCGGTGTGCCGCCCTTGCTCGAACGGCTTTTCATGCCGCTCTGGGTGGCGTTTTCCGGCAGGTCGTAGGGCACGGTCTGTTCGGCGTTGTAGACGCGGCCGGTGATGATCGGCCGGTCCGGGTCGCCTTCGAGGAAGCTGACGATGACTTCCTGGCCGATCCGCGGGATCTGCATCGAGCCCCAGTTTTTACCGGCCCAGGACTGTGACACGCGAATCCAGCATGAGCTGTTTTCGTTGGACTGATCATGCCGGTCCCAATAGAAATGCACCTTCACCCGGCCAAACTGATCGGTCCAGATTTCCTCGCCTTTGGGGCCCACCACCAACGCGGTCTGCGGGCCTTTGACGATGGGGCGGTGGGTGTTGGGCAGCGGGCGGTAGCTTTGTTGGGCGTCGATGCAGGTCAGACTGCTTTCGAACTGTGCCGAAGGCGCGCCGCCGCCGGTTTCCCCGCTTTCCTGGGAAATGTAATAGCGGGTGCCGACGATCAGGTATTCACGGTTCTGGTCCTGGCGGCTGAAGCCGGTGAGGCTGAACAAATGACCCGAGCCCAGGCCTCGGGCGTTGCCGGCCAGCTCGACCTGTTCGTGCAGGGTCTGCAAGGCTTCGATGCGGGTGCGGGCGTAATGTTCGCCGTCTTCGCTTTGCACATAAGTGCCGGGGTAGTCGTACAGCGGATAATCGCCGGCGGTGTGCGGACGGGGCATGGCCGAGCGCACGTCGATACGCGCGCTGGGGCGCTGGAAATCATAGTCGTTGAGTTCCAGCGAACCCGGCTGGACTTCCTGGGCCAGGTGCCAATCGTGGATGTGATCGCGTTCGCGCTGCTGCTCATTCCTGGGGTAGTAGGGCACCGAGGCGTAGCCGGGCGCACTGGTGTGAGCGCCGTAGGCATCGGCCAACACCAACACATGACGACCCTGTTCATGGCGGAAGAAGTAGTAGATCCCTTCCTGCTCCATCAGGCGGCTGACGAAATCGAAACTGGTTTCGCGATACTGCACGCAGTATTCCCACTCGCGATAGGGCTGGCTCAGGGCGTCTTCGAAATCGGAAAAGCCGAGGTCGCGAAACACCTGCTTGATGATCTGCGGGACGGTCAGGTTCTGGAAAATCCGGCAATCGGAGGTGCGGGTCAGCAGCCAAAGCCAAGGCCGCAGCGTGACCTGGTAGCTGGCGAACTGGCCCTGGTCGACGTTCTGGCTGCAGCGGGCAACGATGCCATGGAAATGACGTTCGCCACTGTCGTCCAGTTGCAGGCTCAGGGACATGGGTTTGCCGAGCAACTGGTTGAGGTCGATGGCATTGTCCAGCGAGTGCAGCTGCAACTCATAGTTGAACAGCCGCCCCAGCTCTTCGCCGCCGCCCATGTCTTTGAGCAACAGCACCTCCGGCCCCAGGGGGCTGGTGATTTTTGCCAGGCGTGAGAGTTGCTTGAATAGCATCGGTTATCCCGTAAACGTTATAGAGCCGAGCTGCATATCCCTGTCGGAACCGGGTCCAGTGTGGGAGCGGGCTTGCTCGCGAAGGCGGTGTGTCAGCCAATATCAATGTCGCTGACAGATTGCATTCGCGAGCAAGCCCGCTCCCACATTGACCGTGTTTCGGTCAGGTCAGGCGGCGTCGCTGAAGTCGTAGTGCAATTCGTTGTCCCGGGCGCTGATCCGTACCCCTGCCAGCGCCTTGCCTTCGAGCATGCGGGTGAGGAACTCGCGGCTCATGTCCGGCAGCAGGCTGTTGGTCAGGATGGTGTCGATCATCCGCCCGCCACTTTCGGTTTCGGTGCAACGGGAGACAATCAGGTTGATCACCTCATCGTCGTAATCGAACGCCACTTTGTGGGTGTTCTCCACGCGCTTCTTGATTCGGTTGAGTTGCAGGCGGGTAATGGCCTTGAGCATCTCGTCGCTGAGCGGGTAGTACGGAATGGTCACCAGGCGGCCCAGCAAGGCCGGCGGGAAAATCTCCAGCAGCGGCTGGCGCAGGGCCTTGGCGATTTCTTCGGGCTCGGGCACGTTTTGCGGGTCTTTGCAGACCCGGGCGATCAGCTCGGTGCCAGCGTTGGTGGTCAGCAGAATCAAGGTGTTCTTGAAGTCGATCACGCGACCTTCGCCGTCCTCCATCACGCCTTTGTCGAAGACCTGGAAGAAGATCTCATGCACGTCCGGGTGGGCTTTTTCCACCTCGTCCAGCAGCACCACGCTGTAGGGTTTGCGCCGCACGGCTTCGGTCAGCACGCCACCTTCGCCATAGCCGATGTAGCCCGGTGGCGCGCCCTTGAGCGTGGACACCGTGTGGGCTTCCTGGAATTCGCTCATGTTGATGGTGATGACGTTCTGCTCGCCGCCGTACATGGCTTCGGCCAGGGCCAGGGCGGTTTCGGTCTTGCCCACGCCGGAGGTGCCGGCGAGCATGAACACGCCAATTGGTTTGCTCGGGTTGTCGAGGCCGGCGCGGGAGGTCTGGATGCGCTTGGCGATCATCTGCAAGGCGTGGTCCTGGCCGATGATGCGTTTCTTCAAGTGCTGGTCGAGGTTGAGCACGGTTTCCAGTTCGTTACGGGCCATGCGGCCCACCGGAATGCCGGTCCAGTCGGCGACCACCGAGGCCACGGCCTGGTAATCCACAGTCGGCAGGATCAACGGGGTTTCGCCTTGCAGGGCGCTGAGACGCTGTTGCAGGTCCACCAGTTTCTCGCGCAAGGCGTGGCTGGTCTCGCTGCCATCCTCGCTGTCCACCACACCGACGCGCTCGCGCAGGGTGGCGCGGGTGGCGAGCAATTCGTCCACCAGGGTTTTCTCTTCGGCCCAGCGGCTTTCCAGTTCGGCGAGGCGTTCGCGCTCGGCGGCGAGCAGGTTTTCGCTGTTGCTCTGGCGGGCGCCGATGACGATGCCGATGGCATGCTCGCGGGCGATGATCTGCAGCTCGGTTTCCAACGCCTCGATGCGGCGACGGCTGTCGTCCACTTCGGCCGGCACGGCATGCAGGCTGATGGCGACCCGGGCGCAGGCGGTGTCCAGCAGGCTCACGGATTTGTCCGGCAACTGGCGCGCCGGGATGTAGCGGTGAGACAGCTTGACCGACGCTTCCAGGGCTTCGTCGAGGATCTGCACCTGATGGTGTTTTTCCATTGTCGAGGCCACGCCGCGCATCATCAGCAAGGCCTTGTCTTCCGACGGCTCGGCCACTTGCACCACCTGGAAGCGACGGGTCAGGGCCGGGTCTTTTTCAATGTGCTTCTTGTACTCGGCCCACGTCGTGGCGGCCACGGTGCGCAGCGTGCCCCGGGCCAGAGCCGGTTTCAGCAGGTTGGCCGCATCCCCGGTACCGGCGGCGCCACCGGCACCTACCAGCGTGTGGGCTTCGTCGATAAACAGGATGATCGGTTTCGGCGAGGCCTGGACGTCTTCGATGACCTGGCGCAGGCGCTGTTCGAATTCACCTTTCATGCTCGCGCCGGCCTGCAACAGGCCGACATCGAGGCTGCGCAGTTCCACGTCTTTGAGCGCAGGCGGCACGTCACCGGCGACGATGCGCAGGGCAAAGCCTTCGACCACCGCGGTTTTACCGACACCGGCTTCACCGGTCAGAATCGGGTTGTTCTGCCGACGACGCATGAGGATGTCCACCAGCTGGCGGATCTCTTCGTCACGGCCGACAATCGGGTCAAGCTTGCCGCTGCGGGCCTGCTCGGTGAGGTCGACGGTAAAACGCTTGAGCGCTTCCTGCTTGCCCATGGCGCTGGGGGCCATGGCGCCACTGGCTTCACCGGGCACGCTGCCTGCGTTGAAACCATCGTTGGCGCTGAGCGCATTTTCCGGCGAGTCGCCGACGTATTCGTCGAACCGCTCGCTCAGGGCCTCGACCTTGATCTTGTCAAACTCTGCCGACAGCCCGAGCAGCCCGTGGCGCAGGCTCGGCGTCTTGAGGATGCCCAGCACCAGGTAACCGGTACGCACCTGGCTTTCGCCGAACATCAGGCTGCCGTAGACCCAGCCACGTTCCACGGCTTCTTCCACATGGGAGGACAAGTCAGTGATTGATGTCGAGCCCCGTGGCAAACGATCCAGGGCTTCGGTCAGGTCTCGGGCCAGGCGCGCCGGTTCGATATTGAACTGGCGGATAATGCGGTGCAGGTCCGAGTCCTGCAATTGCAGCAACTGATGAAACCAGTGGGCCAGTTCCACATACGGGTTGCCACGCAACTTGCAAAACACGGTGGCGGCTTCGATGGCTTTGTAGGCCACGCTGTTTAGCTTGCCGAACAACGCGGCGCGACTGATTTCACCCATGCTCATGGCTCCTTGAGGTCTGTGAGGTGTTGGCTTGCTCGGCGTAATGCCGGGCCAGTATTAAATCCTTGGCATCTGTTTCGGGCCGGCCCAGCCAGGTATTGAACCCCAGGCGGAAGCGGCCATTGAGTTGCAGCGCCGGTACTTCTGGCTGTTCCAGGATCAGGTTCAAGTCCCAGTCCAGTTCATGGCCCAGGTATTCGGCCACCCAGGCCACCAGCTCATTGAAAGGTTGGCTGCCGGGCAGCATGCCCATGTAGTCATCGAGCTTGAGCGGCCCCAGGCGAATGCGGAATTTGTGCTGGCGATCCCAGACGTAACGACCCAGGCAAAAATCCATGCCCAATTGATGGGCGCTGACGCCCACGCGGCTGCGTTCCGGCAGCTCCAGCCATTGGCCGACGTATTCCTCGATCGCTACCGGCAGGCCGAAGTATTCGCTGATAATGGCCTTCAAGCCGTCCGGGTAGCGGGTTTGTGCCGACAGATGACCGCTGTAATGCAGCTTCGCCGTGTCGGGGATCAGCCCTTGTTTGAGCAGGCTCGGCATGCCCCGGCCGCTCAGTGCCGCCAGGCGTGCCGACCAGTAGTCATCGTCCGGGCGATCATGGCTGACTGTCGGTCGCGCTTCGGCCCAGGCCCGATAAAACAGGCTCAGCAGGCGATGGTGGAACACATCCAGGAAGCGTTTGCTGGTGCTGTCGGCGTTGTTGCGCTGGCGTTCGCGCACATACTCAGTGATGTGCAGCGGCAACGGGCCGTTGGGGCCGCCGAGGCCGAAAAAGAACTGCTCCAGCCGCGCCGGCGCACCGTCGATACCCGGCTGTACCGAGGCCAGGGTCGCCGGGGCGAAGGTGCAATCGGCCTGTTGCCCAAGGCGCAGCGGATCATCGGCCAGGCGCAACGAATGGCCCAGGCGCGGCAGCTCAGGCGATTCGCACTCGATGCGCCGCAATGCCTGGAAGAAGTCATATTCCCAGGGCTCCTGGTGCATCGCCTCCAGGGTACTCACAGGGTCGGACGGCGTCCGGGCTTGGCTTTCCATCGCATGATCTCGCCGCGTTCGGTGGTACGGATCACCGTCTCGGTAAAACTGTTGATCGACACGTAGCGTGCCAGGAAGCGCTCGAACACTGCGCCGAGCAAGAAAACCCCGGTGCCGCGAAACGCGTTTTCATCGAATTCCAGGGTGATCTCCAGGCCACGACCAAACACGATCGGGCCCGGCATTGGCAAGCGTCGGGTGCAGGCCTTGCTGCTGACTTCGCGCAGGCCTTCGATCTGCAATTGCAGCGCCGTATCGTTGCTGTCGCCGTACAGGCGCAGCAGTTCGCGCAGGGCGGCGGCGCCCTGGCCTTGCTCGCTGAGGGACAGGTAGTTCAGCGAAAGCTGGCTGATCAACCGCCAGGCCTTGGCGTCATGGGCATGGCTGGCGCGTGGGCGGCTCGGGCCTGCCACGCACCGCACCGCCGCTACAGGTGCGCTGTCTGCCAGGGTGAAGTCGGTCTTGCCATTGCCCACGCTCATGAACAGCGGCAGGTCGCGGTTGGTGCATAACGCCGTTACGCCCAGTTGGCGCAGGTCGTGGCGATAGGGTGCCTGCTGGCTGTCCACCAGGCTGACGAAGGTTTCGCTGCCGATGTAAGTCGAGCGCGGGCCGTTGCGCCGCTGGCCGCTGGACAGCACACGTGGTTCGCGCCGCACCGTGTACCAGGCCTGATCGCGGCCGTAACGAGACGGATCACGTACCGTATAGAACGGCAAAAAAGGCTGCTCTGACCCGGTCCCATGGCCGGTGAGGGTGGTCAGGGAGTGAATCTCGAAATCCATCGGCCGGGTGCGGTCGGCGATCACATGGTGTTCATGGACCCGTTCCGACAAGTGGATGCGATCCAGGCGCTTGGGAAACAAGTTGATTGCCGGGGTGCAGAACGGCAGGAACTGCGCGGCACCGACGCTGCCTTCCAGGCTCGGATCGTGACGGTCGAACAGCACGATCAATTCCAGCTCCTGGCCGTCGCAGCGTTTGACCGCACGGTTCAACTGGGTGAAGTCGACAAACAGAAAGCGGTGGGGCAGGGCGAAGTATTCCTGCAACAGGCGATAGCCCTGGAAGGCTCGCGAGACCACTGGCAGCGCGGCGTCGGTATCGTCGAATCCCACGGAACGCAGTGCATCCTGCGGCAGGCGTTCTACCCAATCGCCGCCGGGCTGACGTGCGAACACGGCGCAGGCGTTGCCCAGCAGCTGTTCATAGAGGCGAAAGGGCTGCTCGTCGGCGCCGCTGAGGTACAGCGGCAGGTTGTCCAGGGGCAGGCTGTTGAATGGCAGTTCGGCCCCGGTACGCAGGGTCAGGCGCAGGCCGGCCTTGGCCTTGGGTTCACTGGCGGCCAGGCGCCCGAGCACGGCGGACGGGTTGCCGAAGTACTCGGCCCGGCTGACCTGCAGCGGCCACAACGTCACCGCGTGGGCGGTGCGGTACTCGCAGCAGGTTTGGGTTTCGCGACCCAGGGCGGCACGCAGGACCGTGTCCCGGGGCAGCGGGAAGCCGCTGCTCAGCGAGCCTTCATCGGGGTCGGCCTGCAGTTGCACGACGGTCATCGACGGTGTCGGCGCCAGGTAATGGGGGTAAGCGATTTCCAGCAAGTTGTGGGTGAAGGTCGGGTATTCAGCGTCGAGCTTGAGCTGTACTCGCGCCGTCAGGTAGGCGAACCCTTCCAGCAAGCGCTCGACGTACGGGTCGGCGCAGTCCATACCGGACAACGTCAGCCGACTGGCGATTTTCGGGTATTGCTGGGCGAACTCCGCCGCGCTTTCGCGCACGTGGAGCAACTCCTGGTTGTACAGTTCCAGCAGGCGTGGGTTCATGAGCGTCTCCGCTGGTCGGCGTTGACCACCCGCACATGGCCGGATTCCAGGTCCAGGTCGGTTTGCAGCATCAGGCGCAGCGGCACCGGCTGCGCCCAGAGGTCGCCTTCGATCTCGAAACTCAGGGCGTTATGGTTCATTTCGGCGGATGCCCGGGCCCGCACGCGCAGGGTATGGCGCAGAATCCGCGGCTCGAACGTGGCGATGGCCTGGTGGATCAGCGCTTCAAGCGCCGCGATATCGACGTTCGACGCACTGTTGCCGGCCAGGGCTGGCAACCCGAAGTTGACCACCGAAGTACCGGCCGGGGTGTGCAACGTCGCATCGGCGCCGAGCAATGAAGTGGTGTTGAGCAGCCACGCCAGATCACGCAGCACCGAGGCTTTCAGTTGGCTCAGGGACAGCACGCGCTTGTCGGCGCTTTCCTTGAGATTGCTCGGGTCGTCGTCGGTCAACCGATCCAGCAGGGACGGTTGCAGGCGATCGCGGGTGGCGATGTCGGTTACCACGAGAAATGCGCCACGAAATTTTTCTGGTCCATGCCGCCGGTCATGCAGCCAGCACTATGAGCGACTTTCGACACTTCCATGGACAACCAGTTCGCCAGCGACTCGGCACCCCTGGCATGTTCATGCGCACATTTGGGTTCGGTATAGGTAGATTTGTTGACCTTGATGGTCAGCTCCGCATTGAGCGTCATGCTCATACGGATAGCGCACTGGTTGGCCCACGGACCATCGCAAGGCTTTGCGTCGGGATACGTAATCAGGAGGTCGGAATACGCTTTCCACAAATTGACAAACGAAGGCTTGGCCATGACTCAGACACCGGATGGGACAGGATTGGATTCGAGCAAGCACCAAACTGCCCCCGACGCATAACGACGGGGGCATCTTCGATTACGCCTTGACGTTCTGACGGATGTTCCAGCCAAACTTGATCGGGCCGCCGTCTTTGGTGCCGTCGGCTTTCTGCGGCTGGTAGTCCACCAGCACTTTGGCGAAGTTCAGGGTGACGTTTTCGGTCAGGCGATCATCGCTACCCGAGCCGCCGGTGCTCAGGGAAGTGATCAGCACTTCTTCCAGGTTGATGATCATGTACTCGACCTGGCTTTCGCCGCCGGCCTTGCGCACGGTCAGCTTGACCTTATCGATGTGCTTGCCGGCGGCGCAGTGCATCATCAGGTTCGGCGAGGCCTTGTCGACATACTTGGTCAGCGACAGGTCCTGGACGTTCACCTTGCCGGCACCGCCGCCGCCGCCCACGTGCATATTGCCGGACTGGGACATGCCCCAGCTCCAGTTCAAGACGTCGATTTCGTCCTTGTGGGCCTTGTCCATGGACTCGCCCTTGATGTCGCCGATCTTGATGAAAATATCAACAGCCATGTTTTCTCCCTGTGTGGTCTCTACCACATTGTGTTTTTGCTGATCGTTCCCACGCTCTGCGTGGTATCGCATCGGGTGACGCTCTGCGTCCTGGGCGGCATTCCCACGCAGAGCGTGGGAACGATCACATCAAGGGCGGTGTTACGCGCCCTTGGCCGAAGGCAGCTTGGATACCAGGCGCAGCGACACGGTCAGACCTTCGAGCTGATAGTGCGGACGCAGGAAGAACTTGGAGGTGTAGTACCCCGGGTTGCCTTCCACGTCCTCGACGATCACTTCGGCCGCAGCCAATGGGTGCTGGGCCTTGGTGGTTTCGGTGGAGTGCGCCGGGTCACCGTCGACGTAGTTGAGGATCCAGTCCTGCAACCAACGCTGCATCTCGTCCTTCTCTTTGAAGGAGCCAATCTTGTCGCGCACGATGCACTTCAAGTAATGGGCGAAACGGCAGGTGGCAAACAGGTAGGGCAGGCGCGCGGCCAGGTTGGCGTTGGCGGTGGCATCCGGGTCGTCGTATTCGGCCGGTTTCTGCAACGATTGGGCGCCGATGAACGCGGCGAAGTCGGTGTTTTTCTTGTGCAGCAGCGGCATGAAACCGTTCTTCGCCAGTTCCGCTTCACGGCGGTCCGAAATGGCGATTTCGGTAGGGCACTTCATGTCTACGCCGCCGTCATCGGTCGGGAAGGTATGAGCCGGCAGGTTTTCCACTTCGCCGCCGGATTCCACGCCACGAATGCGCGAGCACCAGCCGAAGTGTTTGAACGAGCGGTTGATGTTCACCGCCATCGCGTAAGCGGCGTTGGCCCAGGTGTACTTGGAGCTGTCGGCGCCGTCGGTGTTTTCTTCGAAGGCGAAGGCTTCCACCGGGTCGGTCTTGGCGCCGTAGGGCAGGCGCGCCAGGAAGCGCGGCATGGTCAGGCCGATATAGCGCGAGTCTTCCGATTCACGCAGCGAGCGCCAGCCGGCGTATTCCGGTGTGGTGAAGATCTTGGTCAGGTCGCGCGGGTTCGACAGTTCTTGCCACGAGCCCATGCCCATCACGGTCGGCGAAGCGGCTGCGATGAACGGCGAGTGCATGGCGGCGCAGACTTTCGACAACTCGCCCAGCAACTCGACATCCGGCGGCGACTGGTCGAAGTAGTAATCGCCCACGAGGCAACCGTAAGGTTCGCCACCGAACTGGCCGTATTCTTCCTCGTACATCTTCTTGAAGATCGGGCTCTGGTCCCACGCAGTGCCCTTGAATTTCTTCAGGGTCTTGTGCAGGTCGGTCTTGGAGATGTTGAGCACGCGGATCTTGAGCTGCTCGTCGCTCTCGGTGTTGTTGACCAGGTAGTGCAGGCCACGCCAGGCGCTTTCCAGTTGTTGGAAGTCCGGGTGATGGATGACCTGATTCACCTGGGCGGTGAGCTTGGCGTCGATGGCGGCAATGATCGACTCGATCGACTTGATCGCGTCGTTGGACACCAGGTCGGTCTGCGCCAGGGCCTGTTCGGCCAGGGTGCGCACGGCGGTCTCGACGGCTTCGCGAGCGCGGTCGGTCTTGGGTTTGAATTCTTGCAGCAGCAGGGAGGCGAACTCGCTGGCTTCTTCGGTGGTGCCCAGTGTCTGAGCGTCTGCACGTACTGAATCGGTCATGATCATTCGTCCTGATTAAGCCTGAGGCTCGGCTGGCTTCGGCGCACTGGCAAGTGCCTGGAGCAGCGCCGGGTCCTTGATGGCCTTCATGATGATTTCTTCGGCGCCAGTCTTGCCGTCCATGTAGGTCAGCAGGTTGGCCAGTTGGGTGCGCGCTTCGAGCAGCTTGTTCAGCGAGTCGACCTTGCGCGCCACGGCGGCGGGGCTGAAGTCGTCCATGCTTTCAAAGGTGATGTCCAGGCTCAGGTTGCCTTCGCCGGTCAGCTCGTTGGGCACGTGGAACGCGACGCGTGGCTGCATGGCCTTGAGGCGCGAGTCGAAGTTGTCGACGTCCACTTCAAGGAACTTGCGATCGGCAACAGGGGCCAGGGGCTCGGCCGGCTTGCCGGCGAGGTCAGCCATAACGCCCATTACGAAGGGCAACTGGACCTTTTTCTCGGCGCCGTAGAGCTCGACGTCGTACTCGATCTGCACTCGAGGCGCGCGGTTGCGCGCGATGAATTTCTGAGAACTTTGCTTCGCCACGTTGCTGCTCCTGGTCGCTCAAGCGACGGTGTTGGCGTCATCGGTGGTACCGGTGACGTGACTGCGTGATCCTTTCGCTTTTATTCGCTGTCTGGTCCGCGCAGGTTTTCAAATTGGCTCATGCCGTCGGGAATCAGGTTGCGCACGATGGCCGCAAAGTCAGCGTGCACCAGATTCTTTGCCCGGTTCAACAGCACCGGCAGCGGGCTGGAAGGCTCTTGACGCGTGTAGTACGCAAGAATCCGGTCCAGGCTGCGCAGCACGTCGTCGCGGTTGTTGATTTCGCCAGTGCCGGTACTGCGCGGTGCGCTCGGTGCGGTGGCGTATTCAACTGGCGCGGCGCTGTCGTCGCTAATGGCATCGGGCAGGGGGGCGTCGCCGCTCTGGGGGGCGAACTGGCCGAGGATCTGCAGGGCCATTTTGATCGGTTGCTTCAACGGGCCAAGGTCAACGCCCTGGGCGGAACCGACGTATTCGCTAACCTGTTGCTCAATGGTCTCGGCGGCATTGCGGGCCTCGTGCAAGGCCGCGCGGGTGATTTCCAGTTGCTCGGGATCGCTGCCGAGGAACGCCCCGGCGAGCTGCTCGGAGCCGAGGCTTTCGTCAGGGAAACTTTGCAGGCCGCTGGCATTGGCGGCGGCGCGCAGGCTGACAGGGCCAAAGGTGCGCGAGCGGGCCAGGATGCTTTCGCGCAGCAGGCGGATAGTGGTGTCCGACGTCAGGCCGGCAAGGGCATTGATGCGCACGGTAGGATCGTTGTCGTCATCGGCATCCAGTCGCGGATGCAGGTCGGCCCAGTATTGCTTGAGTAATTCGCCGATCAGCGTCAGGACGCGGGCCAGGCCCGTGACGCCTTCGAGGGCAAGGGAGCTTTGCAAAAGGAAATGGGTGATACGCAGGTCTTTACTGCGTTGCAACAACTCCAGGCTTTGTTGCTGGATGCTGCTCCATTCAGGGGGTTCGGCAGGCAATATCGAATCGCCCATGCTGCGCTCGGGCTGGCCGCGGGAGTCGCGTTCCAGGCGCAAGAATGCCTGGTCATATTCCAGATCTTCACCACAAGGCGAAGTCTCGGAAACGGCAGCGAGCAGCGAAGGTACTTCCACTGAGTTTGATCTCCCTATCGCCCGCTGACAGAGTCGGGCATTTCACACGCGAGTTCGCGATGGAACTTCACATGTTTCCTTGACGGTAATTGCTCTTTTGAGGGGCAATGATCTTGAAGTACCGTCGCTCATATTCAAGAACTTGCGCATTTTTGGTGTAGTACTTATGCCTTGTCAAGGTAAGCTATTATCCTGTGCGACAGATGTGAGGTGCTTAACAACCCGCGCGACCGGTTGGTCGAGGCGGGCACTTATGCAGGTTTTTTGTCACGAAAGCCGGTTAAGATCAGCGATCATGCTGGTTGAAAGGCGTTTTCGACGTTGTTTGCAAGGTATGTCGGCGAGAGTCACTCGGGCCTAGGCCCTCACTCGCCTGCGCGCAAAGTGTTCAGCAAGGAGGCAAGATGTCGCTGTGTTTGACTATCACTAGTTATCACAAGATTACCCCAGGTCAGTGCTCTGAAAAATCCATGGACCAGGGCGTGATGGCAATTGGCCGTAATTCTGATAATGACTGGGTATTGCCTGACCCTCAGCGCCTTATTTCCGGCAAACATTGCGTTATTCAATACAAAGATGGCCGCTACTATTTAACCGATAACAGCACTAATGGTGTGGAATTGGTCAAGGCCGGCATTCGCCTGCGCAAGGGAAACAGTGAGCCGTTGCAGGATGGCGAAGTTATCCGTATCGGTGATTATGATATCCAGGCGCGCATCGATTTCAGTCTGCCGGTGACTGACAGCAACCCTTTCGCCGATTCGTCCAGCAGCTTCGAGGCCCTGATGGGGCACCAGGGCGCTGTTGCGAATACACCGACGTCGTTGCCCATGACACCGCCTGCACATTTCCAGGGCGGGTCGGCCATGGACACCGTGTCGGACCTTTTCGACTTTCTGTCACCGACCAGCGTCCCGCCGGCCACCCAGCCCGACCATGTCCCGGCCGAGCAGCATGACTTCCGCCCACCGACCCCGATTCCCAACCCAACGCCCGTGGCGGTGCCTGTACCGTTGGCGTCGGCCTCGGTGATTCCGGAAGATTGGGACCTGTTCAGCGATAAGTCTGCGCCGGTTGCGGTTGCCCCACTGCCTGTCGCCCCCTTGCCTGTCGCAGAGGTTACGCCGTCACCCGTGCCTCAAATCAGCACACCGATTGCGCCGGCACCCCTGCGTGAACCGCCCGTGGCCATCGTCGAACGCGAGGTCAATCCGGTCAGCCCGGCCGACCATGCTCAACCCGACCTGTTGCAAGCCTTCCTGCGCGGCGCAGGGCTGGATCAGTTGCGCCTGGACAAGGCCCAGGCCGAAGCGCAGATGGAAAGCGTTGGCCGCAGTTATCGGCTGATGGTCGAAGGCCTGATCGATGTCTTGCGCGCCCGCAGCAGCCTCAAGGGCGAGTTCCGCATTCAGCAGACGATGATTCAACCCGTGGAAAACAACCCGCTGAAATTCGCCCCCAACGTCGATGAGGCCTTGCTGTTGCTGCTGCGCCACAGCAGTCAAGCGTTCATGGCGCCGGACCTGGCGGTGCGCGATAGCTTCGATGACTTGCGTGCCCACCAATTGGCGGTGATGGCCGGTGTGGAAGCAGCGATCAAGCACCTGCTGGCGCGCTTCGAGCCGGCGCAACTGGAAGAGCGCATGGGCAAGCCCGGTGGCCTGTCGAGCCTTTTCAATGGCTCGCGACAGGCCCAGTACTGGCAGCAGTTCACCGAGCTCTACAGCAAGATTTCCCGCGAGGCCCAAGAGGATTTCCAGGACCTGTTCGGTCGGGAATTCAGCCGCGCCTACGAAGAGCACAGTACAAGGCCGCGCCGCGGCTGAGCACCGACTCATAACGCGATACATGGCAATGAACGGAACAATGGATAGCTGAAACGTCATTGAGGACGCAGGATGATTCACAGGTTTTTACTCGCAGTTGCCACCGCGCTTCTGCTGACCGCGTGTGCGAAGGATACGGCCAAACCCCAGCCCGAAGTGGCTGAGGCCGAGGCCGACACCGCCGCCGTCGAGTTGCACTTCCACGCCATCGCCGGGCTCAACCCCGGTAGCACCGGCCAGCCGGCCCCGGTCCGGGTGCGCATTTTCGAATTGAAAAATGCCGCCACCTTCGGCCGTTCCGATTATTTCGCCCTGGCCGAACGAGCCCAGGCGACGCTCGGCGCGGATCTGCTCGACCAGGACGAAGTGCTGGTCGAGCCCGGCCAGCAATTGAGCTTGAAACGCGACCTCGACCCGGCCACCCGCCACATCGGTGTGCTGGTGGGGTATCGCGAACTGGATCAGGCGCAGTGGCGCACGGTGATGAATGTTCCGCCGCGCCAATACACCGAATACCAGATCAGCCTCGATGTGCGCGCCGTGCGCAGCGCCGTCGTTGTTCCCCCATCCAGCCCTGCCCAATAAGCAATCGGAGCCCCCATGTCCTGGAACAATCGCGTGGTCTGGTCGGAAGGCATGTTCATTGGAACGCAGCACTTCCAGCAGCATGACCGTTATCTGGAAAACCTCATCGACGCCCGAAGCCGCCCGTTGTCGGCCGGCGCCTGGGGTTTTTCCGAATTGCTGATTGATCAGGGGCTGTTGGCCCAGGGCAAACTGGCAATCATCTCGGCGCGGGGCCTGTTACCGGACGGCACGCCATTCAACATTCCCCAGGATGACCTGGCGCCGAGCCCGCTGAATGTCGATGCCGACCTGCGCGATGGCCTGGTGTACCTGGCCTTGCCGCTCAAGCGTGCCGGAGCGCGTGACACCGTTGATGAAGGCGAAACCCCGGGCGCTGCGCGCTACGTGAGCCAGGTGCGCGAAGTACGGGACGACAACGCGCCGTTCGAAAACCGTGCGCCGGTGGCAGTGGCTTCCAGGGCGCTGCGATTATTGATTGCCGAGGATGGCATCAGCGACTATGCCGCCATCGGCCTGGTGCGAATCAAAGAGAAGCGCGCCGACCGCGCCCTGGTGCTCGACGACACTTACATCCCACCGCTGATGGATGTATCCGCCTCCAAACCCCTGGCCGCGTTTCGCAGCGAACTGCTGGGCCTGCTTCATCAACGCGGCGAAGCCCTCGCCGGGCGGGTGGTTGCTTCCGGTGCCGGCGGGGCCTCGGAAATTGCCGACTTCATGCTGCTGCAACTGGTCAACCGCGCTCAGCCGTTGATCCAGCACTTGAGCCAGTTGAGCCCGTTGCACCCCGAGCGGTTCTACAGCGAGTTGGTGAGCCTGGCCGGTGAGTTTTCGACCTTTACCGCTTCCGGGCGGCGACCGCAGGAAAACCCGCAGTACCAGCACGACAACCTGGCGCTGAGTTTTGCGCCGGTGATGCAAGCCCTGCGCGAGGCGCTGTCGATGCTGATCGACAGCAAGGCCACGCCGATTCCGATCGTCGAAAAAGCCTACGGCATTCATGTGGCAATGCTGGCTGACAAGGCCTTGCTCGACAGCGCCAGTTTCATCCTGGTGGTACGCGCCGACGTGCCTGCCGAGACCCTGCGCAGCCACTTCGGCCAACAGAGCAAAGTGGGCTCGGTGGAGCACATCCGCAACCTGGTCAACCTGCAATTGCCGGGCATCGGCCTGCTGCCGCTGCCGGTGGCGCCACGGCAGATCCCGTATCACGCAGGCTCCACCTATTACGAACTCGACCGGGGCAGCGAGCATTGGCAGCAACTGGCCAACTCCGGAGGATTTGCGTTCTACATCGCGGGGCAATTCCCGGGGCTGGACCTGGCTTTCTGGGCGATCCGAGGATAAACCGCAATGAACAACGACGATCGTACCCAGTTCATGCCGACACCCGGTGGCCGTGGCGCCGACCCGGCCCGCCCGGATCCTGGTCGCGCCCAGTCCGCGCCGCTTTCGATGCCGGCCGCGCCGGTGTTGACCGGTAAAGCGGAAGGTCTCAACCCTCTGGAGAGCGCCGCGGGCCCGCTGCTGGCTTTGATGAGCCGCTTGCGCAACACCATTGCCCACCCGGCGCCGGCGAGCCTGCGGGCGCAATTACTGGCCTACCTGCGCCAGTTCGAGGAACGCGCCGAGGCCGCCGGTGTGGTGCGCAACGATGTGTTGCTGGCCCGTTACGCCCTGTGCACTGCGCTGGATGAAGCGGTGTTGAGTACGCCGTGGGGCGGCAGCAGCGACTGGGGCAAGCAAAGTTTGCTGATCACCGTGCACAACGAAGCCAAGGGCGGCGAGAAGGTGTTCCAGCTCTTGGAGCATTGCCTGCAAAGCCCCCGCGAACGTTTGTATCTGCTGGAGCTGCTGTACCTGTGCATGTGTCTGGGTTTCGAAGGGCGTTATCGGGTCATCAACGACGGTCGCAGCCAACTGGAGGCCTTGCGTGAACGCACCAGTGCGGTTATCCGCAGCGCCCGTGGCGACTATGAGCGTGAACTGTCGCCCCATTGGCGCGGCGTCGCCGTGGCCCGCGACCGGCTGACGCAATTCATGCCGCCCTGGATCGCCGTCGCCATCGGCGTGGCATTGCTGCTGGCACTGCTGTTCGGCCTGCGCTTGAAACTGGCCGCCGATGCCGAGCCGGTGTTTAAAAACATCCATGCCCTGGGCGAGATCCCGGTGCAGGCGATCGACCGCCCGGTGGTGCAACCGAAACTGATCGAGCGCCCCCGCCTGGCGGGCTTCCTTGCCGATGAAATCAAGGCCGGTCGGGTGGCCGTGGAAGATGCCGTTGATCGTTCCGTGGTGACCATCCGTGGCGATGAGCTGTTCGCTTCGGGCAGCGCCAGCATCGTCGACAATTTCCAGCCGCTGATGCTGCGCATCGCCGAGGCCATTCGCATGGTCAAGGGCCAGGTCCGGGTGACCGGGCACAGTGACAATCGCCCGATTGCCACCCTGCGGTTTCCATCGAACTGGGCCTTGTCCGAGGCACGGGCCACTTCGGTGCTGCAAATCCTTTCGGCCAAGACCGGCCAGCCCGAGCGCTTCAGCGCCGAAGGCCGCAGCGACACCGAGCCGCTGGCCTCGAACGCTACGACAGAGGGCCGCGCACGCAATCGTCGGGTCGAAATCACAGTATTGGCGGAGGGGGTCGAGTGAAGGCGTTTTTGAGTTTTATCGTCCGCTGGGTCATTCCGTTGCTGGGGCTGATAGCCCTGAGCCTGATCATCTGGTTTATCGGGCCGCTGCTCGAATTCCTGGTGCCCGAAGGCCGGCGCTGGGCGCTGATCGTTCTGGTGTTCTCGGTGTGGATCGCCTACCGGGTGTTTCGCATCATTCAGGCCCGCCGTCAGGCCGCCGAAGTCATGCGCAGCCTGGCAGCGCAAACCCCACCCGACCCGACCAGCATCGCCACCGCGCAAGAGCTCGAAACCCTGCGCCAGCGCATGGACGAAGCCTTGGCGCTGTTGAAGAAAGCCAAGCTGGGCGGTGATGAGCGTCGCAATCTCTACGAACTCCCTTGGTACGTGATCATCGGCCCGCCGGGTTCGGGCAAGACCACTGCGCTGGTCAATTCCGGGCTGCATTTCCCGTTGGCGGCGCAGTTGGGCGCCGGGGCGGTACGCGGCGTCGGTGGCACGCGCAATTGCGATTGGTGGTTTACCGATCAGGCCGTACTGCTCGACACCGCCGGGCGCTATACCACCCAGGACAGTGATGCGACGGTGGATAAAGCTGCGTGGCTGGGCTTTCTCGGCCTGTTGAAAAAGCAGCGGGCCCGTCGTCCGATCGACGGCGCGTTTATCGCCATCAGCCTTTCCGATCTGCTGCTGGGCAGCGACGCCGAGCGCGCCGCTCATGCCGCCGCGATCCGCCTGCGTATCCAGGAGTTGTACACCCAACTGGGCGTGCGTTTTCCGATCTACCTGATGCTGACCAAACTCGATCTGGTGCCGGGGTTCATGGAGTATTTCGATACCCTGAGCAAGGAAGAGCGGACCCAGGTCTGGGGTATGACCTTTGCCCTGGATGACGGTAAAAGCAATGACAGCCCGCTGGCCCATCTGCAAAGCGAATTCGCCGGCCTGGAACAGCGCCTCAACGATCGTTTGGTGGAGCGTTTGCAACAGGAACGCGACCCGGCGCGGCGCGAGCTGATCTACGGCTTCGCGCAACAGTTCGGCGCGTTGAAGGATTGCCTGCAAAGCTTCCTCGAGGGCGTATTCAAACCCAACGCCTTTGAAGAGCGGGTGCTGTTGCGCGGGGTGTATTTCACCAGCGGCACCCAGGAAGGCAGCCCGATTGACCGGCTGATCGGCTCCATGGCCCAGAGCATGAACCTGGACCGCCAACATCTGGCGCGCCAGAACGGCACCGGGCGCAGTTACTTCATCGAAAAACTCTTCAGCGCCGTGGCTTTTGCCGAGCGTGGGCTGGTGGGGGTGAACCCGAAAGTCGAACGTCGGCGCAAGTGGATCACTCGGGGTGTGCTGGCCTCGACTGTGGCCCTGGTGCTGGTGGTCGGGACCTTGTGGGTGGTCAGCTACCGCGCCAACCAGGCGTATATCGCGCAAGTCGATCAGAAAGTCGTGCCCCTGGGCCAGACCGTGCAAAACCTCAGCCCGGCCCAGCGGGACGTGCTCGCCGTATTGCCGTTGCTCAACGCGGTGAAGCACCTGGCCGGCGATGCGCCGAGCTGGGCCGAAGGCCTGGGCCTGTATCAGGGCGACATGCTGGAAGCCGAGTCCGGCAGCGTCTATCGCAAGTTGTTGATCGCGGTCTTCGCGCCACGCTTGCTCACGCGCATCGAAGAGCAACTGCATGGCGGCGGCAATTCGGACTTCCTTTATGAAGGCTTGAAGGCCTACCTGATGCTCGCCGACAGCGAGCATTACGATGCCGACTTCATCAAGGCGTGGATCGCCCTGGACTGGGACCGCAATCTGCCGCGCGACTTGCCGTCCGAGCAGCGTATGGCCCTGGCGGAGCACTTGCAGGCTCTGTTCGAGCGCCATCCGCCCACTGCACGTCTGGACCCGCGCCTGATCGACGACCTGCGTCGGCAGTTGCAACAACTGCCGGTGGCCCAGCGTGTCTACGACCGGGTCAAGCGGCAGAAACTGCCGGACGGCATCCCGGACTTTCGTATCAGCGAAGCGGCCGGGCGCGATGCGGCGCTGGTGTTCAGCCGCAAGAGCGGCAAGCCGTTGGGCGAACCCTTGAGCGGCTTCTTCACCGCCAAGGGTTATCGCCAAGGGTTTTTGCTCACCAGCCTGAACCAGACCGGCACCCTGGCTGAGGAGCAGTGGGTGCTCGGTCGCGACCAGGCAGAACAGCAGAACGTCGCCAGCCTGGCCGCCGACGTGCGTCGCCTGTATTTCCAGGATTACCAGCGCCAGTGGGACGCCTTGCTGGCGGATATCGACTTCGTGCCGATCACCAGCGTGGCCCAGGCCGCCGATGTGCTGAGGGTGATTTCCGGCCCGACCTCGCCGTTGAAAAAACTGCTGGTGGCGGTGGCGAAGGAAACCGACCTGCAACAGGAAGAACGCCTGCTGGCCGCCAAGGGTGCGCCGGTGGACGGCGGGGTCGACAAGCTCAAGGAGCGCCTGGGCACCTTGCTCGGCCATGAGCAGGCGACGCAAAGCACACCGGTGTCCAGCGAAGATCCCATCACCGCGCATTTTGCTGAACTCAACAGCATCGTCAGCAAAAACGAAGGCGAGCCGGCGGTCATCGACGGCCTGCTGGCCGACATGAATGCGTTGTATGTGCAGGTCAGCGCCATGGTCGGCGCCAGCGGCGACGCCTTGCTTGGCGAAGCCAAGAACCAGGCCGCAGCGGCCGCGACACGGGTCAGCCTCAACGCCGAGCGTCAACCGGCGTTGGTGCAGGGACTGGTCAAGTCGGTGGTCAACTCCACCACCAACACCATGATGGGCGGGGTACGCAATCAACTGAACGCGGCCTGGACCAGCGAAGTGCTGAACATCTATCGCCAGTCCCTGGCCGGGCGTTATCCGATGTCGCCAGGCAGTGCGCGAGACGCGACTCTCGACGACTTCGGCCAGTTCTTCGGCGTGGGCGGGGTGATGGACAACTACTTCCGCAAGTACCTGCAGCCGTATGTGGATACCTCGACCCAGGCCTGGCGCTGGCAACCGGGCGCCGCGCAGAAGCTCGGCATCGCCCCGGGCGTGCTGCAAACCTTCCAGCGGGCAGCGACCATCCGGGATGCATTTTTCCGTTCCGGCGGCACCCAGCCGATGGTGCGCTTCGAACTCAAACCCGTGGCGATGGACGCCAGCATCACCCAGTTTTTACTTGACCTCGATGGCCAGCAACTGAGCTACGACCACGGCCCGAGCCGTCCGACCGCCATGCAATGGCCCAACGCCGGCAGCATCGGCGTGGTGCGGATCTCGATCATGCCGCCCTCGGCCAGTGGTCGGTCGGGCATCACCCTGGATGGACCCTGGGCCTGGTTCCGTCTGTTGGAGCAATCAGACCTGACCGCCGGCAACTCGCCGGATCGCTTCAACCTGCGGCTGCGGGTCGACGGCGCCAGCGCCTCTTACGAGCTGCGGGCCAACAGCGCCTTCAACCCGTTCAAGAGCCGTGTGCTTAGTGGCTTCAGCCTGCCGGAGCGGTTATGAGCACTCCGGGTTTCTATGGAAAGTTGGCCAGTCGCGGAGACTTTGTCAGCCGTGGCTTGCCGCAGAGTTTTATCGGCCCCTGGGATTCGTGGCTGGCGGCGGGTCTGCTCGCCAGCCAGACCAGCCTCGGGGACCGTTGGCTGGACGCCTATCTGGTCAGTCCGCTGTGGCGCTTTATGGTCGGGGCCGGTGTCTGTGGGCCGCAGGCCGCCGTTGGGGTGGTGATGCCGAGCATCGATCGAGTTGGCCGGTATTTTCCGCTGACCGTCGCGGTGCTGCTGGATCACGACGCTGACCCAGCGTCGGTGGTGGGCAGTTCGGATGTCTGGTTTGAACAGGTTGAGCAATTGCTGTTGAGCACGTTGAGCGTGGAGGCGAGCTTCGAAACCTTCGGTGCGGGCCTTACGACACTGGGCAGTCCGGCGTGCCTGCCACGCACGCCAAGCAGCCGTTTTGCCGGCCTGCATCGCTTTGATGCCACCGACCCGAAGGCGCGAATGACCGCGCTTGCCGAACAAGCCTGCGAAGGCGCAAGTCTGTGGTGGGGCCAGGGTTCGGAGCGTATCGCCCCCGCTTTATTGCGGTGTCAGGGTCTGCCTGTAGCCGCCGATTTTGCGCAATTTTTGCTCGGCCAAGAAGGTGTTGTGTAGATGCGTCCAAGCGCTGGAAAGACGTTCAAGTCTGCAAGCAAAAGCCATGTCGGTATGGTCCGCCAGGTGAATGAAGACGCTTGCCTGGACCTGCCGGAAAACGGCCTGTGGGTGGTCGCCGATGGCATGGGCGGGCACGCGGCGGGCGACTACGTCARCAGTCTGATCGTCGACAGCGTGCGCAGCATTGCCGTGGGCCGATCGCTGGACGAATACGCCGCGGCGCTGAAAAACGACCTGCTGCGGGTCAACGCCGCCGTGCGCGAAGAAACCGCCAACCGTGGCGTGACCATGATGGGCAGCACTGTGGTGGTGCTGGCGACGCGTGACTTGCGCGGGGTGTGTCTGTGGGCGGGCGACAGCCGCTTGTATCGCCTGCGTGACGGCCTGCTCGAAGGTATCTCGCGGGACCACAGTTACGTTCAGGATTTGCAGGACAGCGGCTTGCTCAGCGAAGCCGAAGCCCGGGTGCATCCACGGGGCAATATCGTCACCCGCGCCATCGGGGTCGATGCGCAACTGGACTTGGCAATGGTCGAGCTGCTGTTGATGCCCGGCGACAGTTACCTGTTGTGCAGCGACGGGCTGAACAAGACCGTCGAGGACCATGAGATCGCCGAGGTACTGAAACACGACGAGCCCGGAGAAATCGCCAGCAGTCTGGTGTCCCTGAGCCTGATGCGCGGCGCTCCGGACAACATCACCGTCATCGTCGTGAAGGTGCCTTCATGAACCCCACCGTGAACATTCTGATCCCGGGCTACGACATCGACGGTGAGATCGGCGAAGGCGCCATGGCCAGCGTTTACCTGGCGACCCAGCGCTCGCTGGAGCGCAAGGTGGCATTGAAAATCATGGCCGCCGCGCTGGCGGCCGACCCGAGCTTCTGCGAGCGCTTCCTGCGCGAAGGCAAAACCCTGGCGCGCCTGTCTCACCCACATACGGTCACCATCCATGACATCGGCAATGTCGGTGAGCTGTATTACATGGCCATGGAATACCTGCCCAACGGCACGCTCAAGGAGCGCATCGCCGCCGGCCTGACGCCGGAGCAGGGCCTGATCTACATCCGCCAGATCGCCTCGGCCCTGGGCTATGCCCATGGGCTGGGGCTGGTTCATCGCGACGTCAAACCGGCGAACATTCTGTTCCGCGCCGATGGCACGGCGGTGCTCTCGGACTTCGGCATCGCCAAGTCCCTGGACGACCGTACTCAGTTCACCCAGGCCGGTTTCGCCGTCGGCACGCCCAGCTACATGAGCCCGGAACAGGCGCGCGGCCAGGACATTGACGGCCGGGCCGACCTTTATGCCCTGGGCGTGGTGCTCTACGAAATCCTCGTCGGCAAACTGCCGTACACCGGCAACGATGCGCTCTCCACGGCCTTGGCACATTTGACCGAACCCTTGCCGGAACTGCCGCTGCACCACGGTCGTTATCAAGAGGTGCTGCGCCAGCTGTTGGCCAAGGACCCGGCCGAGCGTTTCCCGGATGCGGCGGCACTATTGCGGGCGCTGGATAATCTGCCCGGGGAATCGGTTGAAGCCACCACGATCCGCCCGTTGCCGATTCCGGCGTCGCTGAAGTCGACCGGCGATGACCTGGCGGGATTGACGCCGGTGTCTATCGACATACCCAGCGGCCCTGTGCAGCCGCAACCCCGACCCACGCCCACTCCGCCAACCGTGAAGCCGACGCCGCAGTCCTCGATCTCGGAGCCGCGAAAGGGCTCCATGTTCGCACTCGCTGCCGTCGCGGTGGCCGTGGCGCTGGCCCTGGGCGGCGTGGGTTATTGGTGGCTGGGCCGTGATGCTAAAGTCGATGCCGACGTGAAGCCGCCGCTGGTTTTCGCGCCGCCGACCTCTACACCCCAGGTCAATACGCCGCCCGCCGTGGCGGCGATGGAGGTCGATGGCGGTCAGCGTCCGCTGCTGATGGCCGGCAAAAAAACCTTGTTCCAGCGGGTGCTCAGCAAGCCGGGTGCGACGCTCGCCGGCGAAGCAGGGGGCGCGCCTGGCAAGGCCTTGCCGGCGTTTTCCGTGCTTTACGTCTATCAGCGCAAAGAGGTTGATGGCAGCCCTTGGCTGCGTGTCGGCGCGGCGACCGATGGGCGCAGTGACGGCTGGTTACCGGCCGCGCAGGTCAGCGACTGGAAGCAAAGCCTGGTGCTCAAGTTCACCGAACGCTCCGGCCGTGCGCCGGTGATGTTTCTGCGTCAGGCCGGCGACGTGGAGAAGCTGCTGGCCGACCCGTCAGCGGCAAAAAACCTGCTGCTCAAGACCCAGCAGAACCACGAAGACAATCAACGCGTGTTGGCCCTGGAACCGGCCGCGAGCGCGGTGCCGCAGAACCAGTTTTACCTGTTGCCGATCTTCGATTCGCGCGAGAGTTTCGATGAAAACGGCCAGCCGGTGCAGTTGCTGAACGTGGCGTCCATCGACCCCGGTAATGTTCCGAAGGCTGCCGCCAGCAACACGCCAATCACTACCGCCAACGCCGACGCATTCCGCACCGCCGTGGTACTGGTGGTCGATACCACCGTGTCCATGCAGCCCTACATCGATCAGGTGCGCGAGGTCGTGCACCAGCTGCAAACCCGCATCGCCGAGCGCGGCGAGCAGGACAGCGTCAGCTTCGGCCTGGTGGGGTTTCGCAACAGCATCAAGAAAACACCGGGTCTGGAATACGTCGCTAAAACCTTGATCACCCTGGAACAGGGGCGCGACCCGCAGCGCTTCATGGACTTGGCGCGGCAGGTCAAGGCGACCACGGTCTCGAGCCATTCGTTCAACGAAGATGCGTTTGCCGGTGTGATGGAAGCGGTCGAGGGCATGGATTGGTCCGGTTATGGTGGGCGCTTGATTCTGTTGGTCACCGATGCTGGCGCCCTGCGCAAGAACGACCCGTATGCCTCCACACAAATGAACGAGGCCGAAGTGCGTCAGGCTGCGCTAGGCAAGCAGATCAAAATCTACGCCTTGCACTTGCTCAGCGACGCGGGCAAGAAAACCCATGCCGGTGCGCAAAGCCAATATCGCACCCTGACCGCCGACGCCAACCCGCAGATCGGCGACCTGTACATTCCGGTACCGGGCGCCGATGTGCGCAAGTTGGGTGAGCGGGTGGACGAGATCGGTTCGGTGTTTGCCGACCTGGTGCATCAGGTGCGCAGCAACAAGCCGCAAGCCGTGCCGCTGCTGAGCGCTGCGCCGAGCCTGATCGACAAATCGGCAGCCGTCGGCTACGCGATGCACATGGACTTCCTGGGGCGTAAAGCCGCCAGCCAGGCGCCACAACTGGTCAGCGCCTGGACCGCCGACCGCGACCTGACCAACTCGGCACTGCCGGCGTTCCAGGTGTGCGTGATGCTGACCAAATTGCAGCTCAACGACTTGCAGCAATCGCTGAAACTGATCGTCGATGCCGCCCGCAAGACCCAGACCTCGCCGAAGAATTTCTTCCAGGAAATCGCCAGTGCCAGTGCCTACATGAGCCGCGATCCTTCGGCTTTGCGCAAGGGCGGCAACCTGGCCGATGGCGGGGTTCTGGGTGAGTACCTGGAAGGGCTGCCCTACCGCAGCAAGTCGTTGAGCATGACCCAGGACTTGTGGCTTTCCCTGAGCGTGGCCGAGCAGGAAGACTTTATCGACGAGCTGGATTCGAAAATTCGCCTCTACGAAACCTTCCATAACGACTTGGCCAACTGGGTGCGTTTCGGCGATGCCGAGCCGGGGGATGCCTTGTACCGCGTTCCATTGTCGACGCTGCCGTGATGCTGAACATGAGCGCGGTGCACAAGAGCCGGGGCGCTGGCAGCCAGCGCTACAGCCTGGTGATTCCACGGCTGCAACTGCGTGCCGGTGAACAACTGGCGGTGGTCGGTCCCAGCGGTTGCGGCAAAAGCACGTTGTTGGATTTGCTGGCGCTGGTGCTGGCTCCGGATCAGGCCGGGCAGTTTGATTTTGCGCCCGACCACACCAGGGCAGACATCAGCGGGCTGTGGCGCGCAGATGCGCAAAGCACCTTGGCAGACCTGCGCCGCCGGCACTTGGGCTACGTGCTGCAAACCGGTGGCCTGCTGGATTTTCTGGACGTGCGCGGCAACATCGACCTGTCGCGCAAACTGCTTGGCTTGAAAGACGACGGCAGCGTGGATCGTCTGGCCGGGGCGCTGGATATCGCCGATCAACTGGGCAAAAAACCGGGTGACTTGTCTGTCGGCCAACGGCAACGGGTGAGTTGCGCCCGCGCCCTGGCCCATGGGCCGCGTCTGCTGCTGGCCGATGAACCGACCGCCGCCCTCGATCCGCTGAATGCTGCGCGAGTGATGCAGTTACTGGTGACCCAGGCCCGCGAACACGGCGTGTGCTGCATTGTCGCCACCCACGACGAGTCGCTGGCACGCGCCAGCGGCTTGCAGGTGCGGCGCATCAGTTGTCGTCGCGACGTCGATGGCGGTGTCACCGCCATCCTCGGGGAGGCCAGTTGATGCGCAACACGCTAGTGGCTTCCCTGGCCTGGCAGGATTACCGCAACGATGTGTGGCTGTCGGCCTGTTCGGTACTGGCGTTGGTGGCGGTGGTCGCGCCGCTGCTGGTGCTGTTCGGCTTGAAATTCGGCCTGGTCAGCAGTTTGACCGAACGCCTGGAAAACGACCCGGCCACCCGGGAAATCATCCCCCTGGGTGGCGGCCGGTTCAGTGCCACGTTTATCGCACAGTTGAGCCAGCGCAGTGACGTGGCTTTCGCCTTGCCGCGCACCCGACAGATTGCCGCGACGGCGGATCTGACCGCTGGCGCCGCGACGGTGACCGTCGAAATGATCCCCACCGCCGCCAACGACCCCTTGCTCGGCAGTCTTCCGGTGCCCCAAGGGCTGGATCAGGTACTGCTCAGCCAGACCGCCGCCGAAAAGCTCGGGGCCAAGGCCGGTGATTGGCTGGTGGCCAGTGTCGGCCGGCAGGTGGCCGGTCGTGGCGAAGCGCAACGCACTCGCGTCCAGGTGCTGCACGTTCTGCCGCTGGAAACCTTCGCCCGGGACGGATTGTTCGCGCCCTTGACGTTACTGGAAGCGGCTGAAGATTACCGGGACGGCCGCGCCGTGCCGGCGTTCGGTTGGCCAGGCGATGCGGTGGGCGTGTCGGAGCAGCGGGTGTATCCGGCGTTTCGCCTGTACGCCCGCAGCCTCAAGGATGTCGAGCCGCTGCGCCAGTACTTTGCTGCGCAGAACCTGCTGGTCTCGACCCAGGCCCAGACCATCGCCCAAGTGCAATCGCTGAGCCGCAACCTGTCGATCGTGTTCTGGATCATCGCCGGATTGGCCCTGGCGGGAGCGTTCGCGGCGATTTTTGCCGGCGCGTTGGCGGCGGTCGAGCGCAAGCGCCGAGACTTGTCGGTGTTGCGCCTTCTGGGGTTTTCCACGGCGGCGTTGCTGTTGTTTGTGGTGTTGCAGGCGCTGTACAGCGCCGGCCTTGCCGCCCTATTGAGTGTCGGGCTGTATGGCCTGGCGCAATCGGGCCTGAACCATTTATTTGTGCAGATGCCAGGCGAGTACGCCAGCCATCTGCTGGCGCGCCACTACGCGTTTGCCATCGTGGCCGTGCTCGGCGTCAGCGCCGTGGCAGCGGCGTGTGGTGGCTGGCGAGTGGCGCGTATCCAGGCGTTTGAAGGAATCCGAGATGTATAAGTTACTGGGCGCCGCCGTGGCGCTGAGCCTGGCCAGCATGGGCATGGCTGGTTTGGTGAGTGCCGATGAAAGCGCAGACAAACTGGACAACCCCAAGCCGTTAGCGGATGACGTCAGCCTGCCGCTGCCGTGCGAAGGGCAGATGGTGTTTCGTTACGTCTACATCCTGGCCCAGGGCACTCTGGACGACCGCGAGATCAGCCTCGGCTATCCATTCAGTGAGGACGAGGCCGGTTATCAACAGTCGTTCATCTCCGGTTACCGTCGGGACTTTATCAACGGCCAGTTCACCCTCAAGGATCTGCCCAAGGATTGGGGCAAGACCATCACGCCGTTGATGCCCAAGACAGACAGCAAGACCCCGCTCAAACCGATGCTCTATTTCATCGGCAAATACGAGGTCACCGCCCGCCAATACGCCGAGGTCATGGCCCAGGCGCAATCATTGGCCAGCGGCGAGCCGGCACCGGCCTGCGAGGCCTTGCAAGCCGAGATCCCGCAAGGCATGGCCGGGCGTTTGCCCAAGGTGAAATTGTCGCGATTCGAGGCCGAACGCTTCTCTGCGGTGTACAGCGCCTGGCTGACGAAATACCACAAGGACCTGCTACCGGTGAGTGGTCGCGGCACCTCGGCTGAAGAGGGCGGGCTGGGTTTTGTGCGCTTGCCGACCGAGGTCGAATGGGAATTTGCTGCCCGTGGCGGGCAGGCCGTTAGCCGCCAGGAACTGGAAGGGCGCCTGTTCCCCCGTCGCCTGGAAGGCAGCGAAGGCGACGGGCCGCTGGCGGACTGGGCGGTCTTCAACCAGGTGGCCGGTGGCACTGGCCAGGCAGCGCGGCTGATGCCGATCGGTACCAAACTGCCTAACCCTATCGGCCTGTTCGACGTGATCGGCAACGCCGCCGAGATGGTCCAGGAGTCCTTCCAGCTCGTGCACGCCGGACGTCGCCAAGGCGCCTACGGCGGCTTCGTGGTCAAGGGCGGTAACTACCTGGAAGGCGAGGGCACCTTGTTCACCGGGATGCGCCGTGAGTACCCGCTGTTCGCCGCCGATGGTACCGAGCAAAGCAACGAAACCACCGGGTTCCGGGTCGCGATTGGCGCGTTGTCGGCGCCACGTTCGCGCTACAAGGAACTGTTTACCCAATGGCAGAAAGAAGGTCGGCTGGCTTCGCTGACCGATGCCATCGACGACGCCCAGGACCCGACCAAGCGCCTGGACAGCATCATCTCCGCCAGTATCGACCCGCGCCTGCAAGCCGAGTTGGGGCTGGTCAACGAAGAGCTCAAGCGCAACGTCTCGCTGATCGCCCAGCAGCGCGAGGAAGCGGCCGGCAACCTGATCCAGTCGGCGGCCCTGGTGGCCGAGACCGTCAACAACTACAACATTCGCCTGACCAATTTGCAGAAGAGTCGCCAGCAGGCCGTGGACGCCAAGGACGAGGCCAGCGCCAAGCTGTTCGCCACGGCCATCGACAACGGCCGCAGCGCGCTGGACGGCGCGGTGGCGATCTACATCGACAACCTGGCAACCGGCACGCGCTACACCGATGCCGTGATCCAGGCGCAGCTTCAACGTATCAAGGAAGAGTTGGATCGCAAGCCAGTGCTGGGCAAGAGCCTGGTCACGCGCGCGACGTTATTCGTGCGCCATGTCGGTGATTATCGTCAGCAACGACGCGCCGACCCGGCGACGATATTAAAGGAATTGCTCGCATCGAACGCTCAGCGGTCTTGATCGTTCGTTGTACAGCAAGCTTGGAAGGGACTCAGGCGGCGATGGGCCGTGCTGAGCTGGTCAAACTTAAAAGAGAACACAACTATGCTTTCCTCCCGTAAACCTTTTGCTTCGCTTTCCAAGCGTCATTTGGTGCTGATTGCCGTCGGCTTCAGCACCGTACTGACCGGTTGCGCCACGTCGCCGACCTCCAAGGTTGCCTCGAGCACCAAGGTCGAGTACTACCCCAACTGCTACGAGCCGGTGCAGCACCTGCGTGCCACCGATTCGAACATGACCAAGTCGGTCGTCACCGGCGCGGCCGTCGGCGCTGTCGGCGGTGCACTGCTGGGCGCCCTGACCGATTCCGAGAACCGTGGCCGCAACGCCGCCATCGGTGCAGCGGGCGGTGCCCTGGCGGGCGGCGCGGCCGGTTACTACACCGAGCGTCAGAAGCAGATCGCCGATGACAACCAGCGCATCGCGTCCTATGCCACCGACGTCAGCAAACGCGCCGCCGACATCGACCGCAGCACCGCTTACGCCAAGGCTTCGCAGCAGTGCTACCAGAGCGCGTTCACCAAACTGGTCGCCGACCGCAAGGCCAAGACCGTCAGCGACACCGAAGGCCACAAGCGCCTGGCAGAAATCGTCGCGGGCCTCAAAGAGTCCAACGACCTGATCGTTGCGGTTAACGGCAAAGCCAGCGAAGACCTGAACAACTACACCCAGGCTTACGAAAAAGACCTGCAACAAGTCGGCGTGAAGCGCACCGACGTGGTCACCGTGGCGACCGCCGACACCACACCGGTCGTGACGCCGACCAAGAGCAAAAAAGCAGTGAAAGTGGCGAAAAAACCAGTGCTGCCAACCGTGCCGAAAGAAGCGGTCAGCACCGAGAAAACCCTGCAGACCGCCCAAGCCAAACAGGCTGAAAGCAAGCAGGTCGCCAGTGCCGGCACCACTCAGGTCAACAGCATGTGCAAAAACCCGGACCTGGGCGACTGGGCACCGGTGCCTTGCCCGAATGTTTGATTGAGTTGTTGTAGGCCTTTGATCGTTCCTGCGCTTTGCGCAGGAACGATCTGCACGGGCTACGCCTTGGCGCTATGCGCCGCCATCGTATTTGCACTCCTTGGCAACTTCCATAGGGGATACCGGAACTGACATTTTATTTTTTATATTCGTAAACATTGTTGTATTTGTTATGCCAACGCTAGTGGCAAAAGTTGTGCCGATAGTGCTGATGGTCGCTATCGTGCTTTTCTATTTCCTTCCCGAAAATCCGGTTCGTGCAATGGCCTATAGCGGGCTTACGTTCAGTATGAGCATTTGGGCGCTGGTCACTCGCTTAATAGTGGATCGACAATTGCCCCGGCGGAAAATTTACTCTAATTCATGATCAGGCAGCCAACCCATGTCCGGTAACCACTAACCGATGCCGTCGGTACCAAGGTGATTGACGGTGCTCAGCTGCGACAGCGCTTGAGCGGTGTAAAAAAGATTAATGACGGCACCCAGCGTGAGTGGACGATCAACGATGCGTCTATTTGCCCATGACATTCACTATTTCAATGCCGCCGTGGGATAAAAGTTGGCTGAACGTATTCATCAGTCATACGCCTTATACGCACATGGAGAACTGACAGACATGCTGATACCCAGTGAAATAGAAGGTTACCTGGCCATTGTGGCCGACAATGATTTGTTTGGCAGCCTGGCCATGTTCTGTCTGGTACTGCTCTTGACGGCACTGCATCGGGGCATCCGAGAGTCGCGCCTGCACCGAGCACTGACGTTCATTGCATTAGCGATTGTTGTCGCCATGCACGTCGCGGGTTCCTACTACGGGACTATTAATCCGGCATGAACAAAAACGTCCGCCTGTCCCTGTGCCTGTTTTTCCACGCCCTGGGCTGTGTCATGTTGTTGGCGATTTTGGCGACGCAAGTCATTGAGTTGCGCTGGGAAAGGCGCACCTTCATGCGACGGGCAACACCTGCGAACCCTGTTAAAGGGGCAAACGCGTGATCGACCACCAACGCGTATCGCTGGTTTGCACCGCAATACGGCCTTCGTGTCGACGCGGCACGCCGGGTTGTTTGATCCGGCGTTCAAGCAGCGGGTTGTGATCATGCATAACACGCTTCCCGTTGATCGCGGGTAGCAACTGGGTTTCACGGGCGCGACGCAGTAATCCCCAGACTCGATGGTAGCCATAGCTGGGCAGTTCGCTGACCAGTTTCACTGGTCGTCCCCCGGCTCAAGGTTCTCGCGAACCATGGCCAGTTTTTACTCTGGGCTCCAGCTCCGCCACTCCAGGCCCAAAAGCTCCCCACTCTTATCGTTGCTGTTAGTCATAAACATAACCGTTTGCCTATCCCCTTTCGTAAGGGGGAAACGGTGTCCTGTCTTTCATGGGGCTCGTTCAGTAGGAAAGATCCGGAAGTCAGATCTGAAATTTCCGCTTTCAGAGTGCTCGAGACATTTTTTGAGCTAAACGATTTATTTATCCATATCGGTAATGTTTAAGAATTTTCCTACATTCATAACTTTTCATTTTTGGCATGCTTCACGCCCCATCAGGAGGAAGTCAGTAATAAATGCGGAAATGGCTCTGAGATCTCCAAAGAAAAGGCTCTATTTCGATGGTTTTGGACGGGTTGGTCGTACGATGAAATATTAATCCGACATCTACGATTTCTCCTGATGCATATGTGGAAAATTCCTACGTGCAACAGAGATACATCATCTTGCTGTCTAGTTGGGTGTTTGCCAGTGTGCATCGCAGTGATTGCGATGCGGCCGCGTTTAAAAATGCATGGCTTCAATTAGAAAAGGCTTACGCCGTTTTTATATGCAACCCCGCGCCATTGGAGTCCCAACAGGCGATGACAGTCGTTCTAACTAAAGGCCACGGATGTCCTACTCAAACAAACTTTCTGCCCATTACCTTGAACTCGCAAAAGCCTCTGTTTCCAAAGAGAATTTCGCGGGCGAGGATGTTCGTTTTTCGAGCGAATACGAGGCACTGGAAAGCGAGTTGGGCAAAGCCCAATCCATGCACGAAATCGGTCAGATCGACTGGCTGAAAATCCGCGAAAACAGCGAAAACCTGCTGCGCACCCAGTCCAAGGATTTACGAGTCGGTGCCTGGCTGACCTGGGCCCTGTACCAACGCGAGTCCTTTCAGGGATTGCTGGCCGGCCTCGGACTGCTGCACCACCTGTGCGAGAACCACTGGGCCGAGATTCATCCGAACAAGGCTCGCACCCGCTCCGCCGCCATCAGTTGGCTGGTGCCGCGTCTCGAGCAGGTGCTGAACGAAAACGTCGCGATCAAAGAGCAACTGCCGCTGTTCCGCCGCTTGGTCGAGCACCTGGAAGGTCTCGATGCGGCCTGCACCGAGCACCTGGGCAACGACGCGCCGCTGCTGCTGCCGATCTCCCGCCGCCTGAAAAACATGGTCCAGCGTGCCGCCGACAACCAGCCGGAGCCCGGTGCGGTTGGTGCGGTGGTGGCTCAGGTCAAACAGGCCGCGACCCAGCTGTTCACCCCCGGCGCACCGATCGACAACGAAAAAGAAGCCCACAAGGCCCTGCGCGCGCAGCAGGAAAACGCACGCCCACTGTGCGCCTGGTGGCTGAAACAGAAAGCCACCGACCTGCGCGCCCTGCGCCTGAATCGCACGTTGCTGTGGCTACAGATCGACGCCGTTCCCGAGCGTAACGCCGAGCAAATCACCGCATTGCGCGGGCTGCCGGCCGACAAGCTGAAAATCTACCAAGGCCGCTTCGAGCAAGGGCAATTCGCCGACCTGTTGGTGGAACTGGAGGCGAGCCTGGCCAAGGCGCCGTTCTGGTTCGATGGCCAGCGGCTGGTCTGGGAGTGTTTGCAAGGGCTGAACGCCGAACTGGCCATGCGCGAAGTGGAAGTCCACTTCGCGTTGTTGATTCAGCGCCTGCCGGGCATCGTCGAATTGCGTTACCACGATGGCGCGCCGTTCGCTGATCCGGCCACTCGCGCCTGGATCAGCGCCCACGTGATGCCCCATCTGCAAACCGCCAGCGCGCCGCGCAAGGTCGAAGTCAGCAGCAGCCAACCGGCCTGGGAACTGGCACTCGAAGAAGTCTTGCCGGTGCTGCGCAAGGACGGCCTCAAGGCCGCGGTGCAGATTCTCAAGCAAGGCTTGCAAGCCGCTCACGGCGGGCGCGTGCGGTTCTTCTGGCAGTTCAGCCTGGCGCGGCTGTGCTTCCTGGCCAAGAAATACGAACTGGCCAAGACCCAACTCGAAACCCTCGATTCAGAATTACAGAACTCAGGCTTGCACGCCTGGGAGCCTGATCTTGCGCTGGAAGTGCTGCACCTTCTGCATAGCTGCTGTGAGTTCAGGAAGAGGGCGACACCGAAGAGCTGGCCGTGAAACTGCGCGTCAATTCGATGAAGGACTTCAACCCGGCCAGCCTGGTCGAGCAAGTGCCTGAGCTGAAAAAACTGATGGAACTGCGTGACGCCCTGGTGGCCCTCAAAGGCCCACTGGGTAACGCAYCTGCCTTCCGCAAAGCCATCGAAGGCGTTCTCGCCGACGACGAATCGCGCGGTCGCGTACTGGGTGAGCTGGGCCTGAACGCCGCAGCCCAGGACGCCTGACTCCCCATCAGCCAAGGAAGCCAACACTATGAGCACCAGTGCAGCGCAGCAAAAGAGTAACGAGAACGGCGAATACAGCATTCTCGACAGCATCATCGCCGAAACCCGTCTGACCCCGGACGACGAAGCCTACGACATCGCCAAGCGTGGCGTGTCAGCGTTCATCGAAGAACTGCTCAAGCCGCAGAACAACGGTGAGCCGGTCAAGAAGGCCATGGTCGACCGCATGATCGCCGAGATCGATGCCAAGCTCAGCCGTCAGATGGACGAAAGGCCTCCCATACACAGCCGCCATAACGATTCGCGAGCATAAGAAAACGCTTGATGAATAGCCATCTACGATTGTGTACCAAGCCGGACTTGCACGTCCGTGTCACCGTTTTTTGGTGACAGGGTGAGACTAGCCCCGACTCGCAGGCCGGGCTAGTTACCGAACACCGCTACAACTTGAAGGAAATGTCCGAGGCCAATGGGGGCAGGGATCAAGCCGAGATCGGGTTGTCTGGTTTTACGACCGCTGCGTCCGGATGCGGCCCAGATCGAACGCCGCCTTCGGCAGCTGCTACAAGGGGGATGTGGTGGTCTTTGAAAAGTGTGATTTGGTGGTCATCGTGCTTAAAAAGTGCTTCATCTTCTTCTAACACTGCGCAACGGTGGCGTTCTGGGTTTAAGCCGCTACACTGCGCCAGCGTTCATTTTTCTTTTGGGGCTTGGGCATGAAATTTCGTTTTCTTCTCTGGGTGATGGGCTTGCTGATGCGCAAGGCCAGTCGGACCAATCCGGCGTTTCAGCAGCAGTTGGGTGATAAAGAATTGGTGTTCCAGTTGCAGACGCTGGACGGCAAGGTGGCGCGGCACTTCGTGGTGAAGGATCAGCGCATTACCAGCAAGGCCGGGGTGTATGCCGAGCCGGCGTTTGCGATTGCCTTTAAGGATGCGGCTTACGGCTTTGCCACGATGCAGGCAAAGAACAAGCAGTTGGCGTTCATGACCGGGATTCAGGACAAGTCGATTCAGATCAAGGGCAACCCGGCGCTGGTGATGTGGTTCCAGGGGTTGACCAAGTATTTGAAGCCGAAGAAAAAGTCAGTAACGACTCGTTGAGGATAACGATCGCACCCGTACCCGAGTGGCTCAGCCAGTCGGTTATTTGGCTTTTAAAGACAAGATGACTGTCATTTGTGACAGCTGCTCGTTGCCATCGCTCTGTGCTCCACTGTGGTCGGTGTCTCTTGCAGGCATCCTTTATCACCACAAGGGAATGCGTCATGAATATGAATCAGGAGCAAAAACAAGCAGAGCCAGGGGCTCTTGATCCGGCATTTGGCGGCGGCAGCGGACGTGTAGAGTTGCCTTTTCCGGGTGTGGATGGAACCGGCCCGAGTGCCATTCTGCCTCTTCCCGATAAAAAGTTACTCGTGGCCATGAGTTCAATGGGTTACAACCCGGCCAAGGTGGCGAGGCTGAATGAGAATGGGACGCTCGATAATACATTTGGCTTCGGTGGCGTTGTTGATTTGCCGTTATTGGTGGCGCCGGAGCGGTTTATGCCGAACCATCTATGCCAACTGGACGATGGTGGTTGGCTGGTTTCTGGGGGAGCAGGCTTTGTTAGTTATCCGGCGCGCATGGCCGTTATCAGGCTTCGCAGTAATGGAGAGTTGAATACCGACTTCAACCAAAYTGGCATGCGAATTTTCAATACCGCTGACTTTACGACGTCTGGTGTCAGCGATGACTTGAGTGGTCCGGAAACTACGGCATTTGACGGTATTCCTAAAGTTGTGGTTAAAGCCGCAGTCGCTCAAGATGGAAAAATCATTTTGGTCATCAATCGGGGGGTTGCATATTTGCCGACCGGTATTGTGCTGCGACTTAATCCAAATGGTTCGATGGATACGACTTTTAACCAAACGGGTTTTTTGAATATCGAGATTCCGGGCGTATCGGAGCAGGCTAATCGTCCGCGTGATGTGTTGATTCAGCCTGATGGAAAAGTGCTGGTCTGTGGTGATTACAATTTGAACGAGAGTGGGCACCTTGCAGCGTTTGTCATCCGTTATGACCACAATGGCAAACTGGATGATCAATACGGTAACCGTGGTGTTGCAAGCTTTTCCGGTGACAAGGGACGAGCTTCCTTTTATTCGATGAAACTGGCAACCAATGGCGGAACACTTGTAGCTGGCTTCCTTTACGACAGCAAATTCAGTGGCATGCTTGTTGCCCTTAACCTCAGTGGACGCCTAAGTCCAGATTTCAACAATGGCCAGCCGTTGATTTCTGATTTCATGGAGTTGTCCTGGGCATGGCTCGGGTTTCAGGCGGATGGAAAAATAATGGTTACCGGCTTGGGCTACCGTGCGAGTAGCGAGGAACTCTACTCGATCCTAACGGCACGCTTCCTTCCTGGTGGTTCTCTGGACAGGACTTATGGAGTGGGAGGCTGGAGTATCTTCAAAGGTTATATCTCCAATGACAGCGCATTGACGACAGATAACCGAATCGTTGTTTGTGGATATAATAACTCCCYTCAGGACCGGGGAATCATAGTGCGTTATTTAGGCTGACTGCTGCGAAGTGCTTGTATGAAGCTATGGTCTGGTCCATCAGGCCGAGTTGGATTCTTCGCGGGCAAATCCGCTCCCACAGGGATACTTTAATCCTGTGGGAGCGAGGCTTTTAAGGCTGGGTGAACTGCGACGCCAGTTCGCGTAGCAGGACTTCGGCTTCGAGGACTTTGCTGACGACGTCGTCGGCTTTGTCGCGGGAGAGGCCGAGGCGGTCGAGCAGGGCGTCGGGGATTTCTTCGTCGGGGCCGGAGCCGATGCCACGGCTGCGCAGCAGGCGCACGGCCAGGCAGACGAGGTTCGGGTACTCGGCGTAGTCGCCGTCGTAGCTCGGGTCGTGCTGGAAGCGCAGTGCGGTGGACAGTTCATCCGGCATGTCCCAGTAGCGCATCAGCCACGCGCCGATCTGTTCGCGGCTGATGCCCAGCAGGTGTTGCTCGACAAAGCTGTGGCACAGGTGCGGGTTGACCTCCAGGTGGCGGCAGATCAGCGAGAAGTGCGGCGGAAAGACGTGGGCCAGCAGCAAGTAGCCGAAGTTGTGCAGCAGGCCGGCGAGGTAGGTCAGGCCGGCTTCCGGGCGTTGGGCGCGCGGCATGGCGCGGGTCAGGCCTTCGATGACGGCGGCGGTGTAGATCGATTGGTGCCAGTACGGTGTGGTGTGTTGCGGGTGGTCCTTGGGCAGGCTCAGGGTTTTGCCCAGGGCCAGGCCCAGCGCCAGGTTGATCACCAGATCGAAACCCAGCACGCGGACGATCGCGTCTTCCACTGAACGAATCTTGCCCGGCGAGGCGTAGTACGGCGACGCCGCCCAGCTCACCACTTGCGCGGCCAGCGCCGGGTCGGTTTCGACGACGCCGGTGATGTCGTCGATGGTGGCGTTGGGGTCGACCCGCAGCTTGATGATTTTTTGTGCAGTTTCGGCCAGCGGCGGAATCTCGATGGTCGCTTCCAGGCGTTGCTGGATGCGTCGCGCCGTGAAGGCCTGCACCGCCTGGGTGATTTCCTCGCGGTCATCATCGGGGCGGTCGAGGTTCGGGCGGATGCGGCTCAGGGCTTCGCCGAAGTTCGCGGCGCTGGCCTTGGTCAGCATGCTCTTGAAGTCTTCGCTGGTGATTTCCAGCAGCACGCCCGGCTCGCCCGAGTTGATCAGCAACTGCGGTTCGCGCAGCAGGCTTTCTTCGTACAGGCACGGCGAACTGGTGAGCGCCGGCAGGCCGGGCAGAAAGCTCAGGTTGTGTTTGCCGAGCATGCGCTCCAGGCGTTCGGTCGGCACGGCGGTGAGCCGGCGGCCGGTGAGTTCGGCGAGGCGGTTGAGGTCCAGCAACTGGCTCTGCGGAAACAGCACCATGAGCGCGCCGACAGCGTCGTCGACCAACACCGCTTGCACCTTGCGGGCGGGGTTGAGGCCCGGGCGATCGAGCACTTCGGCGTAGCTGATGCCCAGCTTGCCGAGCAGCATCCGGATAACAGACGGGGCGTGCGGGGCTTCGGGTGCGAGGGCAACTTCGGTCATGGTGTGTGTCCGTTTTCAAACAATTGCAGGAGTATAACCAGCTTGTTTAAAACCATCGCTCAGAAACTGAGACACTGCTCACACTTGGCCGTATTGCTGCCCATGGCGTAGCCAGCGGTCGAGCAACGGGCTGACGTGATGCGGCCAACGCTCCAGCAATGCCTGGGCCGCGTCGCGCACGGCCGGCAACAGGTCAGCGTCGCGCATCAGGTCGGCGACCTTGAATTGCAGCAGGCCGGTCTGGCGGGTGCCGAGCATTTCGCCGGGGCCGCGCAGTTCGAGGTCTTTCTCGGCGATCACAAAACCGTCGTTGGTTTCACGCATGATACCGAGGCGTTGCCGGCCGATCTGCGACAGCGGCGGATGGTAGAGCAGCACGCAGTGACTGGCGGCGCTGCCCCGGCCCACACGACCGCGTAACTGGTGCAGTTGCGCCAGGCCGAGGCGTTCGGGGTTTTCGATGATCATCAGGCTGGCGTTGGGCACGTCGACACCGACTTCGATCACCGTGGTCGCCACCAGCAACTGCAATGCGCCGGCCTTGAACTGGGCCATGACGTCGGCTTTTTCCGCCGGCTTCATGCGCCCGTGAATCAGGCCGACCTTCAACTCGCCGAGGGCGGCGGTGAGGTCTTCATAGGTGGTTTCGGCGGCCTGGCAGGTGAGCTCTTCCGATTCTTCGATCAGCGTGCACACCCAATACGCCTGACGCCCTTCGGCGCAGGCGGCGCGCACTCGCTCGATGACTTCAACCCGGCGCGTGTCGGTGACCAGCACAGTGTTGACCGGGGTTCGACCGGGCGGCAGTTCGTCGAGGATCGAGGTGTCGAGGTCGGCGTAGGCGCTCATGGCCAGGGTGCGGGGGATCGGCGTGGCGGTCATGATCAATTGATGCGGACACATCCGCCCGCCCACGCCTTTCTGCCGCAGCGCCAAGCGTTGCTGGACGCCGAAACGGTGTTGTTCGTCGATGATCACCAGCGCGAGGTTCTTGAACTGCACTTCGTCCTGGAACAACGCGTGAGTGCCGACCACCATCGGTGTGCCGCTGGCGATTTGTTCCAGCGCGGCGACGCGGTTCTTGCCCTTGAGCTTGCCGGCCAGCCAGGCGACTTCCAGACCCAGCGGTTCGAGCCAACGCTTGAAGGTGATGAAGTGCTGTTCGGCGAGGATTTCGGTGGGCGCCATCAGCGCCACCTGATAACCGGCCTCCAGCGCTTGCAAGGCCGCGAGGGCGGCGACCACGGTTTTACCGGCGCCGACGTCGCCTTGAATCAGCCGCAGCATCGGCTCGTGCTGGCTCATGTCGTAGGCGATTTCATTGCCCACCCGTTGCTGCGCGCCGGTCGGCGGGAAGCCGAGGTTGGCCAGGTACTGGGCCGGCAGCCGGGTGGCTTTGGGCATGGCCGGCGCGCGCAGTGCGCGCATGCTTTCACGCAGGCGTTGTTGCGACAGCTGATGGGTCAGCAGTTCTTCGAAGGCCAGACGGTGCTGCGCCCAGTGATGACCGAGGGCGAGTTCGTCGACATCGGCATCGGCGGGCGGGTGATGCAAATAGCGGATCGCGTCGGCCAGCGGCGCCAGTTGGTAGTCCCGCGCCAGTTCTTGCGGCAGCCAGTCAGGCAGGCTGCTGGGGCCGAGCAGGGTCAGGGTTTGCATGCACAGTTGGCGCAGACGCTGTTGGGTCAGGCCTTCGGTGAGCGGGTAGACCGGTGTCAGGGTTTCATCCACCGGCGGCGGTTCGTCGCCGGTGATGGCGCGGTATTCCGGGTGGTAGATTTCCAGCCCCGACGCACCGGGCCGGGCCTCGCCGTAGCAACGCACGCGAGTGCCGCGTTTCAGGCCTTCCTTTTGCGCGTTGCTGAAATGGTAGAAGCGCAGGCTGAGCCCGCCGGTACCGTCCTGCAGGCGCACGACCAGGCTGCGGCGTCGGCCCATCACTACGTCGGCGCCGCTGACGGTGCCTTCGATCACCGCGTCCTGACCCGGCCGCAAGTGGCCGATCGGCACCACACGGGTGCGATCCTGGTAACGCAGCGGCAGGTGGAACAGTACGTCCTGGAGGTTTTCCAGGCCGACCTTGGCGAGTTTTTCGGCCATGGCTTCGCCGACACCCTTGAGTGCCGTGACCGAGACTTGCGACAGCTCAGCCATTACTAATGCTTAACCCGCAACCGCTGGCTGCTTGGCCACCGAGCACAGGCGGATCGAGTCAGCGAGGATTTCAATCGCTTTGGGCCGCGGGAAGCTGGCGCGCCAAGCGATGGCCACGGTGCGGAACGGCACTGGCGGCGACAGTGGACGCACTTCGAGCACGCCGGGCGAGTAGTGGTGACTGTCGACGGCCGAGAGCGGCAGGATCGAGATGCCCAGGCCGGAGGCAACCATGTGCCGAATGGTTTCCAGCGAACTGGATTCGACGGTGGTGTGCTTGGCGCCGTCGTTGCCTTTGGCCAGGGTCGGGCAAGCTTCGAGCACCTGATCGCGGAAGCAATGACCTTCGCCGAGCAGCAGCAGGCTCTTGTCGTTGAGCAGGCTGGCGTCGATGGATTCTTTTTCGGTCCACGGGTGCTGGGCCGGCATCAGGACGTAGAACGGCTCGTCGTAGAGTTGCAGGGTCAGCACGTCGGCTTCGTTGAACGGCAGGGCGATGATGATCGCGTCCAGCTCGCCGTTGCGCAGTTTGTCGCGCAGCACGTGGGTGAAGTTTTCTTCGATGTACAACGGCATCTGCGGGGCAACCCGGTGCAGTTGTGGAATCAGGTGCGGGAACAGGTACGGGCCGACGGTGTAGATCGCGCCGACTTTCAGCGGGGCGGTCAGCTGGTTTTTGCCGGCCTGGGCCAGTTCGCGAATGCCTTGGGCTTGTTCCAGGACTTTCTGGGCCTGGGCGACGATGCCTTCGCCAACCGGGGTCAGGCGCACCGCGCTTTTGCTGCGCTCGAAAATCAGCACACCGAGTTCGTCTTCAAGTTTTTTCACGCCCACCGACAGCGTCGGCTGACTGACGTGGCAACGCTCGGCTGCGTGGCCGAAGTGCTGCTCTTGGGCGAGGGTAACGATGTAGCGTAATTCTGTGAGGGTCATAGCGGGCGTCCATGATGATGCGGCCAAGCATACCGGCTGCAATCGATAGACGCACGTTATCAGACAGAGGGCGGAAAGCGACACTGGGCAATGCCTGTTTGGCGCTGGCAGATATGCAAAAGGCACCTTTCGGTGCCTTTTGATTGCAAAGATCTGTGGGAGCGAGCCTGCTCGCGATAGCTATGGACCAGTCAACATTGATGTTGGATGGACTGCCATCATCGCGAGCAGGCTCGCTCCCACAGGGGGCAACGCGTTTTAACGGCGGCCTTTTTCCAGGGAGTACACAAACGGTGCGACGATTTCGATCGAGCCGTTCTTCAGCATGTCGGCCGGTGGCTTGGGCAGTGGCTGGGCGCGGCGGATCATTTCCAGGGTGGCCCGGTCCAGATCGGCGTTGCCGGAGCGACCGACCAACTCGTAAGACAGCACGTTGCCTTGAGCGTCGACCACGAAGCGCAGACGGTTCAAGCCTTCCTTGCCACGCGATTGAGCAGCCGGCGGGTACTTCTTGTACTTGGCCAGGTGCGCCAGCAGTGTGCCTTGCCAACTTTCCTTGGCCGCAGTCTGCGCTGCCGATGGGCCTGGGGCAGGTTGCGCGGATTTCTCCGTCGGAGTGTTGGTCGGCGGTGTGTCGCTGGGTTTTTCCTCGGCCGGTTTTTCTTTCGGCGGCTCGGGCTTTTTCTCCACCGGCTTGGGCGGTTGAGGCTTGGGCTTGGGTTTGACCGGCTTGGGCACCGAGATCGTCGGCTTTGGCGCTTCCGCCAGTTTCGGCAGTGGCAGTTCTTCGACCGGGGTCGGTGGTTGCGGTGGCGTCACGACCTTGGGCGGTGCCGGTGGTGGCGGTGCCGGAAGCGGCGCCAACTCGACCATCATCGCCATCGGCGGCAGCTCGACGGGCGGTGAGGACTTCCAGTTGAGCGCGAGCAGAATCGCGACCGCATGGACGCCCAGCACCACGACCAGGCTAGCGCCGTAACGCGTCAGCTTTTGGCGCGTCGTGATCATTTCTTGGCTGCCGTCTCAAGTCCGACCAGGCCGACTTTCAGGTAGCCGGCCGCCCGCAGGGCATCCATCACGTGCATCAGGTCGCCGTAGTCCACGCCTTTGTCGGCCTGGAAGAAGATGGTCGTGTCCTTCTTGCCGTGGGTTCGCGCATCGAGGGTTGCGCCGAGGGTTTCGGCGTTGACTTGGTCTTCGCCCAGGTACAGGCGTTGGTCGGCCTTGACGCTGAGGAACACCGGTTTCTCTGGCCGCGGCGCCGGTTTGGCGGTCGAGGCGGGGAGGTCAACCTTGATGTCCACGGTGGCCAGCGGGGCGGCGACCATGAAGATGATCAGCAGCACCAGCATCACGTCGATGAACGGCGTGACGTTGATTTCGTGGTTCTCGGCGAGATCGTCGTCCGCGCCTTCCTTTAAATGCAGGCCCATGGCGGATTACCCTACTTTGACCATGTGCGGTTGCGAGGGGATGCGCTCGGGCGGCAGGTGGTCGAGGTCGCGGCTGACCAGCAGCAGGACTTGTGCCGAAGCGTCGGACACCTGGGCCTTGTAGCCKGCGATGGAGCGGGCGAAGACGTTGTAGATGACCACCGCAGGAATCGCGGCCACCAGGCCCAGCGCAGTGGCCAGCAGGGCTTCGGCGATGCCGGGGGCGACGACGGCGAGGTTGGTGGTCTGGGTTTTGGCGATACCGATGAAGCTGTTCATGATGCCCCACACGGTGCCGAACAGCCCCACGAACGGCGCGGTGGAACCGATGGTGGCCAGCACGCCGGTGCCGCTGCTCATGGTGCGACCGCAGGCGGCTACCAGTCGCTCGAGGCGGAAGCTGACGCGTTCCTTGATGCCTTCTTTTTCGCGGCTGTTGGCCGACAGGCGCATTTCTTCCAGGGCGTCGTGGACCAGCAGGTTGGCGAGGGTGCCTTCCTTGGCCGCGCTGGCGCTGGCTTCTTTAAGGGTGGTGGCTTTTTTCAGGCTGGCGATTTCACCGCGCAGACGACGCTTGGCGCCCAGCAACTCAAGGCCCTTGGCGATCCAGATCGTCCAGGTGATGATCGAGGCGATGGCCAGGCCGATCATCACGGTTTTCACGATGATGTCGGCGTTCTGGTACATGCCCCACGGCGACAGGTCATGGGCCATGCCCAGGGAATTGTCGGCTTCGAGGACTTCGGGTGCGTCAGCGGCAGCGTCTTCGGTGGCCAGTGCCGGGTTGGCGGCGACGGGTGTCACGACCGGGGCGGCGTGATCAGCGTGATCAGCAGCGGCTGGCGCGGACGCTGTTGCCGCCGGTGCGGCGGCGGTCGGCTCGACGGCGAAGGTCGCGGTCGGGGCCAGCAGCAGGCTGAACAGCAGCGCGGCGACCGCGCTCAGGGCGCGAGTGGGACGAGCAAGCGTGGTTGGCGAAGCGGAGAGTGAATTACGTGTCATGCTGGCCGGACCTAAGAGAAGAAGAGGGTTTAATGTCCTTCCAGGCCTCGTGGGCCGAGAACAAAAGTGGCGGGCATTATTGCAAGTAATTCTTGTTAACAAAAGTAATAGAGTCTCTTTTTTTCTTTGATTGCTAGCCGCGTGTCCAATACCAAGGCTAGCCTGTACCTTTCTGATGGGAGAATTTTGATGTCCGCGCCTTCTGTTTTGATCGCCGGTTGTGGCGATGTCGGCGGCCGTCTGGCCACTCAACTGTTGGCCTCGGGGTGGGAGGTTCATGGCTTGCGGCGTGACATCTCGCGCTTGCCCGAGGGCGTTATTGGCGTTGCCGGCGACTTGTTCAATGAAGACTGCCCGGCGACCTGGCCCGTCGGTGCGGTGGATTACCTGGTGTATTGCGCGGCCGCCACCGATCACGATGAAGCCGGTTACCGAGCCGCTTATGTCCAGGGCTTGCAGCATGTACTGGAGTGGCTGAACGACTACGGTCAGGCACCGAAGCGCTTGCTGTTTGTCTCCAGCAGCAGTGTGTACGGGCAGCAGAACGGTGAGTGGATCGATGAAACGTCGCCGACTCAAGCGGCCGGCTATTCCGGGCGAGTGATGCTGGAAGCCGAGCAGATCGCGTTAAACAGCGGCATTCCTGCCAGTTTGGTGCGCTTGACCGGGATTTACGGCCCGGGTCGTGAGTGGCTGTTGAGCCAGGTGCGGCAGGGGTATCGCGTTGCGATTGACCCGCCGTTGTACGCCAACCGGATTCATGTGGATGACGCGGCCGGGTTGTTGGCGTTCCTGTTGCTGCGTGCCGAACGCGACGAGGCGCTGGATGACTGCTATATCGGCGTCGACGACGCGCCCGCGCCGTTGGCGGACGTGGTGGGCTGGTTACGCGAGTACCTTGGGGTGACCGAATGGTCGGAGGATGCCAGCGTGCGCCGTACGGGCAGCAAGCGTTGCAGCAACGCCCGCGCCAAGGCGCTGGGCTGGACACCGCGCTATCCGAGCTTTCGTGAAGGGTATGCAGCGATTCTTGAAGGCCGCAGCTGACATTCGGTCACCACGAAACAACTGTGGGAGCGAGCCTGCTCGCGATTAGGCCATAACATTCAGCATTAATGCTGACTGTTACACCACCATCGCGAGCAGACGAACGTCGCCCGGCTCTTCCCACATTGGTTCTTTGGTGATCCTAAAGCAGGATCACTGTTTTTCCAGTGTCCATTGGCGATTGCCAGGGGTGAACGAAGGGACTTCATCCGCCTGGGCGCCATTGACTGCCTGGAAAATCTCCATCTGTTTGCCGTTGCGGGTGAAGATCCACGGGTTGCCCTGGCCGCTCAGTTGCAGCCAGACGGTGTCGTGGCCGCCGCTCATGGAGGCGCAGTCGCCCGCCAGGCACAGCGCGTAACGGTCAGCGCCGGGCAGCCCTTGAACAGCGCCATCGGCCTGGAACTGCACGGTGCTGCCTTCGCCAGGACCGTTGACGATCTTCCAGCTACCGCCCAGGTAGGCTGAGTACAGCGCACGCTCGAAGCTGGCGCCAATCGGCGCGCCTTCGGGGGCGATGTCTTTGGCGCGGTCAAACAGTTGCTCGGGCTCGTTGTCGTTGGCCACTTGCTGCAGGTGTTTGCCGTCGCGCTTCAATTCGGTGGCAGCGCTGCCATAAAACTCGACTTTCCAGGCATCGGATTTCTCGCCGAGCATTCTGCCTTCGACGTTCTCGAAGCCGTTTGTGTAGCGCGCCTGGCCGGCCTTGGTGTTGACGTCCCACTCCAGGTTCGGGCCATAGGCTTGCAGTGCTTCGCGCAGCGGGCCGCCCTTGGCCGCCGCATCGATTGCCGACTGGTTGATCCAGGTGCCACTGATGTCGCGGTCGGCAGGGTTGCTGGCACAGCCACCGAGAAACACCGCGAGCAACGAGAGAGCTAGCGCTTTGCGCATGAGGAAATCCTTACAGAACGAAGTCGGCGCAGCCTGGGAGGCTGCGCCGTGCGTATTACTCGATGACCAGGATGGCATCCATTTCAACCTGCGAACCCTTTGGCAGGGCCGCCACGCCAATGGCGGCGCGCGCCGGGTAAGGCTGGTCGAAGTATTTGCCCATGATCTCGTTGACCTTGGCGAAGTGGCTCAGGTCGGTGAGGAAGATGTTCAGTTTGACGATGTCCTTGAACGAACCGCCAGCGGCTTCGGCCACGGCTTTGAGGTTCTCGAACACCTGGACGGTCTGGGCTTCGAAGCCTTCGACCAGTTCCATGGTTTTTGGATCGAGCGGGATCTGGCCGGACATGTAGACGGTGTTGCCAGCCTTGATCGCCTGGGAGTAAGTACCGATGGCGGCCGGGGCCTTGTCGCTGGTGATAACAGTCTTGGTCATGTATGACTCCTTGTAATTGGGGGGCTGTATGGACGAGCTAGGCACGCATGCGGGTGATGCGAATCACCCCGGTCAAGGCGCGCAGTTTCTTGATCACGCGAGCCAGGTGTACACGGTCGTGTACGCTGACCACCAGTTGGACCACGCTGATACGACCGTCGCGTTCGTCCATGCTGATTTTTTCGATGTTGCCGTCGGCAGCGTTGACGCTGCTGGCCAACAGGGCAATCAGGCCGCGCTGGTGTTCCAGCTCGACGCGCAGTTCGACATTGAATTCGCCGGTGACATCCTTGGCCCACGAGAGCTGGATGCATTTTTCCGGGTTGTGGCGGATTTCGCTGATGTTGCGGCAGTTGTCCAGGTGCACGACCATGCCTTTGCCGGCAGACAGGTGGCCGACAATCGGGTCGCCCGGGATCGGCGTGCAGCACTTGGCGTAACTGAGCACCAGGCCTTCGGTGCCGCGAATCGCCAGCGGACCTTCCGGGCTTGGCAGCTGTTCGCCTTCGCCGAGCAGGCGGCGGGCGACGACGTAGGCCATGCGATTGCCCAGGCCGATGTCTTCGAGCAGGTCTTCGATCAGTTCGAGGCGGTATTCATTGAGCATCGCCTTGATGCGCTCGGCCGGGACTTTTTCCAGCGAGCTGTCGAAGCCGTTGAGCACCTTGTTCAGCAGGCGTTCGCCGAGACTGATGGACTCGGAGCGGCGCTGCAGTTTCAGCGCGTGACGAATATGCGTGCGGGCCTTGCCGGTGACCACAAAGTTGAGCCAGGCCGGATTCGGCCGTGCGCCCGGAGCGCTGACGATCTCGACCGTCGAGCCGCTTTGCAGCGGTTCGGACAGCGGCGCCAGGCGACGGTTGATCCGGCAGGCGATGCAGCTGTTGCCGACGTCGGTGTGCACCGCGTAAGCGAAGTCGACCGCCGTGGAGCCTTTTGGCAGCTCCATGATCCGGCCTTTTGGCGTGAACACGTAGACCTCGTCCGGGAACAGGTCGATCTTCACGCTTTCAATGAATTCCAGCGAGTTGCCGGCGCGTTGCTGCATTTCCAGCACGCCCTTGACCCACTGGCGGGCGCGGGCGTGAGTGCCTTTTGGCTGCTCGTCGCCGCTGGATTTGTACAGCCAATGGGCGGCGATGCCGTTGTTGGCCATCTCTTCCATTTCACGGGTGCGGATCTGGATTTCGATCGGTACGCCGTGCATGCCGAAGAGCGTGGTGTGCAGCGACTGATAGCCGTTGGCCTTGGGAATCGCGATGTAATCCTTGAAGCGACCCGGCAACGGCTTGTACAAATTATGCACAGCACCGAGCACGCGGTAGCAGGTATCGACCTTGTCGACGATGATCCGGAACGCATAGACGTCCATGATCTCGTTGAAGGCCCGACGCTTGCCGCGCATTTTCGTGTAGATGCCGTAGAGGTGTTTCTGGCGACCGCTGACCTCGCCCTGAATGCCGTCGATGGCCAGGCAGTGGCTGAGGGATTCTTCGATCTTGTTGACGATTTCCTTGCGGTTGCCCCGGGCGCGCTTGACCGCCTGGTAGATCCGCGCGGAACGCATCGGGTGCATGGCCTTGAAGCCCAGGTCTTCGAACTCTACGCGGATGGCGTGCATGCCCAGCCGGTTGGCGATGGGCGCGTAGATTTCCAGGGTTTCCTTGGCGATCCGCCGGCGCTTTTCACCGGACAGGACTTCCAGCGTGCGCATGTTGTGCAGGCGGTCGGCCAGTTTGACCAGGATCACGCGAATATCGCGCGCCATGGCCATGGCCATTTTCTGGAAGTTTTCGGCTTGGGCTTCGGCTTTGGTCTCGAAGTTCATCTGGGTCAGTTTGCTGACCCCGTCGACCAGTTCGGCCACGGTTTCGCCAAACTGCGCAGAGAGCGCTTCCTTGGCAATACCGGTGTCTTCGATCACGTCATGCAGCATCGCGGCCATCAAACTCTGATGGTCCATGTGCATGTCGGCAAGAATGTTCGCGACCGCTAACGGGTGCGTGACGTACGCCTCGCCGCTGCGGCGGCGCTGGCCGTCGTGGGCTTGTTCGGCGTAGAAGTACGCTCGGCGGACCAGGTTGACCTGGTCGGTGCCGAGGTAGGTCGATAAGCGTTCGGCGAGGGCGTCTATGCTTGGCATGATGACTCCTGCCGATGGCTGTGACCCCGCGCCGTACTACGTCGACCAGGCATGGACTTAGACGGCCTCGTTGGACTCGTCCTCGAACGCTGCGAACAGCGGTTCGTCTTCGACGATTTCAGCATTGGCGATGAACTCGTAGCTCATCAGGCCTTCAGCGATTTCACGCAGGGCCACAACGGTAGGTTTGTCGTTTTCCCACTGGACCAGGGGCTCTTTGCCGCCGGTGGCCAGTTGACGGGCACGCTTGGTAGAGAGCATGACCAGCTCAAAGCGGTTTTCCACGTGTTCTAGGCAGTCTTCAACGGTTACGCGGGCCATGGTATTCCTCGGAGCGAATGCAATATGCGCGCTGCCCGGTTGGGCGAGCGGACTCAACAGTTTAAAAAATCACCAGCGATTAGGGAAGCGCTGATTTTTTAACCAAGCCCTTCAGCGCGCTGCAAGTACCAATGTAAAGCCCTTGCAGCGGTTTTGGGAAGAGCTGATTCAGCCCAGCAATTCGGCAAGCAATTTACCGAAACGCTGTTGCTGACGTTTCTGATGCAGCTGATTGGCGCGGAAAATCGCTTTCAGGTCCTCCAGCGCCTGGTTGAAATCATCGTTGATGATCAGGTAGTCGTAGTCGACGTAGTGGCTCATCTCGCTGACCGCTTCACGCATCCGGCCCTCAATGATCTCGTGGCTGTCCTGGCCGCGGCCGTGCAGGCGTTGGCGCAAGGCCTCCTGGGAGGGCGGCAGGATGAAGATCGAGCGCGCATGCGGCATCAACTTGCGCACCTGCTCGGCGCCTTGCCAGTCGATTTCGAGGATCAGGTCGTGGCCTTCATCCAGGGTCTGCTGCAGGTGGCTTTGCGAAGTGCCGTAGAGGTTGCCGAACACTTCGGCGCGCTCCAGGAAGTCGCCGTGCTCGATCATCTTCACGAACTGGGTGCGGTCGACAAAGTGGTAGTTCACCCCGTCCACTTCACCCTGGCGCATGGCGCGGGTGGTGTGCGAGATCGAAAGACGGATCTGTGGAAGATCGTTGATCAGGTCCTTGACCAGGCTGGTTTTACCAGCGCCGGACGGGGCGGAGATGATGTACAGGGTGCCAGTGCTGTGGGTCATGTCAGGGTAGCCTTACTCAATGTTCTGCACTTGTTCGCGCATCTGCTCGATCAACACTTTGAGGTTGACCGCAGCCTGGGTGCTGCGCGGGTCGAAGGCTTTGGAGCCCAGTGTGTTGGCTTCGCGGTTGAGCTCCTGCATCAGGAAGTCGAGGCGCCGGCCGGCAGCGCCGCCGGACTTGAGCACGCGGCGAACTTCAATGATGTGGGTGCTCAGGCGGTCCAGTTCTTCGGCGACGTCGCTTTTTTGCGCGAGCATGACCATTTCCTGTTCCAGGCGCTGCGGGTCGAGTTCGGCCTTCATGTCGGCAAAGCGGTCGAGCACTTTCTGGCGCTGGGTGGCGAGCATCTGCGGAACCAGTTCGCGCAGGGTCACCACGTCTTCTTCAATCGACGTCAGGCGTTCGTTGATCAGTCGGGCCAGCTCCGCACCTTCGCGCTCGCGGCCAGCCTTGAGTTCCTTGAGGCCTTCATTGAACAGGGCCAGCGCCTCGGCGTTGAGCGCTTGCGGGTCGCTTGCGTCGGCAACCAGCACGCCAGGCCAGGCCAGCACTTCCAGCGGGTTGAGGGCTGAAGGGTTCTTGATCAGGCTGGCGACGGTCTCGGCGGCGGCAACCAGTTGCGCGGCGCGTTCGCGGTCGACTTGCAGCGGTTTGCCGGTGGTTTCTTCGGTGAAGCGCAGCGTGCATTCGAGCTTGCCGCGCGACAGGCCCTGACGCAGTGCTTCGCGCACGTTGCCTTCGAGGTCGCGAAAGGACTCTGGCAGGCGCAGGTGCGGTTCCAGGTAACGGCTGTTGACCGAACGCAGCTCCCAGCTCAGGGTGCCCTGGCTGCCGGCTTTTTCGACGCGGGCGAAGGCGGTCATGCTGTGCACCATGGAGGTACCTCGCGATTCAGGCCTGCGCCGAACCCTGCGGGCTCAACGGACCTGGTTAGATGAATTAAAGCCCACAGGCTGCAAAGGCGCAGGATTGTAGCGCAGTGCGGCGGATGCTCCCAAATGGCGCGTGTGACAAAGCGCTGCAGGTCGTCGCAGAGCCCGGTTCAGAGCCCTCGCTCGTCGCCCGTTTTTTTTAGAAGTGCCCAGGCGCGCCTGGTCGCCTTATAATGCTCGGCAGATTTCCGTCCTCCGTACAGGTGTTCCTCTATGAAACGTCCAAGTGGTCGCGCTGCCGATCAGCTCCGCTCGATCCGCATTACCCGCAACTACACCAAACACGCCGAGGGATCTGTACTGGTCGAGTTCGGTGATACCAAGGTGATCTGCACCGTCAGTGTCGAAAACGGCGTGCCGCGCTTCCTCAAGGGGCAGGGCCAGGGCTGGCTGACCGCCGAATACGGCATGCTGCCGCGCGCCACTGGCGAGCGTAACCAGCGTGAAGCGAGCCGCGGCAAGCAAGGCGGCCGTACGCTGGAGATCCAGCGTCTGATCGGCCGTTCCCTGCGCGCTGCACTGGACATGTCCAAGCTGGGCGACGTGACCCTGTACGTCGACTGCGACGTGATCCAGGCCGACGGCGGTACGCGTACTGCCTCGATCACCGGTGCCATGGTTGCGCTGGTCGACGCCTTGAAAGTGATCAAGAAGCGCGGCGGCCTGAAAGGTGGTGACCCGCTCAAGCAGATGATTGCTGCTGTGTCGGTAGGCATGTACCAGGGCGAGCCAGTGCTGGATCTGGACTACCTGGAAGACTCGGCTGCCGAGACCGACCTGAACGTGGTGATGACCAGCACCGGTGGTTTCATTGAAGTGCAGGGCACCGCTGAAGGCGCGCCGTTCCAGCCTGAAGAGCTGAACGCGATGCTGGAGCTGGCGAAAAAAGGCATGAACGATATTTTCGATCTGCAGAACGCTGCGTTGGCCGACTGACTATTCGAACTCATTCCAGGATAAGGAGAGCGCCATGAATGACGACCAGCTACCCGCACCCGCACCGAGCCAGGAAGTCAGGCAGTGGGCGATGTTCTGTCATTTGTCGGCGTTTCTCGGCTACTGGTTTCCGTTCGGCAGCCTGATCGGGCCGCTGATCCTGTGGCAGATGAAGCGCGAGCAGGACCCGTTCATCGACGCGCAGGGCAAGGAAGCGCTGAATTTCCAGATCACCGTGGCAGTGGCGGCCACGATCTGTATCCCGCTGATGTTCGTATTGATCGGTATCCCGCTGTTCGGCTTGCTGGTGATCGCGGCGGTGGTGCTGACCATCATTGGCGGCGTCAAGGCCAATGAGGGCGTGGCTTACCGCTATCCCTTCACCTGGCGGCCGATCAAGTAATGCTCGGTGAGGATGCCTTTGTGGGAGCGAGCCTGCTCGCGATAGCGGTCTGACAGTCATCGTTTCGGTGTCTGGTCTACCGTCATCGCGAGCAGGCTCGCTCCCACATTGAATAATCAGCGCCCATAGAAAAGCCGACATCTCTGTCGGCTTTTTTGCGGCTGCGAAAAAACGCTTAGATCGTCAGCGTCCAGTCGTAGTCCACGATCAGCGGTGCGTGTTGCGAGAACCGCGGCTGACGTGGCAAGCGAGCGCTGCGGACAAAGCGGCGCAGGCCGGGGGTCAGCAGCTGATAGTCGAAACGCCAGCCCAGGTTGAGCATCTCGGCCTGTTCGTTGTCTGGCCACCAGCTGTACTGATCGCCTTCGCGGCTGACTTCGCGCAGGGCATCGACATAGCCCATATTGCCGACAATCTCGTCCATCCAGGCACGCTCTGGCGCCAGGAAGCCCGGGGATTGCTGGCTGTCGCGCCAGTTCTTGATATCCAGCTTTTGTTGCGCCACGTACAGCGAGCCACAGTAAATGTACTCGCGACGTTTGCGCCGCTGTTTATCCAGATAACGGGCGAAATCGTCCATTAGCTTGAACTTCTGGTTCAAGTCTTCATCGCCGTTCTGCCCCGAAGGGAGCAGCAAGGTCGCGATGCTGACCTTGTCGAAATCGGCTTGCAGGTAGCGCCCGTAGCGGTCGGCCGTCTCAAAGCCGAGACCGCTGATGACAGCCTTCGGTTGCAACCGCGAGTACAAAGCCACGCCACCTTGGGCGGGAACTTCGGCATCGCAGGCATAAAGGAAGTAGCCATCCAGTTGGAAGGCTGGATCGTCCAGTTCAAAGGCGGAGGCGCGGGTGTCCTGCAGGCAGATGACGTCGGCATTCTGTGCCTGCAGCCAACTGAGCAAACCACGCTCGACTGCAGCCTGAATACCATTGACGTTCACACTGATGATCCGCATAAATGGCCCCAAAAATCGCGTGCGTGTATGATACACGGCGTCTACCTAATTAGCTAAATCCGTGGTATTTGGGGTTTTTTTCATGCAAGCGTATCAGCGCGACTTCATTCGTTTTGCCATCGATCGCGGCGTTTTGCGCTTCGGTGAGTTCACCCTGAAGTCCGGGCGTACCAGTCCTTACTTCTTCAATGCCGGCCTTTTCAACTCGGGTTCTGCGCTGGCGCAGCTGGGTCGTTTCTACGCGGCAGCCATCGTCGAGAGCGGCATTTCGTTCGACGTACTGTTTGGCCCTGCGTACAAAGGCATTCCTTTGGCGGCGACCACCGCCGTGGCGCTGGCCGAGCACCATGACCGCGATCTGCCATGGTGCTTCAACCGCAAGGAAGCCAAGGCTCACGGCGAAGGCGGCAGCCTGGTCGGCGCGCCATTGACCGGCGACGTGCTGATCATCGACGACGTGATCACTGCCGGTACCGCAATCCGTGAAGTGATGCAGATCATCGCTTCCCAGGAAGGCGCCAAGGCAGCCGGCGTGTTGATCGCGCTGAACCGTCAGGAGCGCGGCAACGGTGAATTGTCGGCAATCCAGGAAGTGGAACGTGACTTCGGTATCCCGGTGATCAGCATCGTTTCGCTGAATCAGGTGCTGGAATTCCTCGCCGACGATCCGCAGCTCAAGCAGCATTTGCCTGCGGTTGAAGCCTACCGCGCGCAGTTCGGCGTCTGACCACAACCCTGGCGAGCTTGTGTGGCGAGGGAGCTTGCTCCCGCTGGGCTGCGTAGCAGGCCCAAGGATTTTGTGAGCGCTGCGCACTCAAGCGGGAGCAAGCTCCCTCGCCACAAAATGATCTCCTATTGAGATCGCAGGCAAAAAAAGACCCCGCTCAGTCAGTCTGAGCGGGGTCTTTTTATGTGTATTGCTTACGGACGCTTGCGATTGCTGATCAAGGTGCCCACACCGGTGTCGGTGAAGATTTCCAGCAGAATTGCATTCGGCACCCGGCCATCGATGATCAGCGAGCTGCCGACGCCGCCCTGTACGGCCTCCAGCGCGCAACGGATCTTCGGCAGCATGCCGCCGTAGATGGTGCCGTCGGCGATCAGCTCGTCGACCTGCTGGGTGCTCAGGCCGGTCAGGACCTTGCCGGACTTGTCCATCAGGCCGGCGATGTTGGTCAGCAGCATCAGCTTTTCAGCTTTCAGTGCTTCAGCGACCTTGCCGGCCACCAGGTCGGCGTTGATGTTGTACGACTCGCCGTTGGCGCCGACACCGATGGGTGCGATCACCGGGATGAAGTCGCCTTTGACCAGCAGGTTCAGCAGGTCGGTGTTGATGCCGACTACTTCGCCCACCTGGCCGATGTCGATGATTTCCGGCTGGGTCATCTCCGGTGTCTGACGGGTCACGGTGAGCTTCTTCGCACGAATCAGCTCGGCGTCTTTACCGGTCAGGCCGATGGCGCTGCCGCCATGACGGTTGATCAGATTGACGATGTCCTTGTTCACCTGGCCACCGAGGACCATTTCCACCACGTCCATGGTCTGGGCGTCGGTGACGCGCATGCCATCGATGAAGTGGCTCTCGATCGACAGGCGCTTGAGCAAATCGCCGATTTGCGGACCGCCGCCGTGAACCACCACCGGGTTGATGCCCACGGCCTTCATCAGCACGATGTCGCGGGCGAAGCCGGTTTTCAGCTCCTCGCTTTCCATCGCGTTGCCGCCGTATTTGATCACCAGGGTCTTGCCGACATAGCGGCGAATGTAAGGCAGCGCTTCGGACAGGACCTTGGCGGTGTTGGCGGCGGCTTCGCGTTCGATGGTCATTCGGGGCTCCGGCACTTCAATAAAGGCGCTTCAAAAAATCAAAATGGTAGTTGGAGGTCAGGTGCAACACGTTTCAGTTGGGTGTGGAACACATCCTTGATGCGCTGCAGTTCGGCGTCGTTATCGGCCTCGAAACGCAGGACCAGCACCGGTGTGGTGTTGGACGCGCGAACCAGGCCCCAGCCTTTGGCGTAGTCGACTCGCACACCGTCGATGGTGGTCAATTCGGCGCCTTCACCCCAACGGGCGTCGTGCAGTGCATCAATGATGCTGAATTTGCTCTCTTCGGTCACATGGATATTGATTTCTGGCGTAGAAATATCGTTCGGGAAGGTCTCGAACAACTCTTGCGCAGTGGATTTTTCCTTGCTGAGGATCTCCAGCAGCCGCGCGGCGCTGTAAATACCGTCGTCGAAACCGAACCAGCGCTCCTTGAAGAAGATGTGCCCGCTCATTTCGCCTGCGAGCAGGGCGCCGGTTTGTTTCATCTTCTTCTTGATCAGCGAATGACCGGTTTTCCACATCAGCGGACGGCCACCGTATTCCTTGATCAGCGGGGTCAGGCGGCGGGTGCATTTGACGTCGAAGATGATCTCGGCGTCCGGGTTGCGTGCAACCACATCCTTGGCGAACAGCATCAGCAGACGGTCCGGGAAAACGATGTCGCCGGTATTGGTCACCACGCCGACGCGGTCGCCGTCACCGTCGAAGGCCAGGCCCAGGTCGGCCTTGGTTTCCTTGACCTTGGCGATCAGGTCCACCAGGTTTTCAGGCTTGCCCGGGTCCGGGTGGTGATTCGGGAAGTTGCCATCGACGTCGCAGAACAGCGGGATGACTTCGCAGTTCAGCGCTTCGATCAACTGAGGCGCGATAACGCCGGCGGCACCGTTGCCGCAGTCGACCACGACTTTCAGGCGTCGGGCGAGTTTGATGTCCTGGACGATTTCGGTGGTGTAGCGGTCGAGGATCTCGACTTTGGTGATGCTGCCCTTGCCGCTGCTCAGGTTGTTGGTTTTCAGGCGGTCATGCAGGGCCTGGATCTGTTCGTTGGCCAGGGTGTCGCCAGCGATGACGATTTTGAAGCCGTTGTAGTTCGACGGGTTGTGGCTGCCGGTGAGCATTACGCCAGACTTGCCGGCCAGCACGTTGGCCGCGTAATAGAGCGCCGGGGTTGGCACCAGGCCGACGTCGCTGACGTGGCAGCCGCTGTCGTACAGGCCCTGGATCAGTTGTTCCACCAGTTCCGGGCCGGAAAGGCGGCCATCGCGGCCGACGGAAACATTCGGCTCACCCTGGGCCAGACTTTGGGCACCGATGGCGCGACCGAGCCAGTAAGCCGTTTCAGCGTTCAGAAATTCCGGAACGGTGCCACGGATATCGTAGGCGCGGAAAATGCTGTCGGGGAACTTGGGGGCGACGCGGGTTGGGGTGCTCATCTGTGGAAATGCTCCATCTCGAAAGTGGCTGGACCTGCCTGCGAATCATTCGTCGGCAAGCTCAAACTGGAAGTTATGACGGCGTTTTCCGCAGAGAGTTCGTGGTGCGAAAGGGCCATGACACTCATGAAAGCCGGCGCATGCCTTGATTTTCGCGGTGAACCTTACAGGTGAGACAGCATAAACATTGTGGCGAGGGAGCTTGCTCCCGCTTGGGTGCGTAGCGCCCACAAAATTTTTGGGTCTGCTGCGCAGCCCAGCGGGAGCAAGCTCCCTCGCCACATGGGGCTTTGTTGTATCAGTGGCTGCCGGAATGACCGAAGCCACCGGTGCCGCGCTGGGTCTCGACGAACTCTTCCACCATTTCGAAGTGCGCCTGAACCACCGGCACCAGCACCAGTTGGGCAAGACGTTCGCCGACCACGATGTTGAAGTCGGTCTGGCCGCGGTTCCAGCAGGAGACCATTAGCGGGCCCTGGTAATCGGAGTCGATCAGGCCGACCAAGTTGCCTAGCACGATGCCGTGCTTATGGCCCAGGCCCGAGCGCGGCAGGATCAGTGCGGCGAGGCCCGGATCGCCGATGTACACCGACAGGCCGGTCGGGATCAGCAGGGTTTCACCCGGCTTGATGACCGTGTCCTGTTCCAGCATCGCCCGCAGGTCGAGGCCGGCGGAGCCTGGCGTGGCGTACTGCGGCAGCGGGAATTCGCGGCCAATGCGTGGGTCGAGGATCTTGGCTTGTAAAGCGTGCATGCGAGTTAAACCTGGTTCAGACGTTCGGCGATAAAAGTGATCAGCTGGCGGGCGATTTTGCCCTTGCTGGTCTGGGCGAAGAGTGTTGCGTGCAACTCCCGGTCGATCACGCTGCAAGCGTTTTCCTCGCTGTTGAAGCCAATGCTCGGGTTGGCCACGTCGTTGGCGACGATCAGGTCGAGGTTTTTGTCTTTCAGCTTGCGGGCAGCGTAGTCGAGCAGGTGTTCGGTTTCGGCGGCGAAACCGACACTGAACGGACGGTCGGGGCGCGTGGCTATGGTCGCCAGAATGTCTGGGTTGCGGACCATTTGTAGCAACAAGCCGTCGCCGTTCGTAGGGTCTTTCTTGAGTTTTTGTGGGGCGACGACTTCCGGGCGATAGTCCGCGACCGCAGCAGACGCGATGAACAGGTCGCAAGGGATCGCGGCTTCACAGGCGGCGAGCATGTCGCGGGCGCTGACCACGTCGATCCGGGTGACGCGATCCGGGGTCGGCAGGTGCACGGGGCCGGTGATCAGGGTCACCCGGGCGCCGGCTTCAACCGCGGCTTCGGCCAGTGCAAAGCCCATTTTCCCGGAGCTGTGATTGGTGATGTAGCGCACCGGGTCGATGTTTTCCTGGGTCGGGCCGGCCGTGATCAGCACGTGTTTGCCGGTCAGCGCCTGACGCTGGAAGCAGTCGGCGGCGCATTGCGCCAGATCGTCGGCTTCGAGCATGCGGCCCATGCCGACGTCGCCGCAGGCCTGGCTACCGGACGCCGGGCCGAAGACCTTGAAGCCACGGCTTTCGAGCAATTGGGTGTTGGCCTGGGTGGCCGGGTCGCGCCACATGGCCTGGTTCATCGCCGGGGCCAGTGCGACGGTGGCGTCGGTGGCCAGTACCAGGGTGGTCAGCAGGTCATTGGCGATGCCTTGGGCCAGGCGCGCGATCAGGTCGGCGGTGGCTGGCGCGATCAGCACCAGGTCGGCCCATTTGGCCAGCTCGATGTGGCCCATCGCAGCTTCGGCCGCCGGGTCCAGCAGGTCCAGGTGGACCGGGTGCCCGGAGAGTGCCTGCATGGTCAGCGGGGTGATGAACTCGCTGCCGCCACGGGTCATGACCACGCGCACTTCGGCGCCCTGGTCGATGAGTCGGCGAACCAGCTCGGCGCTCTTGTAGGCGGCAATGCCGCCGCCGACGCCGAGAACGATGCGTTTCCGATACAGCCGCTGCATAGGCCTGCCTTTCAATTCATTGATGACTACGTGGCGAAACCCCTCCCCAGGGTGAAATCGCCCGCAAAAAAGATGGACTACGATATCACAGCGACCGCAACGGAACAGCGGCGCCCACACACACATGGAGGTGCTATGAGCATTCGCGATTGGCCGGCGGCAGAGCGCCCGCGGGAGAAGCTTCTGGAGCAGGGTTCGGCGAGCCTTTCGGACGCCGAGTTACTGGCGATCTTTCTACGCACCGGGGTGACCGGCAAAAGCGCAGTCGATCTGGCGCGACACCTGTTGCATCAATTTGGCAGCCTGCGCACGTTACTGGAGGCCGATCAGCAGACGTTCGGCAGTCAGCTTGGGCTGGGGCCGGCAAAGTTTGCCCAGTTGCAGGCAGTGCTGGAGATGGCGCGACGGCATTTGGCGGAACGCTTGCGTCGCGACTCGGTGCTCAAGAGCCCGATCGAGGTGCGCAATTACCTGAAGGCGATGTTGCGCCATGAGCCGCATGAGGTGTTTGGCTGTCTGTTCCTGGACTCCCGGCATCGGGTGCTGGCGTTCGAGATACTGTTTCGCGGTTCGATCGACAGTGCCAGCGTCTACCCGCGTCAGGTGGTCAAGCGTGCACTGGCGCACAACGCCGCGGCGTTGATCCTGTGCCACAACCATCCGTCAGGCAGCGCCGAGCCGAGTCAGGCGGATCGAGCGCTGACCAGGCGCCTGCAAGAGGCGCTGGACCTGATCGATGTGCGGGTACTCGACCATTTCATCGTCGGCGATGGCGATCCGCTGTCGATGGCCGAGTACGGGTGGATGTGAGCGGGGTAGCGCAGCCAGGTAAATCCATGTGGGAGCGAGCCTGCTCGCGAAGGCGTCGTGTCAGTCGACCTATTCAGTGATCGAAGTGACGCTTTCGCGAGCAGGCTCGCTCCCACAGGTTTTGCGGTGACGCTTTTACTTGAGGCTGACTTTCGAGTAATCCTGACGGCCGAACGGGCTGACCTGGTAGCCCTGAACGTCCTTGCGCGTCAACGCGTAGGCGGTCGGGTGTGCCAGTGGCAGCCACAGCGCCTGTTGCTGGATCTGCGCCTGGGCCTGTTCGTAAAGCTTGCTGCGCACGCCTTGTTCGGTGGTGGTCTTGCCGGCGCTGATAACTTTGTCCAGGCCCGGGTCGCAGTAGCGGGCGAAGTTGGTCCCGGACTGGACCGCCGCGCAGGAGAACTGTGGCGTGAGGAAGTTATCCGGGTCACCGTTGTCGCCGGACCAGCCCATGAACAGCAGGTCGTGTTCGCCGGCCTTGGCGCGGCGAATCAGCTCGCCCCATTCAATCACCCGGATTTCTGCCTGAATCCCGACTTCGGCCAGGTCCGCCTGCAGCAACTGGGCGCCAAGGCTTGGGTTCGGGTTGAGCAGGCTGCCGGAAGGACGGGTCCAGATCGTGGTTTTAAACCCCTCCTTGAGCCCGACCTTGGCCAGCAGCGCACGCGCCTTGGCGATGTCTTTCGGATAGCCCGGCAAGTCCTTGGCGTAGCTCCAGGTGTTGGGCGGGTACGGACCGTTGGCAGCCTGCGCGGTGTCTTCGAAAACGGCCTTGAGGTAGTTGGCCTTGTCGAAGGCGAGGTTGATCGCCTGGCGGACTTCGGGTTTATCCAGCGGCGGATGCTGACTGTTGATGGCCACGAACGCGGTCATGAACGCCGGCGTGCTCTCGATCTTCAGGGCCGGGTCCTGGGCGGCGGCCTGCACGTCCAGCGGTTTGGGCGACAGGGCGATCTGGCACTCGTTGCGCCGCAGTTTTTGCAAGCGCACGTTGGCGTCCGGGGTGATGGCGAACACCAGGCTGTCCACGGCCGGTTTGCCGGCAAAGTAGTCGCGGTTGGCCTTGTAGCGAATCGACGCATCTTTCTGGAAGCGCCCGAAGATGAACGGGCCGCTGCCAATTGGCTGGCTGTTGAGTTTCTCGGGCGTGCCGGCCTTGAGCAGCTGGTCGGCATACTCAGCCGAGTAGATCGAGGCAAACCCCATGCTCAGGGTGACAAGGAAGGTCGAGTCGGGGTGGTCCAGGGTAAAGCGCACGGTCAGCGGGTCCTGCGCGTCGATTTTCTTGATCAGCGCAGGCAATTGCATCGATTGAGCGTGAGGGAAGCCACTTTGGGCGACTTTGTGCCAAGGGTGGGCCGGGTCGAGCATGCGCTCGAAGCTGAACTTCACGTCTTCGGCGTTCAGATCGCGGGTCGGGGTGAAGTACTCGGTGTGGTGGAACTTCACCTGTGGATGCAGCTTGAAGATATAGGTCAGGCCGTCGGTCGACACTTCCCAGCTGTCAGCCAGGCTGGGGACGACTTTGCCACTGGCGGTGTCGAAGTCCACCAGGCGGTTCATCAGCACGTCGGCCGAAGCGTTGGTGGTGGTCAGCGAGTTGTATTGAACGACATCGAACCCTTCCGGGCTGGCCTCGGTGCAGACGCTTAAAGCGGCAGCCTGGGCCAATGGGCTCAGCAAGAGTGGGGCGAGCAACAACGGTAGGGCAGCGAGGCGCATGTGTGAATTCCTGTGCAGATCGAAGGCCCATCTGCGAGTGCAGTCTGGAAAAGGCTTACCCTAGTGGGCTCTTTTACAAATGACTATCCCCTTTTTCATTTTAAGGGGAGTATGTGCGATTGTTTTCGGTGAGTACTGCCCGAGGAAAACCCTGGATTGGTCTGTTGGCCGACTTTCTGCGACGAGCGGTCGCCATCGACGACAGCCTTTGTCCAAGGCGCTCGGAGCCCGAAAAATAGGGGTTTTGTTAATTCAATGCACACCGATTGTTGTTGCTCTCTAGTCTTTCTGGTATAAAGCAGCGCTCTTTTCTAGGGGCCCGGTTCCTTCACTGTAGGTGTAGCCGGTAAGACCCTTAAAGAAACGCGGCGCCTGGCGCCAAATGACTGAGAGATTAAGCGGCCAACCCATGCCGGGTTGGGCATGTGGTTTTAGAGGGCTGAGGCATGTCGAGAGTCTGTCAAGTTACCGGTAAGGGTCCGGTGACTGGGAATAACATTTCCCACGCAAACAACAAAACCCGTCGTCGTTTCCTGCCGAACCTGCAGCATCACCGCTTCTGGGTTGAAGAAGAGAAACGTTTCGTGCGTCTGCGCGTATCTGCCAAAGGCATGCGTATCATCGACAAGCGTGGCATTACTGCCGTGCTGGCCGAAATCCGCAAAGCTGGCAAGATCTAAGGGAGCTAATCATGCGTGAATTGATTCGTTTGATTTCGAGCGCTGGTACTGGTCACTTCTACACTACCGACAAGAACAAGCGCACTACTCCGGACAAAATCGAGATCAAGAAATTTGATCCGGTTGTTCGCAAGCACGTGATCTACAAAGAAGGCAAAATCAAGTAATTGATTTTTCCTCCTGAGAAAAAGGCCCATATCGCAAGATACGGGCCTTTTTTGTTGGGGTCAGAAAAGCCTCAGGCCTTCTGTTCAAACGCCACATAGATCTTGCGGCACGGTTCCAGCACTTCCCAGGTGCCGCGGAAGCCGGCCGGAATGACAAAACGATCGCCCGCCCGCAGGGTCTTGGCATTGCCGTCGTGGTCACGCAGCACCGAAACCCCCTGTACGATTTCGCAGTATTCGTGTTCGGTGAAGTTCACCGTCCATTGCCCGACTTCACCTTCCCAGACGCCCGCGTTCAACTGACCGCACGGGCTGCTGTAGTGGTTGTAGACAGCTTGCTCGGGATCGCCCTTGAGTACTTTTGTGGCGTCCGGGCGGTAGCGCTCGGCGGGTGTGGTGGCCTGGCTGAAGTCGACAATGTCCTGGATGCTCATTCTTGTAATCCCCCGTGATTGCCTGAAAATCAAAGTCTATGTTTATTAAAATGAACATCGCAAGGCCGTTTACCGGCCATATGTCAAATATATTGAAACGTGAGGGGTCGCTGGTTTAGGGTGGCAGTTGCCTTGGGCCGAATTGAAAACTGGCCGGGCAGAATTCCTGTAGGTGCCTGCGTAGATCGCGTGGCGCTCGTATTCAATAAGAGGAGGACTCTCGTATGACTACCCTGACTCGTGCCGACTGGGAACAACGCGCCCGCGACCTGAAGATCGAAGGCCGTGCCTACATCAATGGCGAATACACCGCAGCGGTCTCCGGCGAGACATTCGACTGCATCAGCCCTGTCGATGGCCGTCTGCTGGGCAAGATCGCCAGCTGTGATGCCGCCGACGCCCAGCGCGCCGTAGAAAACGCCCGCAGCACGTTCAACTCGGGTGTCTGGTCGCGTCTGGCACCAGCCAAGCGCAAGGCCACCATGATTCGTTTCGCCGGCCTGCTCAAGCAGCACGCCGATGAGCTGGCGCTGCTTGAAACCCTGGACATGGGCAAGCCGATCAGCGATTCCCTGTACATCGACGTTCCGGGCGCGGCGCAAGCGCTGAGCTGGAGCGGTGAAGCCATCGACAAGATCTACGACGAAGTGGCCGCTACCCCGCACGACCAACTGGGTCTGGTGACCCGTGAGCCGGTGGGTGTGGTGGGTGCCATCGTGCCGTGGAACTTCCCGCTGATGATGGCCTGCTGGAAACTCGGCCCGGCGCTGTCCACCGGTAACTCGGTGATCCTCAAGCCATCCGAAAAATCCCCGTTGACCGCTATCCGCATCGCGGCGCTGGCCGTTGAAGCCGGTATCCCGAAAGGCGTGCTGAACGTGCTGCCAGGCTACGGTCACACCGTCGGCAAGGCGCTGGCCTTGCACATGGACGTCGACACGCTGGTGTTCACCGGTTCGACCAAAATCGCCAAGCAACTGATGATTTATTCCGGCGAATCGAACATGAAGCGCGTCTGGCTGGAGGCGGGTGGCAAGAGCCCGAACATCGTGTTTGCCGATGCGCCGGACCTGCAAGCGGCGGCCGAGTCCGCTGCCAGTGCCATCGCGTTCAACCAGGGCGAAGTCTGCACCGCAGGTTCCCGTCTGCTGGTCGAGCGTTCGATCAAGGATAAATTCCTGCCGCTGGTGATCGAGGCCCTGAAGGCCTGGAAGCCGGGCAACCCGCTGGATCCGGCGACCAACGTCGGCGCACTGGTCGACACGCAACAGATGAACACCGTGCTGTCCTACATCGAATCCGGTCACACCGACGGCGCGAAACTGGTGGCGGGTGGCAAGCGGATCCTCCAGGAAACCGGTGGCACCTACGTTGAGCCGACGATCTTTGATGGCGTGAGCAACGCCATGAAGATCGCTCAGGAAGAGATCTTTGGCCCGGTGCTGTCGGTCATCACCTTCGACAGCGTCGATGAAGCGATCCGGATCGCCAACGACACGCCGTATGGTTTGGCCGCTGCTGTCTGGACCTCGGATATCTCCAAGGGCCACCTGACCGCCAAGGCCCTGCGTGCCGGCAGCGTGTGGGTCAACCAGTACGATGGTGGCGACATGACCGCGCCGTTTGGTGGTTTCAAACAGTCGGGCAACGGTCGTGACAAGTCGCTGCACGCGTTCGACAAGTACACCGAGCTGAAGGCGACCTGGATCAAGTTGTAAACCATTCAGGGAGCCTGTTCTGAATCAGGCTCCCTGAACGACGCAGATCCCCTGTGGGAGCGAGCCTGCTCGCGATAGCGGTATGACAGTCGACGTCAATGTTGAATGTTGCGCCGTCATCGCGAGCAGGCTCGCTCCCACAGTGCTTTGCGCTGTACATAAAAATATCCACAGGAGCGTGGAACATGCGTTGGGCGACTTATTTCGCCGTGTTGGCCTCTGTCCTGAGTGTCGGCCTGGCCCTGGGCGTCAGCATGCCGTTGGTGTCGTTGCGCCTGGAAAGCTGGGGTTACGGCTCGTTTGCAATCGGTGTCATGGCGGCGATGCCGGCGATTGGTGTGCTGCTGGGGGCCAAGGTCTCCAGCCATTTGGCGGCACGTTTCGGCACGGTTAATCTGATGCGCCTGTGCCTGTGGGCCGGGGCGTTTTCCATCGGTTTGCTGGCGCTGTTGCCCAGTTATCCGGTCTGGCTGGTGCTGCGTTTGATGATCGGGGTGGTCCTGACCCTCGTGTTCATCCTCGGCGAGAGCTGGATCAACCAGTTGGTGGTCGAACAATGGCGCGGGCGACTGGTGGCGCTGTATGGCAGCAGTTATGCCCTGAGCCAACTGTCCGGTCCGTTGCTGCTGGGTGCGTTGGGCACCGACAACGATTTCGGTTTCTGGGTCGGTGTTGGCTTGCTGGTGACGTCGCCGCTGTTGCTGTTGGGACGTAGCGGCGCGCCGAGTAGCGAAGCCTGCAGCGTGACGTTCAGTGACTTGCTGAGCTTTTGTCGGGGCCTGCCGGCGATTGCCTGGGCGGTGTCGCTGTTTGCTGCGTTCGAGGCGATGATCCTGACCTTGCTGCCGGTGTATTGCCTGCGCCAGGGCTTCAGCGCTGAAATCGCCCTGGCGATGGTCAGCACCGTGGTGGTCGGCGATGCCTTGTTGCAATTGCCGATTGGTGCGCTGGCGGATCGGCTGTCGCGGCGTACGTTGTTTGCCGGTTGTGCAGTCATCCTGATGCTCTCGAGCCTGGCGATTCCACTGTTGATCGAGACCACGCTGATCTGGCCGTTGTGGGTGCTGTTTGGCGCCAGTGCCGGCGGTTTGTTTACCTTGTCGCTGATTCTGATCGGCGAACGCTACCGCGACGATGCGCTGGTGCGAGCCAACGCTCACATTGCGCAATTGTGGGGTATCGGTTGTCTGATCGGCCCATTGGCGGCTGGTGCCGGCAGTCAATGGATCAGTGGGCACGCCTTGCCGTTGCTGATGGCGGCGGGGGCGTTTGGGCTGGTGATCCTGTTGCTGCGCCAAGGGGCGTTTGGCACGGTACAACCAGCGTAATGTGTAGCAGCTGGCGCAGCCTGCGTTCGGCAGCTGCTACGGACGATGTGATGGCGCAGGGGTATGCAGTTTTTAGAGCATCCGCTCCAGTCCCACCGATTTGCTGAGCCAGGCGTTGAAATGTCGCCACCAGCTCCCCGGTTCTCGGGTCAGGGTGTGTGGCTGGCCGTCGTCTTCAGTGGCCCACACCACCTGGCCATTCTCCAGTCGAGCCTCATAACTCAGGGCCGCAGACATGCCTCGCTGGGCCAGTTCACGAACCTGTCCGGCGAGTTCCGGGCTGTCCACCAGCACCCCGACTTCAGTGTTCCAGAGCACCGAGCGCGGATCGAAATTGAATGAGCCGATGAACGCCTTTTGCCGGTCAAAGATCATCGCCTTGCTGTGCAGGCTGGAATCGGAGCTGCGGGAGGTGGCACCGTGGAACAGGTGCGGGCCACTACCTCCATGCTCGCCGGGTTGACGGCGCAACTCGAACAGCTTCACGCCATGTTCCAGCAACGCCTTGCGGTAAGGCGCGTAGCCACCGTGTACGGCCGGCACGTCGGTGGCGTCCAGGGAGTTGGTCAGCAAACTGACTGAAACCCCGGCATCCGCGCGTCCCGTCAGGTAGACCAGCCCTGTCTGGCCTGGGACGAAATAGGCCGAGATCATGATCAGCTCGTTACTGACGCCTTGTAGTTCGGGCGCCAGTTGGGTGGTCAGCAGCAGTTGCGGATCCGGCTCGTCCTTGGCCAGCACCTTGCTGGGTGCGTCCCACAATGCCTGGTTCCAGGCCCAGATCAATTCACGCCGCCAGATATCCAGGTGTGGATGGGTCTGGTAAATCTTCAGTTGCTGGTACAGCGCATGGTTCTGTTGGCGGGTGCCCTCCAGCGACTCTTTCAGCCGCAGTCGGGTGTTGGCCAGATCCTTTGCCGTGGGTTTGCTCGAGATAAACTCATCGATCGGTTTGCTCAGGGCGCTGTTCCAGTACTGGTCGAAACTGTGCCCGAGCTGCTCGGCTACCGGGCCGATGCCGAGCATGTCGATGTCGGTGAAATTCAGGTCGGGCTCGGCATCGAAGTACTCGTCGCCCAGGTTACGGCCGCCGACGATGGCTGCGCTGTTGTCCGCCAGCCACAGCTTGTTGTGCATGCGCCGATGCTGAAGTGACAGGTTGAACAGCCGCCCCATGGTACGGGTCAGCCCGGTGCTGCGGCCCAGGTGCAGCGGGTTGAACAGGCGAATATGAATCTGCGGATGCGCAGCAAGGGTGGCGATGATCTGGTCCAGGCCATCGCTGGTGGTGTCATCGAGCAGAATGCGTATGCGCACGCCGCGGTCGGCAGCCTTGAGCAGCTCCGCCGCCAGCAATCGTGTGCTGACACCGTCGTGGACGATGTAGTACTGCAAGTCGAGGCTGCTTTGCGCATTGCGAATCAGCTCGGCACGCGCCATGAAGGCTTCACTGCTGTTGGGCAGCAGGCGGAAGCCGGAACGGCCTTGATACGCCGCAGCCTGTGACTGGATCGAGCGCCCGAACGCAGAGTCCGCGGCTGGCAGCGTCTGGCTCGGTTTGTGATGCACGGCGAGAGAGGTGCAGCCGCTCAGTAGCGAGACGAGCGGCAGAAAAAGCAGGGCTTGTCTGGAGCGCAAATCGGAGTTTCCGCGAATGGGCAGGATCCGGAGTATGGCACGGCATTTGGCAATGCTCCGTGAATGCTCAGGCGTCGGTTGATTGCGTTATGTGTCCTCGTGATGCTCGGCCAGTAGCTTGATCGCTGCCGCGCCGACCTTGCGCACCGCCTCTTCAACCTGCGGTGTCGGTTTGGCCGAGTAGTTCATGCGCAGGCAATTGCGGTATTTGCCCGAGGCGGAAAAAATACTGCCGACGGCAATCTGTACGCCTTGGTCGATCAGCGCACGATTCAGTTTCAGTGTGTCGAAACTTTCCGGCAGTTCGACCCACAGCATGAAGCTGCCTTGCGGGCGGCTGGCGCGGGTACCTGCAGGAAAGTAGCGGCTGACCCAGTCGAGCATCAGGTCGCGATTTCGCTGGTATTGCGTGCGCATCCGCCGCAAATGCGGTTCGAAGTGCCCGCCCTTGAGGAATTCGGCGATGGCGATTTGTGGTTGTGGCGCGGTGGAGCCGGTGCTGATGTATTTCATGTGCAGCACCCGCTCCAGATACCGGCCCGGCGCGACCCAGCCGATGCGCAGCCCCGGTGCCAGGGTCTTCGAAAACGAGCTGCAGAGCAGGACGCGGCCGTCTTCGTCGAAGGATTTGATCGTGCGGGGACGAGGGTAGGTGTAGGCCAGTTCGCCATACACATCGTCCTCAATGATTGCCACATCGAAGCGCTGTGCCAGGGTCAGCAGTGCCCGCTTGCGCGCCTCCGGCATGATGTACCCCAATGGATTGTTGCAGTTGGGGGTCAACTGTATGGCTTTGATTGGCCACTGTTCCAGCGCCAGTTCCAGCGCCTCGAGACTGATCCCGGTAATCGGGTCGGTGGGTATTTCCAGGGCTTTCATGCCCAGCCCTTTGAGGGTCTGCATGGCGCCGTGAAAGCTCGGCGAGTCGACGGCCACGATGTCGCCCTGCTCGCAGATCGCGCGAATGCTGGTGGACAGCGCTTCGTGGCAGCCGGTGGTGATCACCAGGTCGTTGGCGCTCAGTTGACAGCCGGAGTCGAGCATCAGGCGCGCAATCTGTTCGCGCAGTTCGAGGATTCCGTAGATGTTGTCGTAATACAGGCCGGGCATGTCCTGCCGTCGACTGATCCGTGCCAACCCGCGCAGTAGAGGCTTCATGGTTGGTGTGGTGACGTCCGGCATGCCGCGACCGAGCTGCACGATGTCCTTGCGTGGGACGGCGCGAATCAGCTCCAGCACCTGATCCCACTGGGAAATGTCCACCGGACGCTGGGCCGGGCGGCCAACGACCGGCAACTCCGGCAGCTCGCGCCCGGCCGGCACGAAGTAGCCGGATTTCGGCTTCGGCATTGCCAGCCCGCTGTCTTCCAGAACCCGATAGGCCTGCTGCACCGTGCTCAGGCTGACCCCGTGCTCGACACTCAATGCCCGTACAGACGGCAGTCGATCGCCCGGACGGTAGAAGCCCTGTTCGATACGCGTGCCGAGCAATTCGGCGAGGTTGACGTAAAGAGTCATGGTGCAGCCTCGGTGAAGAGATTCAGGGGACCAGTACAGATGGGGCAAAAATACAGGATTCAGTCGCTAAAACGGCAAATCTGTATGGAAGTAATACAGCTCCTTTGAATCTGTAACGGTTTTGCCACCCCGCGCATCATGGAATCTCTGGCGACCCAAGTAAACAGGAGCAATCAAAATGAGCGGCTTGAGCGATGTGCGGCTGACGTTACACAGTCAGGAACTGGAGGCTGGGCAGGAAAAGGGCATGCGCGCGTCAACGCTGCGCAATGCCCCGTCCGGTCTCGGTCGCTGGGGGCTGTTCTGGCATCGTCTGCACACGCGCAAGTCCTTGCTTGAGCTTTCGCCCGAGCAGTTGCGCGATGTGGGGCTGAGTCGTGCAGAGGCGCGGGAGGAGGGGCTCAAACCCTTTTGGCGGATCTGAGTGTGATGGCGCCCTTTCGATCGAATCGCGAGCAGGCTCGCTCCCACAATTGATCACCGGTGCTCACAAAATGTGTGTTCACTGTAGATGTCTGTGGGAGCGAGCCTGCTTGCGATGAGGCCGGTAAGAACGCAGGCCAGCTTTCAGGCCAGTTCTTTAAGCCGGTGCCACAACATCCCCAGCGCCAACAACGGCGACCGCAAGTACTTCCCGCCCGGAAAGGTAATGTGCGGCACCTTGGCGAACAGATCGAACCCGCCACCTTGCTGACCGCTGATGGCTTCGGCCAGCAGCTTGCCGGCCAGGTGGGTAGCGTTCAGCCCATGACCGGAATAGGCCTGGGCGTAATACACATTCGGCTGGTCCTGGAGCCGGCCGATCTGCGGCAGGCGGTTGGCGCCGATGCCGATCATCCCGCCCCATTGATAGTCGATCTTCACCCCGGCCAGTTGCGGGAAGACGTCGAGCATCTTCGGGCGCATATACGCGGCGATGTCCGACGGATCGCGACCGGAATAGTGGCAGGCGCCGCCGAACAGCAAGCGCCGATCCGCCGAGAGTCGGTAGTAGTCCAGCGCCACTCGCTGGTCGCAGACCGCCATGTTCTGCGGCAGTAATGCGTGGGCCTGCGCTGCGCTCAAGGGTTCGGTGGCGATGATGTAACTGCCGGCGGGCAGCACTTTGCCGCTGAGCTCGGGGTTAAGGTTGTTGAGGTAGGCGTTGCAGCCGAGCACCAGGGTCTTGGCGCGGACCGAGCCTTGCGCGGTGTGGACCTTGACCTCGCTGCCATAGTCGATGCGGGTCACGGCCGATAGTTCGAACAGTTTCACGCCCAGTTGCTGCGCCGCGGCAGCTTCGCCCAAGGCCAGGTTCAGCGGGTGCAGATGCCCGGAACCCATGTCGATCAGGCCACCGACATAGCGGTCGGAGCCGACCACGCTGTGCATTTCGTGGGCTTGCAGCAGTCGGGTCTCATGGCGATAGCCGAGGCTACGCAGCTCGGCCGCATCTTCGGCGAAACCTTCAAGGTCGCGAGGTTTGTTGGCCAGGTCGCAATAACCCCAGGTCAGGTCGCAGGCGATCTGAAAATGCGCGATCCGTTGCCGGACGATTTCCACCGCTTCCAGGCCCATGAGTTTCATCTGACGGACGCCGTCCGTGCCGATCACCTCGGCAAACTGATCGAGGCCATGACCGATCCCGCGAATCAGTTGTCCGCCATTGCGCCCGCTGGCGCCCCAGCCGATCTTGCGCGCTTCGAGCAGCACCACGCTGCGGCCGCGTTCGGCCAGTTCGATGGCGGTGTTCAGTCCGGAGAACCCGCCGCCCACCACGCACACGTCCGCCAGCAGTTCGCCTTCGAGCGCCGGATAATCGGGCTGCGGCAGGCTGCTGGCGGCGTAGTAAGACGCCGTGTGCCGGTTGTTCGGGGCAGGTTGCAGAACGCGGGCGTTCATGTGCGTCATCCGGGTTTCGTGTGTTTAGTAAATTTTACGGAGCATAAGCCGGACCTTTCGGCGTGGGCAACACTGATCGGCTTACGCTGTCTGGCGCGAGGCTTTTAGGGCAAAATCCCACCCCGTTCACTTTTCCGGTACTCGCTTCGATGAGCTGCAACAGTCAGAAAATCCGCGCTCTTCGCCAGCAAATCCCCTCGTTCGAGTGCGTGCCCGGCTGCCATGACTGCTGTGGCCCGGTGACCACTTCGCCAGAAGAAATGTCGCGCCTGCCGCGTAAGACCAGGGCCGAGCAGGACGCTGCGATGGACGAACTGAACTGCGTGCACCTGGGCCCCGATGGCTGCACGGTGTATGACGAGCGGCCGTTGATCTGTCGGTTGTTCGGCACCACCAAGACCTTGCCATGCCCTAATGGTCGCCGCCCGGTGGAGTTGATTCACCCTCGGGTCGAGAAGCAGATCCATGAATACATGGCCAGCACCCGGCAGGTGTTGGTTTAGAAGCACCGTTGCTTCAGGTAGATCGAGTCGCTTCAATCGCGAGCAGGCTCGCTCCCACATTGGGGCCTTGTCGTACACAAAACAGTGCCCGCTGAAAATCTACTGTGGGAGCGAGCCTGCTCGCGATGGCGCCTGCTCTGGCAACCATTTCCTCAGCCCTGACCTCAATCCGGAATCGGCAGGTTCAGGCTCTCTTTCACTTCTTCCATCACGATATAGCTCTTGGACTCACGCACGTGGGGCAATTTGAGCAGGATGTCGCCCAGCAGTTTGCGGTACGAGGCCATCTCGGAAATCCGCGCCTTCACCAGGTAGTCGAAGTCCCCTGACACCAGGTGGCATTCCAGTACGTGCGGCAGTTTCAGTACGGCGCGTCGGAACTCTTCGAAGGTATCGCCGGACTTGTAGTCGAGGCTGATCTCGACGAACACCAGCAGGCTGCCCTTGAGGTGCTGCGGGTTGAGCCGGGCGTTGTAGCCCATGATGATCCCTTCGCGCTCCAGGCGTCGCACCCGCTCGGTGCAGGGCGTGGTCGACAACCCGACCTTTTCCCCTAGCTCGGTAAACGAAATCCGCCCGTCTGCCTGAAGGATGCGCAGGATGTTGCGGTCGATCTTGTCCAGCTCACGTTTCGTTTGAGTATTGGTCCGCATAGGGGATGCGCCTCCGTAAAAAGGGATTTTGCCGAGAATTGTCGCCAAATATAGGCACTTATATAGTGAAAAGCACTGGCCAATGTTTTTTACACTGCGCACATCTGTGATTTGTACAACAAACGTCAGCGGTAAGCCGCGATGAGGGATACGAAAATGCGCGTTCTGGTCTTGGGTAGCGGCGTCATCGGTACCGCCAGTGCCTACTATCTGGCTCGGGCCGGGTTTGAAGTAACGGTTGTAGACCGTCAGCCGGCTGCTGCCATGGAAACCAGTTTCGCCAACGCCGGCCAGGTCTCGCCGGGTTATGCCTCGCCGTGGGCCGCGCCGGGCGTGCCGCTCAAAGCCATCAAATGGCTGCTGCAACGCCACGCACCGCTGGCGATCAAGGCCACCGCCGATATCGACCAATACCTGTGGATGGCGCAGATGCTGCGCAACTGCACCGCCAACCGTTATGCGGTGAACAAGGAGCGCATGGTCCGCCTGTCCGAGTACAGCCGTGACTGCCTCGATGAACTGCGTGCTGAAACCGGCATTGCCTACGAAGGCCGCACCCTGGGGACCACTCAACTGTTCCGCACTCAGGCGCAGCTGGATGGCGCGGCAAAAGACATCGCGGTCCTGAAAGAGTCCGGCGTGCCCTTTGAACTGCTCGACCGCGCCGGCATTGCCCGCGTCGAACCAGCGCTGGCCAGCGTGACCGATATCCTCGCCGGTGCCTTGCGCCTGCCGAACGACCAGACCGGTGACTGCCAGATCTTCACCACGCGCCTGGCCGAAATGGCCGTGAAACTGGGCGTGGAATTCCGCTTTGACCAGGACATTCAGCGCCTCGACTACGCCGGTGACCGGATCAACGGCGTGTGGATCGACGGCAAGCTGGAAACCGCCGACCGCTATGTATTGGCGCTCGGCAGCTACTCGCCGAAGCTGCTCAAGCCGTTGGGCATCAAGGCCCCGGTGTACCCGCTCAAGGGCTACTCGCTGACCGTGCCGATCACAAATCCGGCGATGGCCCCGACGTCGACTATTCTCGACGAGACCTACAAGGTTGCGATCACCCGTTTCGATACCCGCATTCGTGTCGGCGGCATGGCTGAGATAGCCGGTTTTGACCTGTCGCTGAACCCGCGTCGACGTGAAACGCTGGAGATGATCGTCAACGATCTTTATCCTCAGGGCGGCGACCTGGCCGAGGCGAGTTTCTGGACCGGCCTGCGTCCGACCACTCCGGACGGCACGCCGATTGTTGGCGCCACTCCGTTCAAGAACCTGTTCCTGAACACCGGTCATGGCACACTTGGCTGGACCATGGCGTGCGGCTCCGGCCGCTTGCTGGCCGACTTGATGGCGAAGAAAACGCCGCAGATCAGTGCCGAAGGCCTCGATATTTCCCGTTATGGCAACACCCCAAAGGAGTCTGAAAAGCATGTCAATCCAGCGCCAGCTCACCAATGAGCGCATGAGCCAGATCGTTGTCCACAACGGTACCGTGTATCTGGCCGGGCAAGTCGGCGACGACATGAATGCCGGGATTGAACAGCAGACTCGTGAAACCCTCGCCAACATCGAGCGTTTGCTGGATCTGGCCGGGACCGACAAGACCAAACTGCTGTCGGTGACGATTTACCTGAAAGACATTGATGCCCATTTCCAGGGCATGAACAGTGTCTGGGACAGCTGGCTGCCAAAGAACGTCGCGCCCGCCCGTGCGACGGTCGAAGCCAAGCTGTGCGAACCGGAGATCCTGGTTGAGCTGTCGGTAGTGGCTGCTCTGCCGTAGGGTCTGTTTAAGCAACGATCCCTCTCCCGGTGCTGCTGGCGGTTCACGCCGTCAGCCAGCGCCGGTTTTTTCTTCCCCATGACCGCCTAGAAGTCTGCCGCCATGCGTCCTGCCCGTGCCCTGATCGATCTTCAAGCCCTGCGTCATAACTATCAACTGGCCCGTGAAGTCTCGGGGGCGCGTGCCCTCGCGGTGATCAAGGCCGATGCCTACGGCCATGGCGCGGTGCGCTGTGCCCAGGCCCTGGAGGCCGAGGCGGACGGTTTCGCCGTGGCTTGCATCGAAGAAGCCCTGGAACTGCGCGCCGCCGGTATCCGTGCGCCGGTGCTGCTGCTCGAAGGCTTTTTCGAAGCCGATGAGCTGTCGCTGATCGTTGAGCATGACTTCTGGTGCGTGGTGCATTCGCTGTGGCAGCTCGAAGCGCTCGAGAAAGCCGCGTTGAGCAAGCCGATCACGGTCTGGCTCAAGCTGGATTCGGGCATGCATCGGGTCGGCCTGCATCCCGCGGATTATCAGGCGGCGTATCAGCGCTTGCTGGCCAGCGGAAAGGTTTCGAAGATCGTGCTGATGAGTCACTTTGCGCGTGCCGATGAGCTGCATAGCAGCAGCGCGGCGGAGCAGGTTGCGGTGTTTGAAGCGGCGCGCCAGGGCTTGTCGGCACAGGTCAGCCTGTGTAACTCGCCGGCGGTGCTGGGCTGGCCGCAGGTGCCGAGCGATTGGGTTCGCCCCGGCATCATGCTTTATGGCGCGACACCTTTTGAAGAAGCCAATCCGGTGGCGGCACGCTTGCAGCCGGTGATGACCCTGGAATCGAAAGTCATCAGCGTGCGCGAATTGCCGGCCGGTGAGCCGGTGGGCTATGGGGCGAAGTTCATCACCCAGAAGCTGATGCGCATCGGCGTGGTTGCCATGGGCTATGCCGACGGTTATCCGCGTCAGGCGCCCACCGGCACGCCGGTGTTGGTGGCCGGGCAGCGCAGCCAGCTGCTGGGACGGGTGTCGATGGACATGCTCTGCATCGATTTGACTGATGTGCCGCAGGCCGGCCTTGGTTCTACCGTCGAGTTGTGGGGTAAAAACATCCTTGCCAGTGACGTCGCCATGGCTGCCGGGACCATTCCCTACCAGATCTTCTGCAACCTGCGTCGCGTGCCACGGCTCTATTCCGGGAGCTGAGGCAGGCAGTCGAGACCAGAAGTCGCTTTGCCAAACAGGATTCAGCCCCAAGTGTTGTAAATACTGAACGCTGTCGCCATGATAACGCTCACTATCTACACAATCTGAATCCTGGGAGGCTAATGCATTGGACGTCGGTGAACGACTGCAATCGATCCGTAAACTGAAAGGTCTATCCCAGCGAGAGCTCGCCAAGCGGGCAGGCGTTACCAATAGCACCATTTCAATGATCGAGAAAAACAGCGTCAGCCCCTCGATCAGTTCGCTGAGGAAGGTCCTTGGCGGCATCCCCATGTCCATGGTCGAGTTCTTTTCCGAGGAGATTCTTCAGGAAAAACCGACGCAGATCGTCTACAAAGCCAACGAACTGATCGATATCTCCGATGGCGCCGTGACCATGAAACTGGTCGGCAAGGCCCATCCGAGCCGTGCTATCGCGTTCCTCAACGAGATTTACCCGCCAGGCGCCGATACCGGTGAAGAGATGCTCACCCATGAGGGCGAGGAAACCGGAATACTGCTCGAGGGTCGGCTGGAGTTGGTGGTCGGGCTCGAGACATTCGTGCTCGAGGCCGGGGACAGCTACTATTTCGAAAGCACCAAACCGCACCGTTTTCGAAATCCGTTCGATGCGCCAGCGCGACTAATCAGCGCAGCCACACCGGCAAATTTCTAGGAAAAGAGGCGTCCGGCAAGGTTTTGCGAGTCGCCCCATGCTGTATTTCGCCACGACGTAATACCCCTAGGACTTTAGGGTTGTTTCAGTGTGGCGGGCTTACCGCTATACTTGCGCCCGCCTGCGAAACCGTGGCCGTGGGCGTGACTAGCCACCATTGAGGGTGTACGCGTGAATCTAATTATGAAAATGCTGGCCGCACCAGCAACCGTATTGGCCCTTTGGGCAGTCAGCGCTCAGGCGTCGACCACTGACGATATCGCCAAGCGCCTTGAGCCTGTCGGCCAGGTCTGTGTACAAGGCCAGGAGTGCAAGGGGATGGAAGTCGCCGCTTCGGTAGGCGGCGGTGCAGCGAAAACTCCCGATGAAATCATTGCCAAACATTGCAATGCTTGCCATGGCACGGGTCTGCTGGGCGCACCGAAAATCGGTGATGCTGCAGACTGGAAAAAACGCGCCGACAAAGAAGGCGGCACTGCTGCTGGCCTGGCGAAAGTAGCGTTGACAGGTCTCAATGCGATGCCACCAAAAGGCACTTGCAGCGACTGCGAAGTGAAAGACCTTGAAGGCGCCATCCAGAAGATGTCCGGCCTGAAATAAGCCCCGTCTTCAGTGAAAAAGCCGCTTGCGAGCGGCTTTTTTGTACCCGGGATTTGACCTCGAGACTGGTCATCGCGATCAGGACGCGGCAAGCTCGAACCGACCTCAATTCATGGACAGGTCGGGAGGGTCTGATGGTGCAGTCGGTATCAATCGAACAGGCAGTCGATGATGTGCTCGCACGTTTGCCAGCGCATATACACCTCGGCCTGCCACTGGGGCTGGGCAAACCCAACCGCTTCGTCAACGCGCTGTATCAGCGCATCGCCCGGTTGCCCGAGCGGCAACTGACGGTCTACACCGCGTTGAGCCTGGGTCGTCCGGCATTGGGCGACGGCTTGCAGCGGCGCTTTCTGGAACCCTTCATCGAGCGCGTGTTTGGCGACTATCCCGAGCTGGATTTTCTCGCCGACCTGCACCGTGACAGCCTCCCGGCGAACATTCACATCGAGCAGTTCTTCCTGCAGCCCGGCAGCTTGCTGCACAGCGCGTCGGCGCAACAGGACTACGTCAGCAGCAACTACAGCCACGCCGCCCGGGACATCAACGCTGCCGGGTTGAACCTGGTGGCGCAACTGGTGGCTCATGACCCGCAACAGCCGGATCGACTGAGCCTGAGTTGCAACCCGGACATCACCCTCGACCTGTTGCCGATGATCGCCAAACGCCGCGCCGCCGGGGAAACCATCCTGCTGCTCGGCCAGGTCCACTGCGATCTGCCGTACATGCCAGGGGACTCGGAAGTCGAGCGCGAGGCGTTCGATCTGCTGATTGACGAGGAGGAGGGCAGCACGCTGTTTTCCACACCGAACATGCCGGTGGGCGTTCAGGATCACTTCATCGGCCTGCATGCCAGCACCCTGGTGCGGGACGGTGGCACCCTGCAAATCGGCATCGGTGCCATGGGCGATGCGCTGACCGCCGCGTTGCTGTCACGGCAGGCGGATAACGACGGCTACCGTGCGTTGTTAACGGACCTTGATGCGCATTACTGGGCGCCGCTGATCAGTCGTGAAGGCGGCGTGGAGCCTTTTGCCAAGGGGCTTTATGGTTGCAGCGAGATGTTTGTCAACGGTCTGCTGGCGTTGTCCGATGCCGGGATCGTGCGGCGCAAGGTTTATCCGAGCGTCGCCCTGCAACAGCACGCCAATGCCGGGACCCTGGATGAGTCGGCTCAAGTGGGCGGCATCTCGATACACGGTGGGTTTTTCCTTGGGCCGCGCAGTTTCTATCAGCGACTGCGGGATTTACCTGACAGCAAGCTCGCTGAATTCAACATGACCGCCATCAGCTACATCAACGAGCTGTACGGCCAGGAAGAGCTCAAGCGCTTGCAGCGCCTGGATGCGCGTTTCATCAACAGCGCATTCACCATGACCCTGCTCGGCGCCGGTGTCGCTGATCAATTGGAAGGCGGGCAGGTGCTCAGCGGTGTCGGCGGGCAATACAACTTCGTCGTCCAGGGCCATGCGCTGGAAGGCGCGCGCTCGATTCTGATCCTGCGCAGCTGGCGTGAGTCGGGCGGTGAAGTGAGCTCGAACATGGTCTGGGCGTACGGCCACTGCACGATTCCACGGCACTTGCGCGACATTGTGATCACCGAATACGGCATCGCCGATTTACGCGGCAAGACCGACGCCAAGGTGATCGAAGCGTTGCTCAACATCAGCGATTCACGCTTCCAGCCTGGCTTGATCGAACAGGCGCAGAAGGCCGGCAAACTGCCGAAGGATTTTCGCCTCGATCCGCGTTTCACCGACAACAGCCCGCAGCGCTTGACGGCAATTGCTGCACGGCACCCTCGGTTGTTTCCAGAGTATCCGTTGGGCAGTGATTTCAGCAGCGAAGAGCGGGATTTGTTGCGGGCGCTGAACTGGCTCAAGAGCAAGTTCAAACTCACCGAAATTCTGCAGCTGGGCAAGGCTGCGCTGGATGCGCCGGAACCCTCGGAGTACCCGGTTCATCTGGAGCGGATGCAGTTGACGACGCCTGAGGGCTTGAAGGAGGACTTGTATCAGCGGTTGCTGCTGGCAGGCCTGAAGGCCACCGTGTATTAACCATCCACACAAAACAACTGCGGGAGCGAGCCTGCTCGCGATAGGGCCGTGTCAGTCAACATTGATGCCAGCTGACACTCCGTCATCGCGAGCAGGCTCGCTCCCACACTGGATATGCGGTGTGGCGGGTTATTCGATAAAGGTCACGACACCGCCAGCCAGGGATTTGACCCGGGCCAGGGACTCGACGCGGTAGCCTTGCGCGTCCAGCTCGGCGCGGCCGCCCTGGAACGACTTCTCGATCACGATACCCAGGCCTGCCACGGTGGCGCCGGCCTGTTTGATGATCGAAATCAGCGCCTGCGACGCCTTACCGTTGGCCAGGAAGTCGTCGATGATCAGCACGCGGTCGCTGCTGGTCAGATGACGTGGAGAGATGGCCACGGTGCTTTCGGTCTGCTTGGTGAACGAGTAAACGCTCGCCGACAGCAGGTTTTCAGTCAGGGTCAGGGACTGGTGCTTGCGGGCGAAGATCACCGGCACGCCGAGGTTCAGACCGGTCATGATCGCCGGAGCGATGCCCGACGCTTCGATGGTGACGATCTTGGTGATCCCCGAATCCTTGAACAGCGTGGCGAATTCGTCGCCGATCAGCTTCATCAATTGCGGGTCGATCTGGTGGTTCAGAAAGGCGTCGACTTTCAGGACCTGGTCGGAAAGCACGATGCCTTCTTCGCGAATTTTCTTGTGCAGTGCTTCCACAACAGCTTCCTCTGTTAGCGCTACGGGCGCCGAAAGTAGATTGAAAAGTAGCCGATTCTAGCGTTTTAACATCGCGCGTATATCCGCCAATGCGCTATTGCCACGTACGGCTTTGACTTCGGTCGGGGTGTCGTCGTTGCCTTCCCACGCCAGGTCGTCCGGCGGCAGTTCATCGAGGAAACGGCTCGGCGCGCAGTCGATGATTTCGCCGTACTGTTTGCGCTTGGCGGCAAAGGTGAACGCCAGGGTCTGGCGTGCGCGGGTAATCCCGACGTAGGCCAAACGGCGTTCTTCTTCGATGGTGTCGGCTTCGATGCTGGAGCGGTGCGGGAGGATTTCCTCTTCCATGCCCATGATGAACACGTAGGGGAATTCCAGGCCCTTGGAAGCGTGCAAGGTCATCATCTGCACGCCTTCGGCGCCGTCTTCCTCTTCCTGCTGACGTTCGAGCATGTCGCGCAAGACCAGCTTGCCGATTGCGTCTTCGACGGTCATTTCGCCGTCTTCGTCTTTTTCAAGGGTGTTTTTCAGTGCCTCGATCAGGAACCAGACGTTACCCATGCGGTAGTCGGCGGCCTTGTCGCTGGAGCTGTTGGTGCGCAGCCAGTTCTCGTAGTCGATGTCCATGACCATGCTGCGCAGGGCCGAGATCGGATCTTCGCCGGCACACTGCTCGCGCACGCGGTCCATGAAGCGCTTGAAGCGTGCCAGACGATCGGTGAAGCGGCTGTCCAGATGCTCGCCCAGGCCGATTTCATCGGTCGCGGCATACATCGAGATCTTGCGTTCGGTCGCGTAGTTGCCGAGCTTTTCCAGCGTGGTCGAACCGATTTCCCGGCGTGGGACGTTGATCACCCGCAGGAAGGCGTTGTCGTCATCCGGGTTCACGATCAGGCGGAAGTAGGCCATCAGGTCTTTGACTTCCTGGCGTCCAAAGAAGCTGTTGCCACCGGAAAGGCGATAAGGAACCTGGTGGTGTTGCAGCTTCAGCTCGATCAGCTTGGCCTGGTAGTTACCACGGTAGAGGATCGCGAAATCGCTGTAGGGGCGGTCGGTGCGCAGGTGCAGGCTAAGGATTTCCACGGCCACGCGCTCGGCTTCGGCGTCTTCGTTGCGGCAGCGGATCACCCGGATCTCGTCGCCATGGCCCATCTCGCTCCACAGTTGTTTTTCAAACTCGTGGGGATTGTTCGAGATCAGTACGTTGGCACAGCGCAGGATACGGCTGGTGGAGCGGTAGTTTTGCTCCAGCATCACCACTTTCAAGGACGGATAGTCGTCCTTGAGCAGCATCAGGTTTTCCGGGCGGGCACCGCGCCAGGCGTAGATCGACTGGTCGTCGTCGCCCACCACGGTGAACTGGTTTCGGGTGCCGATCAGCAATTTCACCAGCAGGTACTGGCTGGCGTTGGTGTCCTGGTATTCGTCCACCAGCAGGTAGCGGACTTTGTTCTGCCACTTTTCGAGAATGTCGGCGTGTTCCTGGAACAGCTTCACCGGCAGCAGGATCAGGTCATCGAAATCCACTGCGTTGAACGCCTTGAGCGTGCGCTGATAGTGGGTGTAGACGATGGCGGCAGTCTGCTCCTTGGGGTTGCGGGCGTTTTCCAGGGCTTCGGGCGGCAGGATCAGGTCGTTCTTCCAGGCGCCGATCATGTTCTTGATCTCGTCGACGCCGTCGTCGCCCGAGTATTCCTTCTGCATGATGTCGGTCATCAGGGCTTTGACGTCGGTCTCGTCAAAAATCGAGAAACCCGGTTTGTAGCCCAGCCGCACATGCTCCTTGCGGATGATGTTCAGCCCAAGGTTGTGGAACGTGCACACCGTCAGACCGCGTCCTTCACCACCCTTGAGCAACGTGCCGACCCGCTCCTTCATCTCGCGCGCGGCCTTGTTGGTAAAGGTCATGGCGACGATGTACTGGGCGCGAATGCCACAGCTCTGGATCAGGTGGGCGATTTTACGGGTGATTACACTGGTCTTGCCGGAGCCAGCACCGGCGAGCACCAAAAGAGGGCCGCCGACGTAGCTCACGGCTTCTTGCTGCCGGGGATTGAGTCGGGACATGACGGAAAAGGGAGTCGTTTGCGAAAAGGGCGGGCATTTTAACAGGATGCACAGATTCTGCCGCCTCTCTCCGACTTGTGACGTACCACGCTATCTAAATTTGCCGGTTTTGTTACTTTCCCGCAGGATGCGTGCTGAATTGGCGACTAATGTTCGATTCGCTGCGCTACAACAGAGTGTTTGATAATCAATATCATTGGTCATTGTTTATCTGCGCGTCATAATGCCCGCCGCCAACATCTTTTGCAGAGTCTAGGGAGCTAGCTTGTCTACGCCTGTCGAACCCTTGCGTTTGCTGCTACTGGCCGAAGAGCCAGCGTGGGCAGCGTTGTTACGCGAGTGTCTGGCTCCTATGGGGAGCTCGGCTGTGCTGATCAGTGCACCGACCTGGGAGTCGGTGAGCAGCCTATTTGCTGACAACCGCACTGCGGTCCTGTTGACCAGTCCCGCACTCCAACCGGAGCCGGGCCGTTGCAACCTGCCGACGGTGCTGTTGCTCGAACATGAACCGTCCACCCCGCCGGACGGTGTCAGCGACTGGCTGGTTCGCGATGCGCTGGATGTGGATACATTGCGCCGCAGCCTGCGCCATGTGCGTGAGCGCGGCGTGCTTGAAAACACCCTGCAGCGTCTCGCCGAGCAGGACCCGCTGACCGGGATTGCCAACCGCCAGGGGTTTCAGACCCTGCTGGCGGCGCGTCTGGCGGAGAATGACGGCCGTGGCCTGGCGCTGGGGCACCTCGACCTCGACAACTTCCGACACGCCAACGATGCCCTCGGCCACCAGGCCGGTGACCGGCTGATCCTGCAAGTGGTCTCGCGGCTCAAGAGCCAGCTTGAAGCCGGTGATCAACTGGCGCGTCTGGGCAGCGACGAATTCGCCTTGCTTATCGACACCCGTCGCGCACCGCAACGCGCCGAGTGGATAGCCGAACGCATCACCGAAGTCATGGCCGAACCCTACTGGGTCGACGGCGAAAGCCTGTTGATCGGTTGCAGCCTGGGCATCGCCCACGCGCGCGCGCAGGCGGGCGCCGACCCGTTGATGTGGCACGCGCATATCGCCATGCAGCAGGCCAAAAGCACCCAAGGCTGCACCTTCCATATCTTCAATGAACGTATCAACCGCAACGCACGCAGCCTCGCCGACCTTGAAAGCGAACTGCGCCGGGCCTTGCGCCGCGATGAGCTGGAATTGCATTACCAGCCGCGGCTGAACCTCGACGACGGGAAGATCGTCGGCCTCGAGGCTTTGGTGCGTTGGCGCCATGGCGAGCGCGGGCTGCTGCCGCCGAGCGAGTTCGTGCCATTGGCCGAGCAGAGCGGTTTGATCGTGCCGTTGGGGTACTGGGTGATTTCCCGTGCCTTGCGCGACATGCAGGCGTTGCGCGAACGCGGTCTGCCGCCGTTGCACATGGCGGTCAACCTGTCGTTCCGACAGTTCCAGGACAGTCAGTTGCTGTCGACATTGAGCCGGCTGATTGCCGAGCGCGGTGTCGAAGCGCAGTGGCTGGAATTCGAACTGACGGAAACCGCCGTGATGCGCCGCAGCGATCTGGTCAAGCAGACCATGGACGCTTTGGGGCGTCTGGGCGTGCGTTTCTCCCTGGACGATTTCGGCACCGGTTTCTCATCGTTCGTGCACCTCAACAGCCTGCCGATTGCCTTGTTGAAGATCGACAAGAGCTTTGTCGGTGGCATGGAGACGCGTGAGGAGAATCGCAAGCTGGTCCACGCGATGATAAACCTGGCGCACAACCTCAACCTGGAAGTGGTCGCCGAGGGCGTTGAAACCCTTGAACAGCTTGAGCTGCTGCGTGATTTTGGTTGTGATCAGGTGCAGGGTTACCTGATTAGCAAGCCGTTGCCACTGGCTGAGCTGGTTGAGTATCTGGAGTTCGGTTCCAGCCAACCGGCGCTGGAAGTGATGGTTTAGCCGATCTGTCATCTGGCACGAACCCTTGTGGGAGCGAGCCTGCTCGCGATAGCGGAGTATCAGTCAACATCAATGTTGCCTGCATGGCCTCATCGCGAGCAGTCGAGCGTCGACCGGCTGCTCCCACAGGAAACTCAGTCTGTCTGAACGACTTCGAAACCTGGCTGTGATGACGGTTCACGCCGGATCATCCGCTTCATCTTCCATTCGAACGCCAGCGTCAGGCTCACGGCCGAGCACGCCAGGCCCAGCGCCAGCCCCCACCAGACGCCAGTCGGCCCCCAATGGAGGTGGAAAGCCATCAACCACGCCGCCGGAGCACCGATCAGCCAATAGCAGGCGAGGCCGACCAGGAAGGTGGTCTTGGCGTCCTTCAGGCCGCGAATACAGCCCATGGCAATGGTTTGCGTGCCATCGAAAAACTCGAACCACGCCGCCACCATCAACAGACTCACGGCCAGCTGAATGACCTCGCGAAACGCCGGGTCGTTATGGTCCAGGAACAGTCCCACCAGTTGGTTCGGCATCAGCCAGAAGACCATGGCAAACCCGAGCATCGCCGCGCCACCAAAGGCAATCCCGACCCGCCCGGCCAAGCGCGCATCGAGCAACTGCCCGGCGCCGTAGTGCTGGCCGATGCGCATGGTGATCGCATACGAAAGCCCCGCCGGAATCATGAACGCCACCGAGACGATTTGCAGGGCGATCTGATGCGCCGCCAATTGCGTGCTGCCCATGGTGCCCATGCACAACGCGGCGAACGCAAACAGGCCGACCTCTACCGCGTAGGTGCCGCCAATCGGCAGGCCCAGGCGCCACAGCTCGCGCAAGTACTGGCGATTGGGCCGTGACAGGCCCTTGCGCAGTGGGTACGCGTCGTAAGCCGGGTGCCGGCGAATATGCCAGGCCAGGCCCAGCGCCATGCAGTTGGCGACGATGGCGGTGACCAGGCCGATCCCCATCAGACCCATTTTAGGCAGGCCGAACATGCCGGTGATCAATGCATAGTTGAGCAGGAAGTTGGCCACGGTCCCGATAAGGCTGATGACCATCACCGGCGTCGTCCGGCCGATGGCGCTGGTAAAACCGCGCAAGGCCATGAAACTCAGGTAGCCGGGCAGGGCGAACGGCAGAATCAACAGGAACTGGCCGGCCGCGTGCACGTTGCTTTCGGTCTGGCCGAACAGCAGCAACACCGGTTTGAGGTTCCACAGCAGCAGGCCCGCCACCAACGCCATCAACCACGCGAGCCAAAGCCCGGCCTGGGTCAGCCGGGCGGCGCCTTCGATGTCGCCAGCACCCTGCCGGATCGCCACCAGCGTGCCAACCGCCGCGATCACGCCAATGCAGAAAATCGATACGAACGAATAGCTTGCCGCGCCCAGACCGCCACCGGCCAAGGCTTCCGGGCTGAGCCGAGCCATCATCAAGGTATCGGTGAGGATCATCAGCATGTGCGCCAACTGCGAGGCAATCAACGGCCCCGCCAGCCGCAGGATGGCCCAGAGTTCGGTATGTGCTGGATGCTGCATGATCATCACGCTCGTTTAGTCAGATAAATCGGGAAGGGTTGATTCTCGGCGCTCGCAAGCGTTTGCACAAAGGGATAAAAACGATTGCTCGCATGACTAAAACTCATGCTGGAGAGTTTCTGATAAGGTTTCGGGGTCGCGCTATAGGAGCTTTCCCAATGTCTCGTCGTCTTCCTCCGTTGTATGCCCTTCGCGCTTTCGAGGCCGCGGCGCGGCACAGTTCGTTTACCCGTGCTGCCGAAGAATTGTCGATCACCCAAAGCGCCGTCAGCCGACATGTGCGTACGCTGGAGGAGCATTTTGCCTGTCGGCTGTTTCAACGCAGCGGACGCAATTTGCAACTGACCGAGGCCGCACGTTTGCTGCTGCCGGGTGTGCGTGAGGGCTTTGGTGCGCTGGAGCGGGCCTGCAATACCTTGCGCGCCGAAGATGACGTCTTGCGCATGAAAGCCCCTTCGACCCTGACCATGCGCTGGCTGTTGGCGCGACTCAGTCGCTTTCGGCATTTGCAGCCGGGCAACGAGGTGCAACTGACCAGCGCCTGGATGGACGTCGACTCGGTGGACTTCAATCACGAACCGTTCGATTGCGCGGTGTTATTGAGCAATGGGCATTTTCCACCGGACTGGGAAGCCAGTTACCTGTTCCCGGAACTGCTGATCCCGGTTGGCTCACCGAATCTGTTGAATGATCAGCCATGGGATATCGAGCGGCTGGCCAGTACCGAATTGCTCCACCCGACTCCTGACCGTCGTGATTGGCGCAGTTGGCTGGAGCGTATGGGCCTGTCCGAGCAGGTGTCGCTCAAGGGCGGGCAAGTCTTCGATACGCTGGAGCTGGGGATGATTGCCGCCGCCCGAGGTTACGGGGTGTCGATGGGCGACTTGCTGATGGTGGCCGAAGATGTGGCTCAGGGACGTCTGAGTTTGCCGTGGCCGACCGCCGTCGCCAGTGGTCTGAATTATTACCTGGTCTGGCCGAAAACCCGCCCCGGCGGTGAACGTTTGCGTCGCCTCAGCGACTTCCTCCAGGGCGAGGTCCAGGCCATGGAATTGCCGGATGTCGAGCGCCTCGGCTGAATCGTTCTAGCTGTCGCCATGGCGGCCTTGAGCGATATCCTTGTGAGTCGCTCAAGTATTCATCCGTGCCGCCGAATCCTTGAAAGTGGAACCTTCGTTCTGAAAGGTTTCGCGCTTCCCCTATTACTGGATATTTTGCCGAGCCACGCGACGCGATCAGGATGATCCGGCTCCTCGGCCAGGAGCTGTCATGTCTCAACCTCGTGCCCGGATCGCGTCACAATTGGGGCTTGCCCTTGCCGTCATCCTGGCGGTCGTCATCAGCGGCAGCACGGTGTTCGCCCTGCGCTCGCTGGATTCTGCCAACCTCGACACGCGTGAAGAGCATCTGGCCAGTGAGGCGCGGTTGCTGGCTGACCAGTTGAGCACTTTCCACGGCACCCTGCGCGAAAGCACCCAGCGCCTGAGCGGGTTGTTTGAAAAGCGTTTCAGCGGCGGTTTGAGCGTGCACCCGGAGCAGCCGGTGACGGTGGCGGGCGTGCAGACACCGGGCCTGCATCTGGGCAACGAAGTGTTGAACAACAACTTCGACAAGGTCGATGAGTTCAAACAAATGACTGCCGGCGTGGCGACGTTGTTCGTGCGCAGCGGCGAGGACTTCATTCGGGTCAGCACCTCGTTGAGCAAGCAGGACGGCACCCGCGCCATCGGCACGCTGCTCGACCATGCGCACCCGGCCTATCAGCGGCTGATGGCGGGGCAGAGCTATGTCGGCCGGGCCTTGCTGTTCGATCGTTCCTACATGACGCAGTACACCCCCGTGCGCGACAGCAGCGGCAGGGTGATCGCGGTGTTGTTCGTGGGTTTCGATTACACCGATGCGCAGAGCGCGCAGTTCGACAACCTCAAGTGCTTCCGCATCGGCCAGAGCGGTTCACTGGCGCTGCTCGATGAGCAAAACAAATGGCTGGTGCCGCCGGCCGGCGTGCAGGCGCTGGACCAGGCGACTTCGACCATCGCTGGTTTGGCCAGGACGCCGGGGCAGGGCGCGTTCTGGAGCGACAAGTCCGAAGACTTCTACAGCGTTGCGGTGCCGTTCGAGGGCGGGCCGTGGTCGGTGGTGGCGAGCATGCCGAAAAGCGAAATCCGTGCAGTGACCTGGAGCGTCGGTATCCGCCTGGCCATTGGCAGCCTGCTGGCGATGCTGCTGGCAGTGGGCGCGGCAGTCTGGCTGTTGCGCAGCAAACTGGCACCGCTGGGTGATCTGGTGCGGCAGGCCGAAGCCTTGGGCGCGGGTGATCTGAGCGTGCGTTTGAACGTGTCGAGCCAGGATGAAATCGGTCAACTGGCGCGCAGCTTCAATCAGATGAGCCAAGCTTTATCGACCATGGTCGAGCACATCCGCAAGGCCTCGGGAGAGGTCAACAGTCGCGCGCAGGCATTGTCCGGGTTGTCCGGCGGTGCGTATGAAGGGATGGAGCAGCAGTCCGGTGAAATCACCAGCATGGCCGGCGCTGTGGAAGAGTTCAGTGCGACCTCGCTGAACATCGCTGACAACATGGGCAACACCGAGCGTCTGGCCCAGGAAAACGCACAACAGACAAGGATCGGTCGTACCTCGATGGAAGAAGCCTCTTCGTCCCTTGAGCAGATTGCTAGTGCTCTCAATAGCACGGCGACGGTGATCAACACCCTGGGTCAGCGCTCCCAGGAAATCGGTGGCATTGTCGGGGTGATTACCGCGATTGCCGATCAAACTAACTTGCTCGCGCTCAACGCTGCCATCGAAGCCGCGCGTGCCGGCGAACAGGGCCGTGGTTTTGCAGTGGTGGCAGACGAAGTGCGCAACCTGGCCTCGCGCACTCGCGAAGCGACAGACGAAATTTCCGGGATGATCCAAAGCATCCAGCAGGAAACCGGTAACGCCATCAGCACCATGGAGCAAGGCAACCTGCTGATGCGCGAAGGCCTGACGCGCAACGCCAATGTTGCGTCGGCGCTGGCACGGATCGACGAACAAAGCCGCTCGGCCGGCCAGCAATTCGCTGCGATCACTACAGCCACCCAGGAGCAGAGCAGTACCGCGACCTTGCTCAGCAGCAACCTGCAAAGCATTGCCCTCGCCAACAGTGAGCAGCGTGAAGTGGTGTCGAACCTGGCGATCACCGCCAAGGAGCTGGAGAAGCTGGCGGCGGATTTGCGGCATGAGGTTGATCGTTTTCGCTGAGGCACTTCCGGAATTGCCATCGCTGGCAAGCCTGTTGTTGGCGATTGAATCCGTCGACTGAGGTTTGCGGGTGTTGCGCTGTTTTTATGCTTGCTGAAACGTTTCATCAGCGCTATAAAAACTGCACAACTCCAAGAAAGGTTTTCCCCATGACCCCGCTCAAACTGCTCGTCACGCTCGGCGCAATGACCGCTGCCTCCCACGTCATGGCCTGGGATTACGTGCTGCTCGACACCGACAAGGCTGCCCAGAACCAGCAAATCACTAGCCAACAGCTCGGTGTGAAGACCGACAAACCGTTCTCCGTGACCCTGCGCACCCTGCACGGCGGTCGGCAGGAGGGCGTCAGCATCGTCGACATTGATAACGGCACGATGAAACTCTCGGTGGTGCCGACCCGTGGGATGAACGTCCTGCAGGCGTCGGTGGGTAATGTGCGTATGGGTTGGGATTCGCCGGTCAAGGACGTGGTCAATCCGTCCTTTATCGAACTCAACGGGCGTGGCGGACTGGGCTGGCTCGAAGGCTTCAATGAACTGGTCACCCGCTGCGGCTACGAATGGGTCGGTCACCCCGGCATGGACAACGGCGAACTGCTGACCCTGCATGGCCGCGCCGCGAACATTCCGGCCAGTAAAGTCACGCTGCACATTGATGAAAAACCGCCTTACGCCATCAGCCTGCGCGGTGAGTTGAAAGAGCAGGCGTTCAAGAAGGTCGACTTCTCGGTGATGACTGAACTGGTCACCGAACCCGGCAGTGTGCACTTCGCCCTCAACGATACCCTGACCAACAACGGCGACTATCCGAAGGAATACCAGGCGCTCTACCACAGCAACTTCAGCACCCCGTTCCTGGAACAGGGCGCCCGCTTCGCTGCGCCGGTGAAACAGGTGTCACCGTTCAACGACAAGGCCAAGGGGGATTTGCCCGACTGGCAAACCTACCGCGCGCCGACCAAGGACTACGACGAAACCGTCTACAACGTCGTGCCGTATGCCGATACCAAGGGCGATACGCTGACCGTGCTGCACAACAAGGCGGGCAGCCTCGGGGTGTCGGTAGGCTTCAATACCAAGCAATTGCCGGTGTTCTCCCTGTGGAAAAACACCGATACCCAAGGCCAGGGCTATGTCACGGGGCTGGAGCCGGGGACGAGTTTTTCCTATAACCGTCGGTATCAGCGGCCTCTGAACCTGGTGCCGACGATTGCCGCCAAGGAGCAGAAGCAGTTCCAGATCAGCTATAGCTTGCTGGCGGATAAAGCGGCTGTGGATAAAGCGTTGAAGCGGGTGAGTGAAATTCAGGGGACGCGGGAGACTGAAGTGCGGCAAACGCCGTTGGTGGATCTCACCAAGGAATAACCTCGACTAGTGGCTGGTCGGTCGATACTGCAACGCCTCGGCCAGGTGCTCGCGGGTGATGCCATCGACCTGCTCAAGGTCCGCCAGGGTGCGCGCTACCTTGAGCAGTCGGTGTGCCGCTCGTAGCGACAAGGTCAATCGCTCGCACGCGTTTTCCAGCCAGTGTTCATCGGCTGTGGATAACGTGCAGTGTTGGCGCAGGCCTGGCAGGTCGAGGAAGGCATTGGCGCAGCCTTGGCGTTTGTATTGTCGCTCCCTTGCGTCCGCGACCAGGGCGGCGGCGGTTACGGTGTCATCGCCGGGTTTTACCGCTGGATTCAACGCCGTGACTTCTCGGGCGACCGTCAGGTGCAGATCAATTCGATCCAGCAGCGGTCCCGACAGTTTGTTGCGATAACGCTGGATCTGGTCCGGTGAGCAGCAACAGCGGCCGCTCGGTTCGCCAAGATATCCACAGGGGCACGGGTTCATTGCCGCCACCAGTTGAAAACGCGCGGGAAAACGCACGCGGTCACGGGCTCGGGAAATCACAATGCATCCTGATTCCAGCGGTTCTCTCAGCACCTCCAGCACCTTGCGATCAAACTCCGGCAGCTCATCGAGGAACAGGACGCCGTGGTGGGCGAGGGTGATTTCACCGGGCTGCGGTTTTGAGCCTCCGCCCACCAGTGCCGGGCCGGACGCCGAATGGTGTGGCTGGCGGAACGGACGTTGCGGCCAATGGCTCAACGGCACACAACTGGCGACCGATTGAATCGCCGCGACTTCCAGCGCTTCGCTCTCAGCCAGTGGCGGCAGCAGCCCGGGCAAACGACTCGCCAGCAGGGTTTTCCCCGTCCCTGGTGGTCCGCTGAACAACAGGTTATGAGCCCCCGCAGCAGCGATCAACAAGGCACGCTTGGCCGCAATCTGGCCCTGTACCTCATTTAAATCGGGGTAGGGTTTGCTGGCGTAGAGCAATCCATTGGACACAAACGGTTCTACGGGCGTGTGGCCATTGAAATGCGCGACTGCCTCCAGCAGATGATCCACCGCAATGACCTTCAGTCCTGACGCCAGGCACGCTTCCTCGGCATTTGCCCGCGGCACCATCAGCGATCGTCTAGCCTTGCGCGCCGCCAGTGCCGCCGGCAACACACCTCGAACCGCCCGAACTTCGCCGGACAGCGCCAACTCACCCAGACACTCCACGTCATCCAGCGTCAGGGTCGGCACCTGCACACTGGCAGCCAGAATCCCCAGGGCGATCGCCAGATCGAATCGCCCGCCGTCCTTCGGTAAATCGGCCGGGGCAAGATTCAAGGTGATGCGCCGCGCCGGGAATTGCAGCCCGGAATTGATGATCGCACTGCGCACCCGGTCCTTGCTTTCCTTCACCGCAGCTTCCGGCAACCCCACCATCGTCAGCGACGGCAAGCCGTTGGCCAGATGGACTTCTACGGTAACGGCGGGCGCTTCCACACCGATCTGGGCGCGGCTGTGGACGATAGCCAGAGACATGATCATTCCTTGAGCTGACGAGAACCGCTTCCTGCGGTTTTTTTGAAGGGTAGTTGCGACGTAGTGGTTTAGCGCGGCGGCTGAGGAGCGAAACCTTCGCAGGATGTTGCGGATGTCGGTTTAAGAATTTCGGGGGTGAAAAGAACCACTATTTAGACTAATGCCTGTCAGTTAAGCCGTAACGCGATCCGTAGCAGCTGCCGAAGGCTGCTACGGGTCATACGTCGCGCCCTGGATCTCTTAACTGACTGGCATTAGCCATTTAGGCGGCGAGCCACCCAGATGTTCATTAAAGCGACTGAAGCACCCGTGAAGCGCGTTTCCACCACGGGGCATTGACCATACGTCGTGGTCGCTCCCCCTCCGGCAACAGGTGTGGAACATCCTGCAGCCGGATCCACGGCTGGTTGTTCCAGTGCAGCAAGCTTAGCGACATTTCCGGCCAGTTCAGCAGGCTCAGTATCGGGCGTTCGGCTGTGGTGGGTTGCTGGGCGTCTCTAAGGGCTGGGACCACGTCGTGGGTCAGCCATTCGCGCAGGCCCCGGTATTCGGGGCAGTAGTGATAAACCAGCAGCGCGTAGACGCCGGATTCGCTGATCAGCAGCGTATGTTCGATGCAGCCGTGGATGTGCATTGTCGCGGTTTGGTGTTGATCAGGGTCGAGTTTGCGTAGCGCGCGTTCGTCGAGGAACAGCCGAAGCAATCGACCGAGGTCGCGGGCACTGAACCAAGGCTGGTTTTCCAGCAGCAGGGCGTGGAGGTGGAGTTTGTGGCGGGTGAAGACGTGAGGGATCAGGTAGGCGTCATTGCTATTCATCGATGCAGCTCCTTTTGCTTAAGGGGCTGCCAGCAATCGTCGCCAAACGATTAGGTGGCAGCTATACGCGGGTTGGCGAACCGGAGCAAAAGGAACCCGGCAGACCCGAAGATCTCCCACGCACAGCCGCCATGAATCGAGTGACGGACAAAAAGAGCCCGCCATCGGATGGTCGTCGTGCACCTTACGCTTTCCAGGTCGCCAAACCCAGTGCTGAACATTCAGCTGAAGTGAGCTTAGAAACCGGAGTTGTGCGGCGCAATCGGAAAGCGGTGGTGTTTTTGTAGGACTCAGCCTGGAAGTAGAGCTGAATCCAGAAATAGCAGGAGGGTCGTACCGACCCTAATCGCGAGCAGGCTCGCTCCCACAGGGGGTTGTGGGTTATTCGGCGGGTGGATTCAGCTTGGCTTCCAGCTCGGCGACTTTTGCCTCAAGGCTCTCAAGGCGTGCCCGGGTGCGCGCCAGGACGACCATCTGGCTGTCGAATTCTTCCCGGCTCACCAGGTCCAGTTTGCTGAAGCCGCTTTGCAGCAGGGCTTTGAACTGGCTTTCGATTTCGCTTTTTGGCAGCGGGGTTTTGCCGCTGAACAGGCGGGAGGCAGTGCCGCTCAGGGCATCAAGGAAGTCTTTGGGTGCGAGCATGAGAAATGTCCTGGAAACAATGGCGGGCAGTGTATCACGCAGTGTCTATAGTCATTGGCGCAGGCACGAATGCACGCTTTTCGCGCATGTTGCCGGGCATTCGCGCACTGTTGTTGTGCGTATCGCTGGCAGTGATGAGGCATTAGCACCTGCGGCAGCGGCCAAAGGATTGAAATCATTGGTTTTTCACGAGATGGCAAGCTTTCTGCTTAGTCCCTTGTGACCCATGCACTGATGCAGTCGCTGTGACGAATGCAGTGCGGCAGGCGGAGCGGGGAGTTTCGTCAGGAACGGTTAACTGGCGTCGGTCGGGCGAGTAGGGCCGACGATGCGTTACAAAGCCAGGCACTGCGCTTAGACTTGAGTCGGGTTTGTTTTCCTGGGGCAAGTCCACCAATTCGGGAGAGAGTTTTCATGAAGCTAGTCACTGCCATCATCAAGCCGTTCAAACTGGACGACGTACGCGAGTCGTTGTCCGAGATCGGCGTGCAGGGCATTACCGTCACTGAGGTCAAAGGCTTCGGTCGGCAGAAGGGTCACACCGAGCTGTATCGCGGGGCGGAATACGTGGTCGATTTCCTGCCCAAGGTGAAGATCGATGTCGCCATTGACGACAAGGATCTGGACCGGGTTATCGAGGCGATAACCAAGGCGGCCAACACCGGCAAGATTGGTGACGGCAAGATTTTCGTGGTCAATCTGGAACAGGCTATTCGCATCCGTACCGGCGAAACCGATACCGACGCAATCTAAGCCGCCAAACCCAACGCCCCAGGAGAAAACAAAATGACTCTGCGTAAATTCGCAGGGCTAGGAGCCCTGTTGTCCATCGTAATGCCCGGCCTGGCCATGGCGGCAGATCCGGTGGCTCCTCCAGTCCTCAATTCCGGCGATACCGCCTGGATGTTGACCTCTACTGCCCTCGTGCTGTTCATGACCATTCCAGGTCTCGCGCTGTTCTACGGCGGCATGGTTCGTTCCAAAAACGTTCTTTCGTTGATGATGCAGTGCTTCGCCATTACCGGCCTGGTCACCATCCTGTGGTTCCTCTATGGCTACAGCATGGCGTTTGACACCACGGGTATGGAAGTCAACGTCGTCAACCTCAATTCCTTTGTCGGCAGCTTCGCCAAGGCGTTCCTTGCCGGCATTACGCCTGCCAGTATTACCGGCCCTACGGCGCTGTTCCCCGAGGCGGTGTTTGTCACCTATCAGATGACCTTCGCCATCATCACCCCGGCGCTGATCGTCGGCGCCTTCGCCGAGCGGATGAAGTTCTCCGCAATGCTGGTGTTCATGGGCATCTGGTTCACCGTGGTTTACGCGCCGATCGCACACATGGTCTGGAGCGGTCCGGGTTCGCTGTTGGGTGACTGGGGCGTGCTCGACTTCGCGGGCGGCACCGTGGTCCACATCAACGCCGGTGTCGCAGGTCTGGTGGCGTGCCTGGTACTGGGCAAGCGCAAAGGCTTCCCGACCACTCCGATGGCTCCGCACAACCTCGGTTACACCCTGATGGGCGCCGCGATGTTGTGGGTGGGCTGGTTCGGTTTCAACGCAGGTTCCGCCTCGGCGGCCAACGGCACTGCCGGTATGGCCATGCTGGTGACTCAGATTGCTACCGCTGCAGCGGCCTTGGGCTGGATGTTCGCCGAGTGGCTGACCCACGGCAAACCTAGCGCACTGGGTATCGCTTCGGGCGTGGTTGCCGGTCTGGTTGCGATCACTCCGGCTGCGGGCACTGTTGGCCCGATGGGCTCGATGATCATTGGTCTGGCAGCGGGTGTGGTGTGCTTCTTCTGCGCCACGACCCTGAAACGCAAACTGGGTTACGACGACTCCCTCGACGCCTTCGGCGTGCACGGCATCGGCGGTATCCTCGGCGCGATCCTCACGGGTGTATTCGCGGCCCCGTCGCTGGGTGGCTTCGGCACCGTGACCGACATTGCGGCACAAGTCTGGATTCAGTGCAAAGGCGTGGGTTTCACGGTGATCTACACCGCGATCGCCACGTTCGTCATCCTCAAGGTGCTCGACGCCGTCATGGGGCTGCGCATTACCGAGGAAGAAGAGTCGGTGGGTATCGATCTGGCACTTCACAACGAGCGCGGCTACAACATGTAAGCAAGCGCATAAAAATTTGCCCGGCTTGCCGGGCATTTTTTTGTCTGGGATTTGTCTTCGAAAGTACGGCTGAAAGGTTTTTTCGTACACGTTTAGTGGTGTTTGTGGCGGGCGTTTTTCTGCGGCCAATGACTTACATGATTGAAGGAATATTAGGGCCTTTGTTTTTTCCCAGAGCGCGCTAGAATGCGCCCCGAACGTGCGGAGAACTGTATGTGGCAACAGACGCTGATAACCCTGCGGGCACGGCCCCGGGGCTTTCATCTGGTAACGGACGAGTTACTCGCCGGCCTGCCTGAACTCCAGGCATGTCGGGTCGGTCTGTTGCATTTGTGGCTGCAGCACACCTCGGCGTCGTTGACCATCAACGAGAACGCCGATCCGGCGGTACGTCGCGACTTCGAACGGTTTTTCAATCGGCTGGTCCCACAAGGAACAGCTGGCTATGAGCATAACGACGAAGGCCTGGACGACCTCCCGGCGCACTTCAAGGCCAGATTGCTAGGCTGTCAGTTGAGTCTGCCGATCAGGGCAGGCCGATTGGCGTTAGGGAGCTGGCAAGGTGTTTATCTGGGTGAGCACCGCGATCATGGTGGTGCTCGCAAAGTCCTCGCCACCGTGCACGGTGAAGAGGCATAAACCGCTGGTTACCAGCGGATGTTGATTTTTTTCCGGCGGTCGTCGACAGACGACAAAGCTGGGCTATAACTAATCTGCTTTTCGCAAGTCATGAGGTAGAACATGAGCGACGATGATCTGGAAAACGACGACCTCGAAGTAGGCGACGAAGACGAGACCGAAGAAGGCCTGGAAGCAGCGGCGGAAGACGTTGCTGACGACGATGTCGGTGATGACACGCCGGTCCCGACCGCCAAAGGCAAGGCCAAGGCTGCGGTGTCGGTAGACGAGCTGCCGAGTGTCGAGGCCAAGAACAAAGAGCGTGATGCTCTGGCGCGCGCGATGGAAGAGTTCCTTGCCAAAGGCGGCAAGGTTCAGGAAGTCGAGGCCAACGTGGTGGCGGATCCGCCAAAGAAGCCTGATAACAAGTACGGCAGCCGGCCTATCTAAGCGCCTGCTACGTGTTTGCTGAAAAAGCCCGCCGTCGCTGCGGGCTTTTTCATGGGTGAAGGAAAAGTTTTATGCATGGCGCAACCCTTGTGGGAGCGAGCTTGCTCGCGATGAGGGCATAACATTCAGAATTGATGTCGGCTGACACTCCGCTATCGCGAGCAAGCTCGCTCCCACAGGGATTGTGTGTCATTTATGGTCGGTGTTGGCTGTCCCACCGCGCCAACAGTGCCGGCAACTCGGTCAAACTGCGAATCTCGGCATCGGGCGCCTTGTCGGCTTCCCAGGCTTTACCGGCCGGGTTGAACCAGATCGCCCGCAATCCCGCCTGCTGAGCGCCGGCAATGTCATCGCCCGGATGATCGCCGATATGCACCGCGGCCTCTGCTGTTACATCGCCGCGTTTCAGGGCTTCGTGGAACAGCCGGGCATCGGGTTTGGCGATGCCGATATCCTCTGCGCACAAGATGAACTTGAAGTAATCCGCCAGCCCTAGGCGGCGCACATCCGCATTGCCGTTGGTGACCACGCCCAAGGCGTAGTGATTGGCCAGAATCTCCAGCGTCGGTTGCACCTCGGGGAAGATTTCCAGTTGATGCCGTGCGTGCAAAAACACTTCGAAGCCCTGATCGGCCAGCTCGCTGGCCTGCTCATGGGTGTAACCGGCTTCTTCCAGTGCGTGAAACAGCACTCGGCGGCGCAGGGCGCTGATGCGGTGCTTGAGGCTTGGTTCGTGGCTCAATACCCGCTCGCGAATCGTCCACAAGTGATCAACCGGCAAGGCACCGAGGCTGGGCGTGTGCTCGGCCAGCCACTGGCGCAGCACCGCTTCAGCGCTGTCGATCACCGGGGCGGTGTCCCACAGGGTGTCGTCGAGGTCGAAGGTGATCAGTTGGATTGTCATTGCTCATCGCCTTTGATGCGTTTGGCCCGTGGATGGGCGCTGTCGTAGACCGTGGCCAGGTGCTGGAAGTCCAGGTGGGTGTAGATCTGTGTGGTTTTGATGTCCGCGTGGCCGAGCAATTCCTGCACTGCGCGCAAGTCTTGCGAGGACTCCAGCAAGTGGCTGGCGAAGGAGTGTCGCAACATGTGCGGGTGCAGGTTTTGCCCCAGCTCACGTTCGCCGACAGCTTTAACCCGTGCCTGAACGGCCCGTGAGCCGAGGCGCCGGCCTTTCTGGCTGACGAATACCGCATCGTCCACCGGGTTCGCCATGGCGCGCAGCGGCAACCACAATTCCAGGGCCTCGCGGGCTTTCTTGCCGACGGGCAGCACCCGGGTTTTGCTGCCCTTGCCGAGCACTTGCACCAGGCCGTCCGCCAGGTCGAGCTGTTCAAGGTTGAGCCCGGTCAGCTCCGACAGGCGTAAACCGGACGAGTAGAACAGCTCAAGAATCGCCTGGTCGCGGCGCGCCATGAAGTCGTCTTCCACGGCGCCATCGAGCAGTTGCAGCGCCCGGTCGGTGTCGAGGGTTTTCGGCAGGCGGCGCTCGCCCTTGGGGGGCGCCAGGCCGTTGGCCGGGTCGTGGTCGCAGAGGCCTTCGCGGTTCAGGTAGTGATAGAGCCCGCGTACCGCCGACAGCAGCCGCGCCAGGCTGCGCGAGGATTGTCCTTGCGAGTGCAGGCGAGCGATCAGGCTGCGCAGGCGCTGGATGTCCAGCGCGGTCCAGCTGCCGATGTCCTGTTTTTTGCAGTGCGCCAGGACCTTGTTCAGGTCGCGCCGATAGGCTTTCAGCGTGTGAGGCGACACCTGACGCTCACTGCGCAGGTGCTCGCAGTAGGCGTCCAGTTGTCGTTCCATGGTCAGCGTACCGAGCGTAGCGAAGTGTTGACCCGAGGCAGTACGCGGCCCATGACTTCAGCGACGTAGCTTAAGAACAGCGTGCCTACCGAACTTTTGTAGTGCTGCGGATCGCGACTGGCAATCGCCAGGACACCGTGCAGGCCTTGATGGCTGATGCTGACCACCGCCGTGGAGCCGATCTGCTTGCGCTGTTCTTCACCAAACAGGAAGTCCAGCTCGTGTTCGCGCAGGCTGCCGCTGACGGTTTTGCCCTCCGACAACAAGCCACCGATGGCCTTTTGTGCGTCGGCACTGGTCACCGAGCGGCCGACCGGCAGGGGCTCGTCGCTGAACAGGATCAGGCTGACAAAGGGCACCTGGAAATCCTGGCGCAGGCTGTCTTCGACGCTGATGACCACGTCGTCCAGGCTGCTGGCGTCCATCAAGGCGAGCGTCAGTCGGCGGGTTTTGTCGAACAGCCGGTCGTTGTCGCGGGCGACGTCCATCAGTTGCGAGAGGCGATGGCGCATCTCGATGTTGCGTTCGCGCAGAATTTTCATCTGGCGCTCGACCAACGAGATGGTGTCGCCGCGCTGGTGCGGAATGCGTAGCGCCGGGAGCAGTTCTTCGTGCTCGACGAAGAAATCCGGATGAGCCTCCAGGTACGCGGCAATCGCCGCCGCCTCCAGGCTTTCGGAAGGGGATTCGTCGGGCTGTGGGGCTGGAACCTGAGGCTGATCAGTCATGTATTTCGCTCACTCAAAGACGCACTTGTCCTTCGTATACGCGTACTGCCGGGCCGGTCATCATCACCGGATGGCCAGGACCTGCCCATTCAATGGACAAGCGCCCGCCAGGCAGGTCGATCAATAGCGGCGAATCCATCCACCCCTGGCTGATCGCGGCCACTGCGGCAGCGCAGGCCCCGGTCCCGCAGGCCTGGGTTTCCCCGGTGCCGCGTTCCCAGACGCGCAACTGCGCACGGCTCCGGTCGATGACCTGGAGAAAACCGACATTGACCCGCGCCGGGAAGCGCGGGTGGTTTTCGATTTTCGGTCCCAGCTCATGCACCGGCGCGTTGTTGATGTCACTGACCCGCACTACCGCGTGGGGATTGCCCATGGAGACTGCGGCCAGTTCGACGGTCTGGCCGTCGACCTCGACCTGATAACTCAAGGCCTGAGCGGGCGCCTGGAATGGAATGTCTGCCGGCACCAGGCGCGGTGCACCCATGTTGACGCTGATCTGGCCGTCGTTGCGGATATCCAGTTCGATGATGCCGCTTTTGGTCTCGACGCGAATCTGCCGCTTGGCGGTCAGGCGCTTGTCCAGAACGAAGCGCGCAAAACAGCGCGCACCGTTGCCGCATTGCTCGACTTCGGAGCCGTCGGCGTTGAAGATCCGGTAACGGAAATCCACATCCGGGTTGCTCGGCGCTTCGACGATCAGCAACTGGTCGAAACCGACACCGGTGTGCCGGTCGCCCCATTGCTTGGCGTGCTTGGGCAGAATGTGCGCGTGCTGGCTGACCAGGTCGAGGACCATGAAGTCGTTGCCCAGGCCATGCATCTTGGTAAAACGCAGCAGCATGGGTTTACTCCGGCAGCAGGCTTTCGCCAGCAAACAACTCGGCTACTGTCTCGCGGCGACGCACTTCGATTGCCTGATCACCGTCCACCAGCACTTCAGCAGCGCGGCCGCGAGTGTTGTAGTTGGAGCTCATGACAAACCCGTACGCACCGGCCGAATGCACGGCCAGCAAGTCGCCTTCTTCGAGTGCCAGCTGACGGTCCTTGGCGAGGAAGTCGCCGGTTTCGCAGATTGGCCCGACGATGTCGTAGGCGCGTGCCGGCGTTGCGCGCGGGCGCACGGCCGTGACGTCCATCCAGGCCTGATACAGCGCCGGGCGGATCAGGTCGTTCATGGCCGCGTCGACGATGGCGAAGTCTTTGTGTTCGGTGTGCTTGAGGTACTCGACCTCGGTCAGCAGCACGCCGGCGTTGGCGACGATGAAACGGCCCGGCTCGAACACTAGCGTCAGGTCGCGACCGTCGATGCGTTCGCGTACGGCATTGATGTAGTCGGCAGCCAATGGCGGCTCTTCATCGCGATAACGCACGCCCAAACCGCCGCCGAGGTCGATGTGGCGCAGGTAGATTCCGCAATCGCCCAGGCGGTCGATCAGCGCCAGCAGGCGGTCGAGGGCATCGATGAAGGGCGGCAGGGTGGTCAGTTGCGAACCGATGTGGCAATCGACACCGACCACTTCCAGGTTAGGCAGTTGGGCGGCACGGACATATACGTCTTCGGCGTCGGCAATGGCGATGCCGAACTTGTTTTCTTTGAGACCGGTAGAAATGTACGGGTGAGTGCCGGCATCGACGTCCGGGTTGACCCGCAGCGAGATCGGCGCGCGAACGCCAAGCTCGGCCGCGACAACTTGCAGGCGCTCGAGCTCGTCGGTGGATTCGACGTTGAAGCAGTGCACGCCGACTTCCAGGGCGCGACGCATGTCTTCACGGGTCTTGCCGACGCCGGAGAAAACGATCTTGTCGGCCTGGCCACCGGCGGCCAGAACACGTTCCAGCTCGCCACCGGAGACGATGTCGAAACCGGCGCCCATACGCGCCAGGACATTCAGTACACCCAGGTTGGAGTTGGCCTTGACCGCAAAGCAGACCAGGTGCGGCGTACCGGCCAGAGCGTCGGCGAACGCCAGGTACTGGGCTTCGATGTGCGCGCGGGAGTAGACGTAGGTCGGTGTGCCAAAGCGTTCGGCGATGGCGGACAGGGCAACACCTTCCGCGAACAGCTCACCGTCACGGTAGTTAAAAGCGTCCATGATGTTCCCTTAGTAGGTGCTGGTACTGGTGCTGTGCTGGTGCGCTTTGGACTGCGACGACTTCGCCTGTTCTTCAGGCGATTTGCTGTCATCGGGCAGATACAGCGGCCCTTTTTGACCACAGGCAGTGACAAGGCAGGCAACCGCGACGAGCGCAGCAAGGGAAGAGATCAGGCGCTTCATGGCGAAATCCTTGAAAATGCGTTAATTGCGCCGGAGTATACCGGCCACCCGGCAGCTTGCCTATGCGACGGACCACCCGTCCGGCGGGCCTTTGCCTGGGCACGCGATCAAGCGGCGCAAGGCGTGTCGATATTTTCTACTCTTGTCCGATGCTTGGTCGGTATCCTTTGCAATCGCTGGGGCTCGGCCGTATCTTGCGGCGCTTGAGCGTGAGTAGACACTTTTTGAGGTTCCCGCAATGAGTTTGACTGAAGCCCGTTTCCACGATCTGGTCGATGCCACCCAGCAAACGCTGGAGGATATTTTCGATGACAGTGGCCTGGATGTTGATCTGGAAAGCTCGGCCGGTGTGCTCACCGTCAAGTTCGAAAGCGGCAGCCAGTTGATCTTCAGTCGCCAGGAGCCGCTGCGTCAGCTGTGGCTGGCGGCCGTGTCCGGCGGCTTCCACTTCGACTATGACGAAGAAAGCGAACGCTGGATGTGTGACAAGAGCGAAGAGCAGCTCGGCGAGATGCTTGAGCGCATTGTCGGCGAGCAGGCCGGCGCCAAGCTTGATTTCGAAGGGTTGTGATCTGGTGACTGAGGCAGCACCCGTCCGACCGCCAAAGCCGCTGTACAGCAATGTCAGCGCGGCGGTGCCTTCGCCGTGCACCAGCGTCTGTCGGCTGGACGAGCAGAAAGTCTGCCTGGGCTGTTTCCGCCACGTCGAAGATATTCGCGAATGGCGCTCGGCGGACGATGATCGCCGCCGGGTGATTTGCGCCCAGGCTCAACAACGCAAAAACTCAGCCCCGCGCTAGTCCTCGTCCTTGTAGGAGCTGAGCTTGCTCGCGATGGCGGCCTGACAGCCGACCAACCTCCCGCGGATGTACACCAATCGAAATTGTGGGAGCTGGCTTGCCTGCGATGGCGGCCTGACAGCCGACCAATCTCTCGTGGATGTACACCAATCAAAACTGTGGGAGCGAGCCTGCTCGCGATGGCGGCCTGATAGCCGACCAATCTCCCGCAGGTGTACATATCCATTTCTGCGGTAACGGCCACTTACGGTTYCGCCCTKACGGCGWSTCMCTTTGGCAAACGYCGGAGTGCCGGCCCAGCCCAAAGKAASCAAAGGTCTCGCCCCAAGCGTMCGGCACCTCACTCCGGTGTCCATCAGGGGGCATCGCCTACGGTCTGCTTCGCGACGACCTCCTCTCGATGTGTCCGGCTGCGCCGTACGGCGCTGCGCGCCCACCCCCTGATGAACACCTCCATTCGGCCTCCCGAAGGGGCGGGTGGATCAAGATCAACAGCAACAGCAACAGCAACAGCACGGCGGCCTACCGGCCGGCCTGAGTGGGGGTGGTTGGCCTGAGTGGTTGGTTGGTTGGGGGGGCGGCGGCTTGTATATTTTTTGAGCTGTGATAGTGTCCGGATACGCCTCAACTCATCGAGGCCCGTGAAAACCCCGCCTATTTCTGGCGGGGTTTTGCTTTTGTCGTGCAGAAAAAAGGAGTCTGCCTTAATCATGACCGCACCTTCCATCATCCTTACCCGTCTGGACGTGCAACGTCTGGAGCGTTTGATCGACAGCCTGGATGACTCGCTGCCAGGTGTTATCGCGCTGCAAACCGAACTGGATCGCGCCGATACGCTGGTCGGTCACGACGAAGTGCCTGCCGATGTCGTGACCATGAATTCGCGTGTGCATTGCCGTGAAGAAAGCAGCGGCAAGGACTATCACCTGACCCTGGTTTATCCACAGGACGCCAATGCCGACGAAGGCCGGATTTCCATTCTCGCGCCGGTAGGCAGCGCGTTGCTCGGTTTGAAGGTTGGCCAGCACATCGATTGGCCGGCACCGGGTGGCAAGACCTTGAAGCTGACCCTGCTTGAGGTTGAGTCGCAACCCAAGAATGGCGGCGACTGCACGTTCTGACACGCCTCAGGCCTGTTCGAGCGCCTTGTTCAATGCGCGCTCCAGGTCTGCCTTGTAGCGCAGGTAAAGATTGCTGGAACTCTGACCATCACCGAGCAGGCCGGACAGGTCCAGGTCGGTGATGTAGCAGCGATAGTGTTGCGCCTCGCGACGCTGCCCGACGATCTCCTGCGCGACCATGGCAAATAGCTGGTCGCCATGTTCCAGCTCGGAAAACTCCCGCTGATTGCAATACAGGGTGACCTGGCCTTGCCCCGGTACGGCTTTGCCGACGATTGCCTGGACGTCGTAGAACGGCTTGTTCACCGGTGTTTGCGGTGCCGGGCGCGGCTCGACCCGGCGTGCCCGGCTGGTGCCCGATGGCAGCAGTTGGTAGTACAGGGTTTCCAGGGCGGCCACCGGTTGGGCAGGGTCCATCGGCAACAGCGCGTCACGGCGAAACAGGATCGATTGCAGGAAACGTTGCAGTGGCACCAGCAGGCTTTGCTCGTCGTGATACGGCTGGCGCTGTTGCCACAGGGCATTGAATTCATCCAGCACGTACAACTCGGCGTGGGCATCGTTGATGCGGTAAAACACCTGAATGCAGTCGGGCTGGCCCATCGACAGGATCAGCGCCAGGTCGTGATCCGCCAGCGCCATCGGGTCCAGTTGCAGCGGGCTGTAGCGGGTCAGGTCCTGGTTCAGGTAATCGAGCAGTGCCGGCAGGCTGGCCAGCGCGACATGATTGACCTGGCCGGGCACCAGTTCCAGCACGTGGTAATGCTGCTGGACCTGGATCAGGTAGCGATGATTGAGTTTGCTGAGCAGCAGGTTCTGCGCGGTATCGAGGACTTCTTCGACACGCTGGGCGATGAACTGCGCGCGGTTATGGCAGAAGCAGCGCACTCGCAGTCGAGGTTGCTGTGGGCCGCTTGGCAGAGTGTTGAGGTAATCGCGCAGGCAATCGAGCAGGGCGTGGGCGCCGTCGTAGCGGCTGACCAGCACTTCGTTCCAGCTGTTGAGCGTGACCTGGTCAAGGGTCAGCACCAGGTTCTCGCGCACCCCGGCGTAGCTCAGCGAGTCTGTGCGCTCGGTGGTCATCAGGATGTTCAGGTCGCGGTGGTGCTTGAGCGGGTCGACGCCCACGTTCACCAGAATCAACACCTCGCTCGGCACGCTGGCATGCAGCAGTTGTTCTTCGCTGACGCTGGTCAGGGGCAGCGCGATGGTCTGTTGCAGGCTGCCCAGCAGATTGAACAGCTCGAACTCGCTCAGGTCGCTGCTGCCGGGGTGCAAGGCCAGGCGCGTGCTGCTGTCGATCACGCCGTTGCGGTGGCACCAGGTCAGTAGTTCCAGCAGTTCGCGGCTGCGCTTGATCGGCGCGAAATGTTCCCACTCCTGCGCAGCCAGATTGCCGTTATACAAACCCCAGTGGCTCTGCCCAGGCTCTTTCTTGTTTGCTGACTGGACGAGGGTCAGTGTGTCTTCGGCAAGATCCGGTGCGATCCCGGGGTTGATGAACTCGATCTTGTCGGCCTTGCGTTCGAAGGCGGCATACAGCCTGCGGCCCAGTACATTGAGGTCGCGCTTGTTGATCAGGCTGACGCTCTGCTCGGTACGGGCGAACTGGGTCAGGAAGCGGTAGCTGTAGTTGAGTTCATTCACCAGGGCCCGGCGTTCGGCGCTGACCTGGCGGACCTTCCATTTGCTGCGGCTGTCGAGCATTGCCAATTGCCGCTGATCCCAGCCCCATTCTTCAGCCAGCCGCTCCAGCAGCAGGCGCTGCCAGCTTTTGCTGCGCTGACCACTGTTGCCGGTCAGCTTGCGATTGACCTTGAGGTACAAGGCGCGCCGAACCAGCTCCAGCCGTTCCGGCTCGCCTCGGGCGGTGAGGTATTCCTCGATGCGCCGGTAGACCACGATGTACGGGTCGAGCTCATCCAGATCGAGACGGTTGGCGAATACGGCTCGCTTGAAGCGCAGGCTCAGGCATTGAACGTTCGGGTGTTCGCTGGCGTAGACCTCGGTCAGCAGCAGCTTGAGCACCGATTTGTAGGGTGACTCGATACCTTTGAACAACTGCCAGAGCCCGGCCCCGATGAATTCGCCGGGTGGAATCCGCGCCAGGTGGCCGAGATCGAGGGTTTCGTCGGCGCGGATAAAGCGTTTGGACAGTAATGTATGGGTGTACTGGTCGTAGCCGGCCTCTTCGTACACTGGCACCAGCCACCAGATTGGCGTGCGCCCCGCGAGCCAGATGGCGGTGCGATAGAACTCATCGAGCAGCAAGTAATGCTGGGTGGTGCCGCAATCGTCGGAGCTCAATTGGGTGTCGCGTTCGCCGCGGACGAAGCGTTGCGGGTCAATCAGAAAGAAATGCGCCTCGGCGCCCTGGCTGGCGGCCCAGGTTTCGAGCAGTTGGCATTTTTTACGCAGTTCGGCGAGTTCGCTTTCGCTCAGGTCCGGGGCGTGGCAAACCCACACGTCCATGTCGCTTTGATCGGCCTGGGCGAGCGTGCCGAGGCTGCCCATCAGGAACAAACCCTGAATCGGCCGCGGCGGATTGCCGTGGCGGGGCTTGTAGGAGAAGGAGCGGGTCAGGCGTTGCGCTTCGGCGAGCGCCGTGGCGTCAGGTTCGAAATTCGACAGCCCGGCCGGTGTGCTGCCCGAGACGTAACCTGGCAACAGCGGGTGATTGACGTGGAAGAACAGCGGCAGCAGGGTCAAAACCCCTTGCTGGCGGGGTGACAACCCTTCCATGGCACGGGCCAGCCGGCCGTCATTGAGCTTCAGAAAGCGCGCACGCAACTGGCTGAGAACCTTGCGATCGATTCCTTCGTCCAGATCAGGGCGGATTTCATGGGTGCGGGTCATGTCAGCTCAAACCGGCTCGCAGTGCTCGAACGTGGGAAGGTCTCAGGGCGATGGGCAGTTTACAGCCTGATGCTCGGGACTTTTAAGCTGAATTTTGGTTTCTGGCGTCAAATTTCTATCGATGAGCGACAGTCTGCCCGCGGAAATCCCGTAGCAGGGGTTCCCGTGGGCGATACGGCAGCGATTATGCGGTTTCTTGGACAGACAGAATGGTCAGAACGGTCTGAATATTCTGTGCGGCATCACGGCCCAGGCTGGTCAGATAACCGCCATCGGGCTGGGTGATCAACTCTTTGTCGAACAGGCGTTGTGCGGCGGCAATGGCTTTCGGGGCAGCGGTCTGATGAATTTTCAAACCTTCCTGGGAACTGTCCAGGTTGAAGAGTGCAAGGATTTCCAGTTCGGCAACCAGCTCAGGGGTAAGCGACATAAGGACTCCAGACTTTCTAGGAATAGACGACAGCGCCCCTAAGGTGAACGCACTCGGGCGAGCTGTCCAGTGTTGCCTTAGAGCTTTTCGTTGCAGGCAGTTGAACGAGCTTGCAGGCGCAGCTCCCTCGCCACAATGAGAGCCGTGCCCGCGCGATAGAGGTTATTTCTTTTCTGGCGGCAACTCTGGCAGTGCGCGCAACGCGGCTTCATACCATTCGGTATTGAACGCGCGGTCTTCTTCGAGGAGTGCGTCGATTTYAACGGCCAGAACGTGGGCCATCAGGTTCAGAATTTCTTCACGCTCGTAACCGACCAGGGTCAGTTTGTTGAACGTCGCCTCGGCTGCTGGCGGGTTGTCGCTTTCGATCTGGTTTTCGATGGCTTCGATCAGGGTGGTTTCGGCGAATTCTTCTTCGTCGTTGTCGATATCGCTAGGCTCGCTCATGGCAGGCTCCAAAAGGAAAGGTCGCCAGTTTACCTGCATTCAGCCGTGTGATGCTGCTGGCAAGAGTGCTCCCGACGTTCTATAACAGTCGCTGCCAACCCCCTGCACGGCCTGGAGGCTATGTGATGCTCAAGCTTTATGGATTTTCCGTCAGCAACTACTACAACATGGTCAAACATGCGTTGCTGGAAAAGGGCCTGCCCTTTGAGGAAGTAGCGTTTTACGCCGGGCAAAGCCCTGAGGCGCTGGCCATCAGCCCGCGTGGCAAGGTTCCGGTGTTGGGTGTCGAACAAGGGTTCGTCAACGAGACCAGTGTGATTCTCCAGTACCTCGAAGACACGCAATCGGGTCCTGCGCTTCTGCCCAAAACACCGTTCGAGCGGGCTCAGGTTCTGGCGCTGGCCAAGGAAATCGAGCTGTACATCGAACTACCGGCTCGCGCCTGTTTCCCTGAGGCCTTTTTCGGCATGCCGGTGCCGGAAGCGATCAAGGAAAAAGCCAAGGCCGAGCTGCTGCTGGGGATTGCGTCACTGGGGCGTCACGGCAAGTTCGCGCCGTACGTCGCGGGCGCAACCCTGAGCGTGGCGGACCTGTACTTCCTGTACAGCGTCAGCATCGCCTGCGCGGTTGGCAAAAAGCTCTTCGATCTGGATTTGCTGGCCGAGTTGCCAGCCGCCAGGGCATTGCTTGAGCAATTGGAGCAGACACCGCATGCCAAGCGCATCGCGGCAGACAAGGAAGCGGCGATGCCAGGGTTTTTGGCGATGATCGCTTCCAGGAAGTAAGTCTTGTAGTGATCTGAAGTCAGTCATCGCGAGCAGGCTCGCTCCCACAAGGATCACGCTGAACCTGTGGGAGCGAGCCTGCTCGCGATGCTTTTAGCGGTTTAGCGGCTGGCCAGCAGCGCCTGGCCGCGAACCACGGCGGCCTTCACCTGCGCCGGCGCAGTGCCGCCGATGTGGTTACGGGCATTCACCGAGCCTTCCAGCGTCAGGACGGCAAACACGTCCTGTTCGATCTGGTCGCTGAACTTGCGCAGTTCTTCCAGGCTCATCTCTGCCAGATCCTTGCCGGTTTCCACGCCGTACTTCACCGCGTGACCGACGATTTCGTGACAGTCACGGAACGGCAGGCCGCGGCGCACCAGATAATCCGCCAGGTCGGTGGCCGTGGAGAAGCCGCGCAGTGCCGCTTCACGCATGATGGCGTGCTTTGGCTTGATCGCCGGGATCATGTCGGCAAAGGCCCGCAGTGAGTCGCGCAAGGTGTCGGCGGCGTCGAACAGCGGCTCTTTATCTTCCTGGTTGTCCTTGTTGTAGGCCAATGGCTGGCCTTTCATCAACGTCAGCAGGCCCATCAGCGCGCCGAACACCCGGCCGCTTTTACCGCGCACCAGTTCCGGGACGTCAGGGTTTTTCTTTTGCGGCATGATCGAGCTGCCGGTGCAGAAGCGATCAGGCAGATCGATGAACTGGAATTGTGCGCTGGTCCATAGCACCAGCTCTTCGGAGAAGCGCGACAGGTGCATCATCGCGATGCTTGCAGCCGAGCAGAACTCGATGGCGAAGTCACGATCCGAGACGTTGTCCAGCGAGTTGCCGCCAACAGCGTCGAAGCCCAGCAATTGGGCCGTCAGCTCGCGGTCGATCGGGTAGGTGGTGCCGGCCAGCGCGGCGCTGCCGAGCGGCATGCGGTTGGTGCGCTTGCGGCAATCGACCAGACGCTCGTAGTCGCGGCTGAGCATTTCGAACCAGGCCAGCATGTGATGACCGAAGGTCACGGGCTGTGCGGTTTGCAGGTGGGTGAAGCCGGGCATGATGGTGCCGGATTCGCGCTCTGCCTGTTCCAGCAGGCCTTTTTGCAGGCGGGTGATTTCGCTCAGGATCAGGTCGATCTCGTCACGTAGCCACAGGCGGATATCGGTCGCCACCTGGTCGTTGCGGCTGCGGCCGGTGTGCAGCTTCTTGCCGGTGACGCCGATGCGGTCGGTCAGGCGCGCCTCGATGTTCATGTGCACATCTTCAAGGTCGATGCGCCAGTCGAAGGTGCCGGCCTCGATTTCGCTCTGGATGGTCTTCAGGCCGTCGATGATGCTGTCGCGCTCGGCATCGGTCAGCACGCCGACCTTGGCGAGCATGGTGGCGTGGGCGACGGAGCCCATGATGTCGTGACGATAGAGGCGCTGGTCGAAAGTGACGGAGGCGGTGAAGCGGGCGACGAAGGCGTCGACGGGTTCACTGAAGCGGCCGCCCCAGGACTGATTGGTCTTGTCAGTGCTCATGAATTCGCTCGTGATCGGCTGAAGGAAAATGGCGTTAAAACCTGCGGTGGATAATAACAGGGTTGCCAATCCTGTCGGTGACACTGGTAGCTACGTTTTTTTCTTATTTGACCGGCCATACTCAATCGAGTCGCTGCCGCGTTTACGCAACGATATTTGTCAAATGGGCCCTGTCATCGCGGCAAGCGTCTACAGTTGGACGTGAGGGTCAGCGCAATTGTCGATCGTGTGCTGAGTCTCCTCGAAGCGTGCGACGTCAGTGTCGAAGCCGGCTATAAGAGAAGAGGGGTGTTCATATTGTGTAGCAGCAATCCCTACGGTGACGCCACGTCGCGGCTGGCTTCGAATGGAACTGCGCAGGCACCGATAAATATTGCAACCCGACGTACGGCACTTTTTGGCGCTCGCGCTAGTCTTAGCGTGGATCGCGGTGACGGATGTCACTTCACCTGTCTACGCTATCCTTGTGCGAGACTCACGCAGGAATCCAGCGCAATATGAATGTCCTGATCGTTGATGACGAACCCCAAGCCCGCGAGCGCCTGAGCCGTATGGTCGGCGAACTCGAGGGTTACAGTGTCCTGGAGCCCAGCGCCACCAATGGCGATGAGGCATTGACCCTGATCGACAGCCTGAAGCCCGATATCGTGCTGCTCGACATCCGCATGCCTGGCCTCGACGGCTTGCAAGTCGCCGCAAGGTTGTGCGAACGCGAGACGCCACCGGCGGTGGTGTTTTGTACGGCCCAGGATGAATTTGCCCTGGACGCCCTGCAGGCCAGCGCGGTGGGCTACCTGGCGAAACCGGTGCGGTCGGAGCAGTTGCTCGACGCCCTGAAAAAAGCCGAGCGCCCGAACCGCGTCCAGCTCGCGGCGCTGACTCGGCCGGCGGCAGAAACCGGCAGTGGCCCACGCAGCCATATCAGTGCGCGAACCCGCAAAGGCATCGAGCTGATCCCGTTGGCTCAAGTGGTCTATTTCATCGCCGACCACAAATATGTGACCTTGCGCCACGAAGGTGGCGAGGTTCTGCTGGACGAGCCATTGAAAGCCCTTGAAGACGAATTTGGCGACCGGTTCGTACGTATTCACCGCAATGCACTGGTGGCCCGCGAACGTATCGAACGGCTGCAACGCACGCCACTCGGGCATTTCCAGCTTTTTCTCAAAGGCCTCAACGGTGATGCGCTGATTGTTAGCCGACGTCATGTCGCGGGTGTGCGCAAGATGATGCAACAGCTTTAGTCCGCTGTTCGCGCACGGATTTCACTCTCCTTTACCGGACAGGTGAGGCAGGGAGGCTGCGCTGTTTCTGATACAAGTCAAAGCGGATTTGCCTGAGCTGTTATTATCCGCTGTATCTATTCAGTACGGATTGATCCATGTCCCCTCGCGAAATCCGCATCGCTACCCGCAAAAGTGCCTTGGCCTTGTGGCAGGCCGAATACGTCAAAGCTCGTCTGGAGCAAGCCCACCCGGGCCTGGTCGTGACGCTGGTGCCTATGGTCAGTCGCGGCGACAAGCTGCTCGATTCGCCGCTGTCGAAAATCGGCGGCAAGGGCCTGTTCGTCAAAGAGCTGGAAACCGCGCTGCTCGAAAACGAAGCCGACATTGCCGTGCACTCTATGAAAGACGTGCCGATGGACTTCCCCGAAGGCCTCGGTCTGTTTTGCATCTGCGAACGCGAAGACCCGCGTGACGCCTTTGTTTCCAACACCTATGCAAGCCTCGACGAGTTGCCTCAGGGCAGCGTGGTCGGCACCTCCAGCCTGCGTCGCCAGGCACAACTGCTGACCCGTCGCCCGGACCTGCAAATCCGCTTTCTGCGCGGCAACGTCAACACTCGGCTGGCCAAGCTCGACGCCGGTGAGTACGACGCAATCATCCTTGCAGCAGCCGGTTTGATTCGCCTGGGCTTTGAAGATCGCATCAGCTCATCGATCAGTGTCGATGACAGTCTTCCAGCAGGAGGCCAAGGTGCAGTCGGTATCGAATGCCGCAGCGCCGACAACGACATTCATGCCTTGCTTGCCCCTCTGCATCATCAGGACACCGCCACGCGGGTCACTGCCGAGCGTGCGCTGAACAAGCATTTGAACGGTGGCTGTCAGGTGCCGATCGCGTGCTATGCGGTGCTTGAAGGCGAGCAGATCTGGCTGCGCGGCCTGGTGGGCGATCCGAAGGGGGGGCTGTTGCTCCGTGCCGAGGGTCGTGCGCCACGCAGCGATGCCGCAGCCTTGGGTGTACGAGTTGCCGAAGACCTTCTTGGCCAGGGCGCCAACGATATTCTGAAGTCGGTCTATGGCGAGGCAGGTCACGAGTGACGGGGTGGCGCCTGCTGTTGACGCGTCCCGCGGATGATTCGGCGATGCTGACCGATATTCTTGCCGAAAAGGGGATTTTCAGCAGCAGCTTGCCGCTTTTGGAGATAGAGCCGATTCCTGTCTCTGAGACAATGCGCCAGGTGATCCAGGGTATGGATCGCTATTGTGCGGTCATCGTGGTCAGTAAGCCGGCCGCCCGAATCGGTGTGGATCTGCTTGATCGGTACTGCTCGCAATCACTGCGCTTGAAATGGTTCAGCGTGGGGGCGGCGACTGCGCAGATCCTCAAGGATCATGGGTTGGACGCGAGCTTTCCGGTGGAAGGCGATGACAGCGAAGCGTTGCTTGAGCTGACGCCGTTGCGCGAGGCTATCGCCCGGCCCGATGCCCGTGTGCTGATCATGCGCGGAGAGGGTGGACGTGAGCTGCTCGCGGAGCGTTTGCGCGAGCAAGGTGCTAGTGTCGATTATCTGGAGTTGTACCGTCGCGGCTTGCCGCGGTATGCCGAGGGGGCATTGCCTGAGCGGATTTACGCGGAACGCTTGAACGGCGTAGTGGTCAGCAGTGGGCAGGGATTTGAGCACCTGCGCCAATTGGCGGGCAGTGCCTGGCCTGAGTTGGCGCGGTTGCCTTTGTTTGTTCCAAGCCCTCGGGTAGCCGAGATGGCGCTGGCCGCCGGCGCCCAAACAGTTGTGGATTGTCGTGGCGCCAGTGCCGCGGCTTTGCTAACGGCGTTGCGGGAAACCCGGCCCGTTCTCTAATGCAAAGGATGGATACGTGAGCGAAACAGCCTTGCCAAAAGATAACGTCCAGCCAGCGCTCGATGCGTCGGTTGAAACTGTAAAGAGCCCTGAGCCGCGTCGTGGCAACGGGCTGGTGATCCTGGCAATGTTGCTGGGTGCCGCGGGGGTTGCCGCTGGCGGTTGGGGGATCTGGCAGGTGCGTAGCCTGCAAGCCAACAATCAGCAACAGCTGGGGCAATTGCAGGCCCTGAACGATCAGGCACAAAGCTTCAAGCTCAATGAGCAGCGCCTGACAGCCCGACTTGAGCAATTACCGCCAGCCAATGAACTGGAAGACCGACGACGCCTGGTTGTCCAGTTGCAGGGCGACCAGCAACGCTTGAATCAGCGTCTGGAAACGGTTCTGGGCGCCAGCCGCAAGGACTGGCGTTTGGCCGAGGCCGAGCACCTGCTGCGTCTGGCCAGCTTGCGTCTGTCTGCCTTGCAGGACATCAGTAGCGCTCAGGCTCTGGTGCAAGGTGCCGATGAAATCCTTCGCGAGCAGAATGATCCGGGCTCTTTCGCCGCCCGCGAGCAGATTGCGAAAAGTCTTGCTGCGCTGCGCAGTACCGAGCAACCGGATCGCACCGGATTGTTCCTGCAACTGGGAGCCTTGCGTGATCAGGTGGCTGAACTCAGCGAACTTGCCCCGGAGTTTCATGAGCGCGATTCGCTCTCGGCCCTGACCTCCGATGGCGATGGCGCCAGTCGCTGGGCGCAATGGTGGGACCAGATTTCGCGCTACATTCGCATCGATTTCAACGCCGATAAAAACATTCGTCCATTGCTCGCCGGGCAAAGCCTGACCCAGGTCCGTCTGGCGCTGAGCCTGGCGCTTGAGCAAGCGCAGTGGGCTGCGCTCAACGGCCAGGCGCCGGTGTATACCCAGGCGCTGACGGAAGCGCGGGATGTGCTCAAGGGCAGCTTCAATCAGGACAACCCGCAAAGCAAAGTGATGCTTGAGCAGGTTGCCGTGTTGAGCAAGCAACCGGTAACGGTCATCACGCCTGACCTGGCAACCACCCTGAGCACGGTGCAGGCGTACCTGGAGCGGCGTAACGTCAGTGCCGAGGACTCGGTGAAACCTGCCGCGAGCACTACGCCGGTGACCAGCCCATGAAGCGACTTTATGTGATTGTGTTTTTGCTCATCGCCGCTGCCGGTGGGTTGGGGCTGGCCATCGCCCAGCACTCGGGTTACGTGCTGATCGCCTACAAGACCTTCCGCTACGAATCGAGCCTGTGGGCGACGCTGGCACTGGTGGCGGTGATCTGGCTGGTGCTATGGGGCATCAAGATGCTGATCGAGTTGGTGGCCACGTCCAGCGGTGTGGTCAACCCTTGGTCGAACCGCAATCGCAGTCGTCGTGTGCAAGTGGCGATCGAGCATGGTCAGCTGGACCTGGCTGAAGGCCGTTGGGCCAGCGCCCAGCGTCATTTGTCTCGCGCCGCTGAAGCCGAACGCCAGCCGCTGCTCTACTACCTGGGGGCTGCACGAGCGGCGAACGAGCAGGGGCACTATGACGAAAGCGACAGCTTGCTGGAGCGTGCGCTGGAGCGTCAGCCTCAGGCCGAGTTGGCGATTGCCTTGAGTCACGCGCAGTTGCAAACCGATCGTGGCGATACCGACGGTGCGCTGACAACTCTTCAGGCCATGCACGAGCGTCATCCGCACAGCGTTCAGGTGTTGCGTCAGTTGCAACGTTTGCATCAACAGCGTGGCGACTGGTCGGCGGTCATTCGCCTGTTACCGGAATTGCGCAAGGACAAGGTTCTGCCGGCCAGCGAGCTGGCAGAGCTGGAGCGTCGTGCCTGGGGTGAAAACCTCACCCTGGCAGCTCGCCGGGAGGAAGACGGTGCGGTTGGATTGCAGGCACTCAATCGCGCCTGGCAACAGCTGACGTCCGCTCAGCGCCAAGAACCGCAACTGGTGCTTGCCTATGCCGAACAGTTGCGGCAACTGGGGGCTGAGGTCGAGGCAGAAGAGGTTTTGCGCGGAGCGCTCAAGCGTAAATATGACAGCCATCTGGCGCGGCTGTACGGCTTGCTGCGCGGCAGCGACCCGGCGCGGCAACTGCACGCGGCCGAGGGTTGGTTGAAGGACCATCCTGGCGACCCAAGCTTGCTGCTGACCCTGGGACGGTTGTGTTTGCAAAGCAGCCTGTGGGGCAAGGCGCGGGACTATCTGGAAAGCAGCCTGCGGGTTCAGCGCAACCCCGAGGCCTGTGCCGAGCTCGCACGTCTGCTGGCTCAGTTGGGTGACACCGAGCGCAGCAATCAGCTCTTCCAGGAAGGCCTGGGGCTGCTGGGCAAGCGCCTGCTGGCCTCGCCTTTGCCGGTGCCTGCCCGCGCGTAAGGTGCTGGACGACCGGGTCGCCCGAACGGGCGCCCCGGCGTTTGAATACCGTAAAATTCTTCCTCGTCATGCCGGGTATAGGCAGCGTCTTACAAGGGACTACATTTGGTCCTGTCTCTTCTGTCGGGAATTCCCTACATCTTTGGTGAAGTCTCCGCACTGCCTTGCCTTGAAAGGCCAGAGGGCTTTCCTCTACCGTAACTGCCTGTCTCTTCTGTTACGGATAAGCCATGTCTTTGGCCTGCACACGTTCCTTGTTTTTCATGGCTTTCATAGCGGGCGCCCTGGCCTTGGGCGCTTCGTACTATCTGGAATTCTCTATCGGGCTCAAACCGTGCGGACTGTGCCTGTTACAGCGGCTTTTTCTGGCCCTGTTCACGATGGCCTGCCTGATTGCCGCGCTGCACGGGCCCAAGCGTCTGGGCTGTTTACTTTATTGGCTGCTCGGTCTGTTCTGCAGCCTGGCGGGAATGGTGACAGCGTGGCGCCAGGTGGTATTGCAAAGCGATTCGGTTCAACACGTGTCGGGATGTTCTCCCGGTCTGGAAGGCCTGTTCACCAACATGCCCTGGCAGTGTGTTGTTGAGCGGGTATTCAGCGGAGCGGCTGACTGCGCGGAAATTTCCTGGACGCTGTTCGACCTGAGTATTCCCGAATGGAGTCTGTTGTTTTTTGTCGGAGTGACGATTCTCGGGGCTTATCAGATGGTGCGGCTGGTCTGGTATGCATATCAGCGACCACCCAGCGACGGGTCGTCGCACCGGGGCAGGGTGGGTGATTAAACACTTGTATGAACTTTATCTCCTGCGTACCTTGAAGCTGTTGGCGTGCGGGCATAATCTGGCCCGCACGTATCATTGGAATTGTTGCTCGATGGTGCTCTGCCTGGCCAAACCTTGATTTCAAGTCTTGCGGCGAGTGCGGGCGGCATTACCCATAAGGGAAGAGAGATCACCATGCTCGAAAGTTGTCAGAATGCTCAGGAACGCTGGGGTGGAGTGCATCTGCTGATCGATCGTTGGTTGCAGGAGCGTCACGAACTGGTTCGGGCCTATGATGCTCTCGGCGCCAAGCCCGAGACTCTGGGCGAAAACCGCAAGCCGTTGCAGGAGTTCTGTGGTGTCCTGGTCGATTACGTCTCTGCCGGTCACTTCGAAATCTACGAACAACTGACGGGCGAAGCCAAGGCGTTCGGTGATACACGCGGGCTTGAATTGGCTGAAACCATTTACCCGCGCATCGACGTGATCACCGAGAAGCTGCTGGCGTTCAACGATCTCTGCGATGAAGGCAAGTGCGTTGCCGAGAAATTCCAGGAGCTTGGTGGTCTGTTGCACGAGCGCTTCGAACTGGAAGATTGCCTGATCGAAGTGCTGCACACGGCCCACAAGGCAGAAGCTCCAGAGCAAGCCTGAGTTTCTCCTCGATATAAACGATCTCTGAAACGGTGCGCACTGCGCACCGTTTTTCGTTTGGGCGCCTGCTCAGCCCGTCGCGCCAAGCAGTTCTATTTCAAATACCAGAGGCGTGAACGGTGCAATCAGGTCCCCCGCGCCATCGGCACCGTAGGCTTGCGCGGATGGAATCACCAAGCGCCATTTCGCACCCACCGGCATCTGTTGCAATGCACTGCGCCAGCCACTGATCACGCTGTCGAGGCTGAACCATTGTGCCTGGCTGTTCTGATCGAACACCGTGCCGTCGGGCAGCTTGCCAATGTAGCGAACCTGCACCTTGCCATTGGGCCCGGCCTTGGCGCCGTTGCCCGCGACCAGTTCGGTCAGCAGGATGCCATCCGCCAGTTCGCGAACTCCGGGTTTTGCTTTCTCGGCCGTGAGGAAACGTTGCTCCTTGTCCAAGGCAACTTCGCTTTGCGGTACGGCAGGCTGCTCGGCCATTTGCGCTTCGTGCTCGGCGAGTATTTGCTCGATTTGCTGATCTTTCAGCGCCAGTGGCTTGCCTTGATAGGCTTGTTGCAATCCCTCCACCAGTGCCTGGATTTGCAGATCGGGAGCCTCCAGGCGCAGCCGTTCACCCAGACTGGCACCGAGGCTGTAGGCGAGATCATGGGCGTCGGTTTCGGTGGTTTTTTCTGCGGCTTGAGCCATTGAAAAAAACACGCACAAGGGTAAAAAAAGGTAACGCGACATGGGCACTCTCCAGCCTGAGATGGGGGGGATTATGCCAGTGAGAATGCCGTGACCGGTGAACTGCTTTTAAGTGTGCGCAGAACATTTTCAAATCGCTGCAACGCCCGGCACTCGATACTGTCAACATGCCCTAGCGGCGGTAGCAGCAGAGGTCTAGTATGAGCCGCACTCACGTCAGCCAGGAGGTAAACCATGTCGGCCAATAAGAAGCCTGTAAATACTCCGTTGCACTTACTCCATCAGCTCTCGGGCAGCTTGCTCGAGCATTTGGAAAACGCTTGTTCCCAAGCCTTGGCTGATGCTGAAAAACTGCTCGCCAAACTGGAAAAGCAGCGCGGAAAAGCACAGGAAAAATTGCACAAATCTCGCACCAAATTGCAGGACGCTGCGGCGGCCGGCAAAGCCAAGGCACAAGCCAAGGCCAAAGATGCGGTTCAAGAACTTGAAGACCTGCTGGACGCGCTCAAGGAGCGTCAGTCCGAGACTCGCAGCTACATTCTGCAACTCAAGCGCGATGCCCAGGAAAGCCTGAAACTGGCCCAGGGTATTGGTCGCGTGAAAGAGGCCGTCGGCAAAACGCTGACCCTGCGTTCGGCCAAGCCAGCCGCCGCTGCTGGCGCCGCGAAAAAACCGGCTGCCAAACCGGCAGCTGCAAAAGCACCGGCCAAGGCTCCAGCGAAAGCCGCCGCCAAACCTGCCGCGAAAAAACCAGTCGCTGCCAGTGCTGCCAAACCGGCTGCCAAGCCGACCGCTGCCAAACCAGCTGCCGCTAAACCAGCAGCCAAACCAGCTGCTAAAACTGCCGCCGCCAAACCTGCAGTAGCGAAAACTGCCGCCGCGAAGCCAGCTGCAAAAACTGCTGCTGCGAAACCGGCTGCCAAACCAGCTGCAAAAACCGCTGCGGTGAAACCGGCTGCCAAGCCAGCTGCTAAACCGGTTGCTGCAAAACCTGCCGCCAAGCCAGCGGCCAAACCCGCAGCTGCCAAAGCGCCGGCCAAGCCCGCAGCTAAACCCGCCGTTGCTGCCAAGCCAGCAACGTCCAGCGCTGCCAAACCGGCTGCTGCCAAGCCTGCAACATCTGCTGCCAAACCAGCAGCCAAGCCGGCGGTGAAAAAGCCAGTCGTGGCCAAACCTGCTGCCGCTAAACCAGCCGCCGCCAAGCCGGCAACCGCCCCCGTGGCTGCCAAGCCTGCGACGCCTGCACCGGCGGCTTCACCTGCTCCATCCGCGAGCACGCCAGCCGTTTCGCCTGCACCGGCAGCGGCTGCAAGCACTACCAACACCCCGACCAGCGCTTCCTAAGAGCCGGTCACCGCGACGCGCAGCTGATTCAGCGCGTCGCGGTTCAGGTTGGCGGCGCTCGCCGCCAATCCTTCCAGCCACACGGCCAGGTCTTTGGCTTGGCCCTGCGGCCATGCTTGCGCCGCATTTTCCAGACGTGACAACAGTTGCCGTTCGGCTTCCAGCTCCAGCGCTTTGACTTGCGTGCGTAACGTGTTCAGTTCCTCGTCGTCGAGGGCAGCGGCTTTCCATTGCGTACGCAGTTGTCGAAGCGGTTGCACGACTTCCGTATGCCACGGTCCGGCCAGGTGCTGGAGCTGTTGCAGGCGTTGCGCGTTGCATCTCACACCGCGCTGTCCGAGCCAGGCGGCGCACAACAACAGGCAAACATCGGCGCCGGCTGCTTGCAGCTTCAGGCAGGCGTCCTCAACACCCGGTCGGGTGTAGAGGGTCAGGGAAAAGCTCCACAGGTCAGAGGACATAGTGCTACTCGCGCCAGTTGCGAGCGAAGCTGGTAGACTCCGCCGCCATTATGATTCGACTTCAGAACCTGACTTTACAACGTGGCCCGCAACGTCTGCTAGAAGACGCCGAGCTGACCCTGCACGCCGGTCACAAAGCCGGCCTGATCGGTGCCAACGGCGCCGGCAAATCCAGCCTGTTTGCCTTGTTGCGGGGTGAACTTCACCCGGACTCGGGCGACTGCTTCCTGCCGGCCGATTGGCGTATCGCCCACATGCGTCAGGAGGTCGACACGCTCGAGCGCCTGGCGGTCGACTACGTGCTCGATGGCGACTTGCGCCTGCGTGAGGTGCAACGTGACCTCGCCGCCGCCGAAGCCGCCCATGACGGCGCCGCACAGGCGCGTCTGCACGCCGAACTCGACAGCGCCGACGGGTACACCGCTGACGCCCGGGCGCGCAAGTTGCTCGCGGGCCTGGGGTTCACCAACGAGCAGATGGATCGTCAGGTCGGAGACTTCTCCGGTGGCTGGCGGATGCGTCTGAACCTGGCGCAGGCGCTGATGTGCCCGTCGGACCTGTTGCTGCTCGACGAACCGACCAACCACTTGGACCTCGACGCCATTATCTGGCTGGAAGAGTGGCTCAAGAGCTACCCCGGCACCTTGCTGCTGATTTCCCACGACCGCGATTTCCTCGACGCCGTGGTCGATCACGTGGCTCACGTCGACCAGCGCAAGATTACCCTCTATCGCGGTGGCTACTCGGCGTTTGAGCGTGCCCGTGCCGAACGTCTGGCCCAGCAACAACAGGCCTACGAGAAGCAACAGGCGCAACGCGCGCACATGGAAAGCTACATCGCCCGCTTCAAGGCCCAGGCCACCAAGGCCCGTCAGGCCCAGAGCCGGATCAAGGCGCTGGAGCGGATGGAAGAGTTGTCCGCCGCCCACGTCGATTCGCCGTTCGACTTCGTCTTCCGCGAGTCGGTGAAGATCTCCAGCCCGTTGATCGACCTCTCCGACGCCCGTCTGGGTTATGGCGAGCGAGCCGTGCTGGAGAAGGTCAAGCTGCAACTGACTCCTGGCGCACGGATCGGTTTGCTCGGCCCCAACGGTGCCGGTAAATCGACGCTGATCAAAAACCTTGCCGGTGAACTCGAGCCGTTGTCCGGCCGGTTGACCCGTGGTGAAAACACCGTGGTCGGCTACTTTGCCCAGCACCAATTGGATTCGCTGGATTCCAAAGCCAGCCCGCTGCTGCACTTGCAGCGTCTGGCGCCGACCGAGCGCGAGCAGACCCTGCGCGATTTCCTCGGCGGTTTCGACTTCCGCGGTGCACGGATCGACGAGCCGGTGCTGAATTTCTCCGGTGGTGAAAAGGCCCGTCTGGCACTGGCGTTGATTGCCTGGGGCCGGCCGAACCTGTTGCTGCTCGACGAACCGACCAACCACCTGGACCTGGAAATGCGCCTGGCGCTGACCATGGCCCTGCAGGAATTCAGTGGCGCAGTGCTGGTGGTCTCCCACGATCGTCATCTGCTTAAAAGCACCACCGATAACTTCTTCCTGGTGGCCGATGGCAAAGTCGAAGAATTCGACGGCGATCTGGAAGACTACGCCCGTTGGCTGGTCGATTATCGCCAGCGCAATGCGCCGGTGAATAACTCGCCGGTCAATCCGGACAAGACCGACAAGAAAGCCCAGCGTCAGGCTGCTGCTGCGTTGCGTCAGCAACTGGCGCCGCACAAGCGCGAGGCCGACAAGCTCGAAGCCGAGTTGGGCAAGTTGCACGAGAGGCTGGCGAAGATCGAAACCAGCCTCGGCGACAGCGCCGTCTACGAAGCTGCCCGCAAGGACGAATTGCGTGATCTGCTGGCCGAACAGGCCAAGCTGAAGGTTCGCGAAGCCGAGCTTGAAGAAACCTGGATGGAAGCCCTGGAACTGCTCGAAAGCATGCAGGCGGAGCTGGAAGCGCTGTCCTGATTAGCGGCCTGCCAGCGTTCGGTTATGACGCTGGCGCGGCGGCCAAGAGTTGTCGGGCGGCTTCGAAAGAAGGCCGGGCTGCCGCCAACGCTGGTCGGCAGTGCCGTTTTTCTGCAAAAAATCGGTAGTCATTCACAGGCCAGCGCATTAGCTTAGACGTCTATAACGAGTCTGAGACGAGGTGTGCGATGGTGCTTGAGACATGGCTGGCGTTTTTTGCCGCCTGTTGGGTGATCAGTCTTTCCCCGGGCGCCGGTGCAATTGCGTCGATGTCCTGCGGTTTGCAATACGGTTTCTGGCGCGGCTACTGGAACGCCATTGGCCTGCAACTGGGACTGGCGATGCAGATTGCGATTGTCGCCGCCGGTGTGGGCGCAATCCTCGCCACGTCGGCCACGGCCTTCTACGCGATCAAATGGTTTGGCGTGGCGTATCTGGTGTATCTGGCGGTCAAGCAATGGCGCGCACTGCCCAGCAACATGAGCGATGACGCGGCCATTCGGCCGATCGGCAAACCGCTGGCGCTGGTCTTTCGCGGGTTCCTGGTGAATGTCAGCAACCCCAAGGCACTGGTGTTCATGCTGGCGGTGCTGCCGCAGTTCATCGACCCGCACGCGCCGCTGGTGGCGCAGTACCTGATCCTTGGCGTAACGATGATCTGCGTCGACCTGATCGTGATGGCCGGCTACACCGGCCTCGCCTCCAAGGTGCTGCGACTGCTGCGCACACCCAAGCAACAACGACGGATGAACCGCACGTTTGCCGGACTGTTCATCGGCGCAGCCGGGCTGCTGGCGACCATTCGCAGAGCCGCGGTCTAAAACCCGCAAGGCACAAAAAAGGCGACCTCTTGTGGTCGCCTTTTTCGTTTTCGCGCGGGTGACTCAGCGCAGAATGACCGGCGCCGTATCCTGCGGCAGGTTATTGCGTAGCGGTGCTTGCCCCAGCTGTTGCTGAACGCCGCGACCGAGTTGCTCGGCCAACTGACGGGCCACGTCCTCACCCAGCGACTTGGACACATCACGTACCACCCGTGGGCGGTTCAGCGACACTTTGACGTCGTTGCCGTTGACCAGCTTGGTGTCCTGGCCTTCACCCATGGCGGTGAACGCCGAGGTGATTTCAAACGTCCGGGTGTTGATCAGGCTGAAGTCCGCCACCAGGTTCAGGCCGAGAATCGCCGAGTAGCTGTCGGTGTTGGCCAGCGAGGTGATGTCGCGGGTGAAGTCGATATCCGACAGGGTGCCGAACAGCACATAGTCGGCGCCCTTGTAGTTACCGGCCTTGATCCGCTTGATCACATCAAAGACGTCTTCCTTGGAGTTGGCCGTGTGCGGCGCGCCTTGCACCAGCTGGAACATCCCGGACTTGAGGATCTCGCCCTTGATGTCGCCGGTGAACTTGCGAAGCTCGCCTTGCTCGATGTAGCTGCTGCTGGCCTCGATCTCGTTATAGCTCGACGAGCCGCTGGCGTGGTACATGCCCACCTGCATGTTGCTCTGAGCGGAGACGGTATGGATGTACTGCTCCACCCGCTCCTGGTAGGCGAGGTCGGTGACCGCGATTTTCGGGGCCGCCTGCGCGCCAAACGCACAGGCCAGGGCCATGATGCCAATCCATGCACGCATTGCTTAACGCTCCGTGGTTTTGCGGATCTCTTTCTCGTCCATCCACTCGGCCAGGCCGCTTTCAACGTCGATCAGTTGCAGGCTGAACTTGTAGAAAACGTCCTTGTAGTCGCTGCTGCGCTTGACGATCGAGCTGATCGAACCTTCAAGGCGGTATTTGGCGGCGATCATGTTGCCGGTCTTGGCCACGGTGCCTTTCTTGTACAGGCCGCTCTGGTTTTGCAGCTTGAGCTGGTCGACCTGGCTCTGCATCGCGGTGTTGTCGCTGGCAAAGCGGGCAGTGCCGGACTTCATCAGCTGAGTCTTGATGCTGGTGGTGATTTCGCGGGTATCGATGTATTCGCTGGTCTTGTTCTTCACGTCGTAGACCTGCACGACCGGACGGCCCTGCAAGATGCCGGACTGGGCCAGGGAACGGGTCATGGACTCGGCGATCATCTGCAAGTCAGTGGAACCGAACTCGTTGGTCACCAGCTCAACAGCCTTGCTGTCGCCGTAACCGATGTTTTTCCCGCCCAGGACAGGCGAGTTGTTGGCGCAACCGCTGGCCAGAAGGGCGACTACGGCGAGGAACGAAAAGCGTGCAAACATGGGAATGTCTCTCTGTCACGAAATAGGGAAAGGCTTAAGGGGTTTTGACTTCAAGGCGGAAGTCAGTGGCCTTGGGCACAGGCGCAATGGCTGGCAGGAACGTGGCCTGCGCGGCATACAGGTTCAGGGTTTTCCAGCTTTCCTCATCGGCCACCGGGAAGCCGTCGTCGCCCAGCCAGACGAAGCGGTAGTACATCGTCATGTTGGTGTGGCTGGTGTTGTTCAGCGCAACCTTGACGGTCAGGAAACCGTTTTCACGGGCGACCCGCATCGCGCCAATGGCGATGTTGTTGAACTTGTTCATCACCACGACTTTGCTCGCGGCACTGCCAGGCGCAGGTGGCGGCGGGGTGGCGCAACCGGCCAGCAGAGCCAGGGCGGCGACAGCAATCAGTTTGAAACGCATGGAGAAGCTCCGCTTAAGGTTGTTTGACGCTGGCCACGACTTGCGGGGTGGCGCTTGGGATCACGTGGGCGGCGACGCCGCTGGCGAACACCTGATTGCCCACCGTACGCAGGCTGATCACCTGGTAGCGCTGATCGACCTTGACCGTGATTCGCGAACCACCCAGAGCGTTTGGCAGGCTCAGTTGGTGCTCGCCTTTGGCCAGGCGCAGGCGCACCACCTGGGTGTTGTCGGGCAGGGTGCGCCAGGTGCGGGTATCCGCCCCTTCCATCACCGCCGAGGAAATGCCCAGGGCCAGACCGGCCAGTGGATTGGTCTCGTTGATCTTCTTTTGCGCCACGGCGCGAGTCACGGTGCGGACGGTGGTGCGCAGGATGATCCCGGGCATATCGTCACGCAGTGCGCGACGGGACATGGCGGTGGTGCTGTTGAGCAGGGTCAGGTTCTGTTGCTGGCCGTCGACACCGATCTGTGCGTACGTCACGGTCGAGGTGTCAGGCTTGATCACCGGGAATGACAGCGGGGTAATCACCATGTTGTTGCTGATCGACAGTGGCAACGGAATGCGGATCGAGTCACGGCTCGGCGCCAGGCCGCTTTGCACGACGATCAGGATGTCGCTTTCTTCGCTTTTGCCGGCCGGCTTGTCCAGGTTCAGCAGCGCTTGTTCGAGCAACGGCGTGTTGGGGCGCAGTTCGGCGGCTTTGCGGTAGCCCGGCGCGGCCAGGTCTTTTTCGCCCAGGGCTTCGTAGACGAAACCGGCCAGGTAATGGCTGAACGCGCTCTGATAGCTGTTCTTCAGGCCGACCACTTCAGGCGCGTCGAGACTCGCCACCGGGTAACCCTGCAAGTCCTTGTACTGAGTCTTGACGCCTTGCTTCTCGGCCTCGTCCTCGCGCTTGAGGTATTCCTTGTCGCGCAGTTCGGCAATCACCGCTTCACGTTCGTGGGTCTTCTTGATTTCGGTACGGGCACCGTCGAAATCGTTCACGGCCAGCAGGTTCAAGGCCATTTGCGTGGTCAGCATGACTTTTTCGTAGTCATACCCTTCGTAGCGGCGGACCTTGTCATTGACCAGAAAGCTGCCGAACTGGGCCACGTACTTGTCAGTGTCCAGCTTGACCGACTCTTCCCAGGTGCCGACGACCTTGTCCGCACTTCTCCACGCGGACTGGCTGCCGGTCAGGTCGCCCTTGGCACGCAGCAGTTCACCTTTCTCGAAGTAATAGAGCAGGTCCTTGTTCTCGCCTGTGTTGTTCTTTTCCAGCAGGGTCAGTGCGGCATCGACGTTACCGCTGACCAACTGCTGGTTGGTTTGCTGCAGTTCCGTGTCGTAGCTGCGAAAGGCCGAACAACCGGCAAGCAAAGTGACTGCGCTGAGCGCGATCGAGGTGAGGGCGCGGGATGCCATGGGTACTTCTTCCCTGAACTTAAACAGCCGAGCGTGCTGGTCGGGCTGGGTGAACCAATTGACAGGGAAGATGACTTTCCATGCCAATTCCTCATAAAAAGAGGAGCTTAAATGCCCGATCGCAATAACGAGGGCGCGGCATTATAAACGCGGATACTGGCTACGTAATGGCTTTTTAATTTCATTTTTTTCTATGGATGCCACCATCCAGGAGGTGTCCGAATACTCAAACAGTGGACGACAAAGCTTGAGTGGGAAGCATTGAGAGTGAACAATGTGTTACTTCGTATTATCAATTGAGATTCATTCATGACTGCCCCGTCCCGTTTCCTGGCCTGGCTGGTGCTCCCTTTGTTTGCCCTGTGCAGTTTCAATCTGCTGGCCGACACGGTGGAAGGTGCACCACAGGCACTGCACTTACTCGATTACATTGGTGCCGATTATCCGGCGACTGTGGAGGCGGGGCAGGTCATCGATGATGGCGAATACCGTGAACAGCTGGAGTTTCTCGGCGTCTTGCAGGGGTTGATTGCCGCGCTGCCGGCCAAACCCGAGCGCGCCGAGCTCGAGCAGGGCGTGAGCCATCTGCGCAACGCGGTGACCCAGCGTCAGGACGGTGCGGAGGTGGCCCGACAGGCGCGGCAATTGGGCGCGAAACTGGCGGTGGCCTATGAAGTCAGCCAGGCACCGATCATTACCCCGGATCCCACGCGTGGTGCGCCGTTGTACGCGCAGCACTGCTCGGTGTGCCATGGCACCGCTGGCGCCGGTGATGGTCCTGCAGGTGTTGGCCTGACGCCGCCACCGGCCAATCTGCGTGATGCCACGCGGCTCGACCGCCTGAGCCTGTACGCGATCTACAGCACGTTGGGGCAGGGCATCGAAGGTACGGACATGCCGGCCTTCGCCGATCAACTCGATGAGCGCCAGCGCTGGGATCTGGCGACCTACATCGCCGCGTTCAGCGCCGATCCGGCTGCGGCTAAAAGTGAAAAAAACTTCAACCTCGCCGACCTCGCCCGACAGACCCCGGTGGAAGTGCTGGCGGCCGAAGGCCCTCAGGCAGCCGCCAGTTTCCGCGCCCAGCGCGCCCAACCGCCGCAGGTCAAGCGCGGCCCGGCGCAGTTGCTCGATTACACCGCCACGACCCTCGACAAGAGCCTGGCCGCGTACCGTGGCGGCGAACGCGAGCAGGCTTATGACCTCTCGGTAGCGGCGTACCTGGAGGGCTTCGAACTGGTCGAAAGCTCGCTGGACAACGTCAACACCGTGGTGCGCAAAGACACTGAAAAATCCCTGATGGCTTACCGTCAGTCGTTGCAGGACGGGCTGCCGATCGAGCAAGTCGAGCAACGGCTGGCGTTTGCCAAAACCAAGTTGAAGGAGTCCGCGGATCTGCTGGGCAGCGATGGCCTGAGCTGGTCGCTGAGCTATATCTCCGGCCTGCTGATTCTGTTGCGCGAAGGGTTGGAGGCGATTCTGGTGCTGGCCGCCGTGCTGGCGTTCTTGCGCAACACCGGTCAGCAGTCGGTGATTCGCAGCGTTAACATCGGTTGGGGGTTGGCGCTGGTGGCGGGTCTGGCGACCTGGGCGCTGGCGGCGTATGTGATCGATGTCAGCGGTGCCCAGCGCGAGCTGCTGGAAGGCTGCACCGCGCTGTTCGCCAGTGTCATGGTGCTCTGGCTCGGGGTGTGGATGCATGATCGTCGCCACGCGGCGGCCTGGCAGGATTACATCAAGAGCAGCCTGGTCAGCGGCGGCGGGCGTTTCGGCTTTGCGGCGCTGGCGTTTTTCTCGGTCTACCGCGAGCTGTTCGAAGTGGTGCTGTTCTACGAAACCCTGTGGCTGCAAGCCGGTCCGGCCGGGCATAACGCGGTATTGGCGGGTGGCGCCACGGCGCTGGTGCTGTTGATCGGTCTGGCCTGGGTGATCCTGCGCGGTTCGGCGAAACTGCCGCTGGCGCTGTTCTTCGGGATCAACGCCGGTTTGCTCTGCGCGTTGTCGGTGGTGTTCGCCGGGCATGGCGTCAAGGCCTTGCAGGAGGCCGGGATCTTCGGCACTCGTCCGGTGCCATTCTTTGACTTCGACTGGCTGGGGATTCACGCTGACGCTTATTCGCTGGGTGCGCAGGCGGCGGCGATTCTGGCGATTATCGTGCTGTACAGCCGTAGTCGGCTGGCGGAGAAGCAGCGGGTGCAGGCTTCTTAGCCGCATTCGCTGCGCTCACAATCGCGAGCAGGCTCGCTCCCACAGGATTGCGTATAACCTGCTCACGATGCTTTTTGGAAGAGGTAACGCAATGCGTGTCTGGATCGATGCCGACGCCTGCCCTCGGGCAGCCAAGGACCTGGTGGTGAAGTTCGCCCTCAAGCGCCAATTCGAGGTGGTGATGGTCGCCGGGCAGCCGCAGATCAAGCCGGGCCTGGCCCTGGTGAAGCTGATCGTGGTGCCGAGCGGCCCGGATGCGGCCGACGATTACCTGGTGGAGCACGCAGTACCGGGTGAGCTGGTGATTTGCAGCGATGTGCCGCTGGCCGACCGCTTGGTGAAGAAAGGCGTTGCGGCGCTGGATCCGCGGGGCAAGGAGTTCGATGCGCAGAACATGGGCGATCGGCTGGCGGTGCGTAACCTGTTCACCGACCTGCGTGAGCAGGGCCAGATGGGCGGCGGGCCGGCGCCGTTTGGCGATCGCGAGAAGCAGGCGTTCGCCAATGCACTGGACCGGATCATCACCCGGCTATCCCGAAAGTCTTGAGTCTTGCGGTGAGCCCTGTGGGAGCGAGCTTGCTCGCGATAGCGGCCTGACCGCCGATATCAATGTTGAATGTGCTGACCCCATCGCGAGCAAGCTCGCTCCCACATTAGTCAGTGTTACGCATTATTCTCATGCGTCAGCTCTAGAACCCGATCAACCAGCTTGTTGATCCCGGAAGCCGCCTCGCTGATTGATTGCGCCAGCATATAGGCCGGGGTGCTGACCAGTTTGCGGGCCTTGTCTTCAATGAACTCGCCGACGGCGCAATCGACATGGGTCGCGCCCATTCGGGTCACGGCGGCGGCAGTGTCGGTGTCGTTGCCGATGGTGCAGGTCACGCCCGGGCCGTAGATTTTCGCCGCCAACGCCGGCGAGATGCAGATCAGGCCAACCGGTTTGCCGGCTTCGGCAAAGGCTTCGGCCAGCGCCAGGACTTCTGGCTGAATGCTGCAACCAGCGCCTTCGATGGCGAAGTTGGACAGGTTCTTCGCCGAGCCAAAACCACCGGGCACGATCAGCGCATCGAAGTCTTCGGCGTTGGCCTCGCGCAGGTCTTTCACTTGCCCGCGGGCGATGCGCGCCGACTCCACCAGCACATTGCGCGACTCAGGCATTTCTTTGCCCGTCAGGTGGTTGATCACATGCAATTGCGCGATATCCGGGGCGAAACATTGCACCTGTGCACCGCGTTGGTCGAGGCGCAGCAGGGTCAACACGCTTTCATGGATCTCGGCGCCGTCATACACGCCACAGCCGGAAAGTATCACTGCAACTTTTTTGCTCATGGGTTCTTCTCCAGATTCATGGCGTTAAATGTCCACTAATTTGTCACTCGTTGCCATAGGGTTATTTCACGGCTACACCTAGGATCAGTCATCACGTTTGCGATCAGGTCGCGTCATGGACTTCATTCTGTATGCGGTGCCGTTTTTCTTTGTGTTGATTGCCGTCGAGCTGCTGGCGGACCGTTGGCGCGGGGTGAGTCATTATCGCCTGGCCGATGCGATCAACAGCCTCAGCACCGGCGTGCTGTCGACCACCACCGGCTTGCTGACCAAAGGTGTGGGGCTGGTGACATACGCGTTTGCGCTGAAGCATCTGGCGTTGTTCGAGCTGTCGGTCGAGAGCGTTTGGGTCTGGGTGTTCGCCTTTGTCCTTTACGACTTCTGCTACTACTGGCTGCACCGCATGGGGCATGAGCGCAACATCCTCTGGGCGGCGCATTCGGTGCACCACCAAAGCGAGGACTACAACCTCTCCACGGCGTTGCGCCAGACCAGCACCGGGTTCCTGCTGAGCTGGATTTTCTACCTGCCGATGGCGGTGCTCGGCGTGCCGCTAATGGTGTTCGTCAGCGTCGCGGCGCTGAATCTGCTGTACCAATTCTGGGTTCACACCAAACACATTCCCAAGCTCGGCTGGTTCGAATGGTTCTTCGTCACGCCCTCCAACCATCGGGCGCACCATGCGCAGAACGCGCTCTACATGGATCGCAACTACGGTGGGGTGTTCATTGTCTGGGACCGGCTGTTTGGTTCGTTCCAGGAAGAGGACGACAACGAACCGGTGATTTTCGGCGTGACCACACCGTTGGCGAGCTGGAATCCGTTGTGGGCGAATGTGCAGTTCTATGCGCAGTTATGGGCCGATGCAAGTCGCGCCGAACGCTGGTGGGACAAGCTGCGAATCTGGTTCATGCGCACCGGTTGGCGGCCGGCGGATGTGGCGGCGAAGTACCCGATGAACAAGCCGGACCTGAGTCAGTTCCGCAAATTCGAGGTGCCGCTGGACGGACGACAGCAGGTGTATATCGCGCTGCAGTTTTGCCTGTATATCGCGCTGGGCAGCTACCTGATGAATCTGGAGCGAAGCTTGCCGACCGCGGCCCTGGTGTTGGGCTGGGGGGCGGTGGCGCTGGGGTTGTTTGTGCTGGGCGTGGCCCTGGAGAATCGCCCGCAGGCGTTGAAGCTGGAGTTGCTGCGGCTGGCGCTGAACCTGCCGCTGGTGTGGCTGGCGCCGCTGGTCGGGCTATGGCCGGCCAGCGCGGTGGGCTGGATCGGCCTGCTCAGTTACAGCCTGCTCAGCGGTATCGGTCTCTACTGCTGCAAAAACCGCATCACTCGACTGGCGTCGTAGGTTCGCTGCTCTTGGCCTTTTCAGCTTGCAGGAGCTGATCGTCTTCGTAGATCTGCTTGGCAAGGCGAGCATTCTTGAAGCGTCGGCGCAGCCACAGGCAGAAGCCCAGCACCAGCAGGGCGCCGAGTACCCACAGTTCGTACTTCTTGACGCTGCCGAGCATGCCTTCGAGCACCGCGCCAAAGTGGTAAGCGGCAGCCGCCAGGGCACTGGCCCAGATCGCCGCACCAATACCATTGAGTATCAGGTAGCGTCCCGGCGGGTAACCCGACAGGCCGATGGCCACGGGCATCACCGTACGCAGGCCGTAGACGAAGCGAAAGCTCAGCACCCAGATGTCCGGGTGCTTGCGGATATGCTCCAGCGCCCGATCACCCATCAGTTGCCAGCGTGGTTTGCGCGCCAGCAGTTTGCGGCCGTGCTTGCGCCCCAGGAAGTACCACAGCTGATCGCCGGCGTAGCTGCCGAAGAACGCCACGATTACCACCAGGTTGATGTCCATGTATCCGCGGAACGCGAGGAAGCCTGCGAGTACCAGAATGGTTTCGCCTTCGAAGAACGTCCCGAGGAAAAGGGCAAAGTAGCCGAAGTCATGCAGAAATTGTTGGAGCATTGTCTGGGTGCTGGCGAAATGAACGCGCAGCCTAACCCTTCAGGCACATTCAGGAAAGTGTCGAAATGTGTCTCGACGTGAACATTTCCTACAAGGACAATGGTTGCGACTACAGGTCGCAGGGGTGCACATAACTGTAATGTGTTGGTCATAATGACCGCTTATAACTGTCACGCTCGCCCGTCAGCGCGGGCTCAGGAGTCTGCCGTGAGCTTTACCCCCGCCAACCGTTTGTTTCCTGCAACCCGCCTGCGTCGCAATCGTCGTGATGAATTTTCTCGTCGTCTGGTCCGTGAAAACGTCCTGACCACCAATGACCTGATTCTTCCGGTTTTTGTGCTCGACGGCGAAAACCGTCGCGAAGCGGTTGCCTCGATGCCCGGCGTCGAACGTCTGACCATCGACCTGTTGCTTGAAGAAGCGGCCCGGTGGGTCGAGCTGGGCATTCCAGCCGTGGCGCTGTTTCCGGTGACCCCGGCCGAACTCAAATCCCTCGACGCTGCCGAGGCGTGGAACCCGGAGGGTATCGCCCAGCGCGCCACCCGCGCCCTGCGTGCTCGCTTCCCGGAGCTGGGGGTGATTACCGACGTAGCGCTGGACCCGTTCACCACCCACGGTCAGGACGGTATTCTGGATGAAGAAGGTTATGTGCAGAACGACGTCACCGTCGATGCGCTGGTCAAACAGGCCTTGTCCCACGCCGCTGCCGGTGCGCAGGTGGTGGCTCCGTCGGACATGATGGACGGCCGCATCCAGGCAATTCGTGAAGCGCTGGAGCTGGCCGGTCACGTCAACGTGCGGATCATGGCTTACTCGGCCAAGTACGCCAGCGCCTATTACGGTCCGTTCCGCGATGCGGTGGGGTCGGCGCTGAACCTGGGCAAGGCCAACAAGGCGTCCTATCAAATGGACCCGGCCAACGGCAACGAAGCCCTGCACGAAGTGGCGGCAGACTTGTCAGAAGGCGCGGATATGGTCATGGTCAAGCCAGGCATGCCGTACCTGGACATCCTTTACCGGGTCAAAGAAGAATTTAAAGTGCCGACCTTTGTCTATCAGGTCAGCGGTGAATACGCGATGCACATGGCAGCGATCCAGAATGGCTGGTTGAGCGAAGGGGTTATTCTAGAGTCCCTGACCGCTTTTAAACGTGCTGGAGCTGATGGCATCCTGACTTACTTTGCCGTACGTGCCGCTCAATTGTTACGAGAGCAACAATAGCCCTCCCAGGAACATCCGATGAATACCGAAGGACTCACTGAAGTTGCCGTAAAAGAAGCTCAGCCGCTGGTTGAGCCTGTCGTCGAAATCGAGCCTGCGCTGGAGCCTGCCCCGCCCGTGGTGGTGGCCGAAGCTGCACCGGCGGCGCCGGCAGTCGCGATTCCAGGCCTGGATGACAGCAGCCTGTACATCCATCGCGAGCTGTCGCAACTGCAGTTCAACATTCGCGTGCTGGAGCAGGCGCTGGATGAGTCCTATCCGTTGCTGGAACGGCTGAAGTTTCTGCTGATCTTCTCCAGCAACCTGGACGAGTTCTTCGAGATTCGTGTTGCCGGGCTCAAGAAGCAGATCACCTTCGCCCGTGAACAAGCGGGTGCCGACGGCCTGCAACCGCATCAGGCGCTGGCGCGCATCAGCGACCTGGTGCACGGTCACGTCGATCGCCAATACGCGATCCTCAACGACATTCTGCTGCCGGAACTGGAAAAACATCAGGTCCGCTTCATCCGTCGCCGTTACTGGACCACCAAACTCAAGACCTGGGTGCGCCGCTATTTCCGCGACGAGATCGCGCCGATCATCACCCCGATCGGTCTCGACCCGACGCACCCGTTCCCGTTGCTGGTGAACAAGAGCCTGAACTTCATTGTCGAGCTCGAAGGTATCGATGCATTCGGTCGCGATTCCGGCCTGGCGATCATCCCGGCCCCGCGTTTGCTGCCGCGTGTGATCAAGGTGCCGGAAGAAGTCGGTGGCACCGGCGACAACTATGTGTTCCTGTCGTCGATGATCCACGCTCACGCCGACGACCTGTTCCAGGGCATGAAGGTCAAGGGCTGCTACCAGTTCCGCCTGACCCGAAACGCGGACCTGGCGGTCGACACCGAAGACGTCGAAGACCTGGCCCGCGCCCTGCGCGGTGAGCTGTTCTCCCGTCGCTACGGTGACGCGGTGCGTCTGGAAGTCGCGGACACCTGCCCGAAACACCTGTCCGACTACCTGCTCAAGCAGTTCAACCTGAGCGAGACCGAGCTGTATCAGGTCAACGGTCCGGTCAACCTGACGCGGCTGTTCAGCATCACTGGCCTGGACAGTCACCCGGAGCTGCAATACACGCCGTTCACCCCGCAGATCCCGAAACTGCTGCAGAACAGCGAGAACATTTTCAGCGTGATCAGCAAGCAGGACATTCTGCTGCTGCACCCGTTCGAGTCCTTCACTCCGGTGGTCGACTTGCTGCGCCAGGCGGCCAAGGACCCGCACGTGTTGGCGGTCCGTCAGACCCTTTACCGCAGCGGCGCCAACTCGGAAATCGTCGATGCGCTGGTTGATGCGGCGCGTAACGGCAAGGAAGTCACCGCGGTGATCGAATTGCGTGCGCGGTTCGACGAAGAGTCCAACCTGCAACTGGCCAGCCGTCTGCAAGCCGCTGGCGCGGTGGTGATCTACGGCGTGGTGGGCTTCAAGACCCACGCCAAGATGATGCTGATCCTGCGCCGCGAAGCCGGCGAGATTGTCCGCTACGCCCACTTGGGCACCGGCAACTACCACGCTGCCAACGCCCGTCTGTACACCGACTACAGCCTGCTGACGTCCGACGACGCCTTGTGCGAAGACGTCGGCAAACTGTTCAGCCAGTTGATCGGCATGGGTAAAACCCTGCGCATGAAGAAACTGCTGCACGCGCCGTTCACGCTGAAGAAGGGCATGCTCGACATGATTGCCCGGGAGACCCAGTTCGCGCTGGATGGCAAGCCGGCGCACATCATCGCCAAGTTCAACTCGCTGACCGACCCGAAGGTCATCCGCGCGTTGTACAAGGCCAGCCAGTCCGGGGTGCGGATCGATCTGGTGGTGCGCGGCATGTGCTGCCTGCGGCCGGGTATCGCCGGGGTTTCGCACAACATCCAGGTGCGCTCGATCATTGGCCGCTTCCTGGAACACACGCGGGTCTTCTACTTCCTCAACGGCGGTGAAGAGCAGATGTTCCTGTCGAGTGCCGACTGGATGGAGCGCAACCTCGATAAGCGCGTCGAGACGTGCTTCCCGGTGGAAGGCAAGAAGCTGATTACCCGGGTCAAGAAAGAGCTGGAGCTTTACCTCACCGATAACACCCACAGCTGGAGCCTGCAGCCGGACGGCCGTTACATCCGTAACACACCGACTGGCAACCAGAACCCGCGCAGCGCCCAGGCAACCTTGCTGGAGCGTTTGGGTAGCCCGATTCTGACTGTGAATTAACGCAGGAGAGGGACCGGCATGATGCAAAAGGGCGATCCGCAAGGATCGCCCTTTTGTTTTCAGCGAACGTTAAGCACGAAGTTGACGCGGGTCAGCCATTCCGCTTCCAGCGCGAAGTCGGCCTGGGTCAGCTGGTTTTCGTCCAGCCAGTTCTCCGGGAACAACACGTCCAGGGTATCGCCGTTGGCCTGCAACGTGACCTGCGGCATCTTTTGGGTGCCGCGGATGTGATGGAACAGAATCGCGAAGCGCAGCAGCACGCAAAGGCGAATCAGCTTGATGCCGTCATCGCCGAACTCGGCAAACCTGTCCTTGGGAATGTTGCGGCGGTGGCCGCGTACCAGCAGCGCCAGCATCAGCTGGTCTTCACGGGAAAAACCGGCCAGATCGGAGTGTTCGATCAGGTAGGCGCCGTGCTTGTGGAATTGATAGTGGGCGATATCCAGCCCGACTTCGTGGACCTTGGCGGCCCAGCCCAGCAAGTCGCGCCAGACGCCGTCATTCAGGTCCCAGTCATCGGCCACCTGGTCGAACGCATGAAGCGCTTTGCGTTCGACGCGGTCGGCCTGGCCCACGTCGACGTGGTAACGCTCCATGAGCGAGCTGAGGGTGCGCTCGCGGACGTCTTCGTGGTGATGACGGCCCAGCAGGTCATAGAGCACGCCTTCACGCAGGGCGCCTTCACAGTGATCCATGCGTTGCAGTTCGAGAGCGTCGAAGATCGCTTCGAGAATCGCCAGGCCAGCCGGGAAAATCGCCCGGCGATCCGGTTTGATGCCTTCGAAATCGATTTTTTCAACGTCACCGAGTTTGATCAGCCTGCGCTTGAGCCAGGACAGACCTTCGGCATTGACCTCGCCAGTCCCGTGGCCGCCCGCCTTCAGCGCCAGACCAATGGCACGGATGGTGCCCGAGGAGCCGATCGCTTCATCCCAGGTCAGGCGGTGCAAGGCATGTTCGATGCTCATGATCTCCAGCCGCGCCGCCGTGTAGGCCTGGGCGTAACGGGCCGGGGTGATCTTGCCGTCGCGGAAATAGCGCTGGGTGTAGCTGACGCAGCCCATTTGCAGGCTTTCGCGCAGCAGCGGCTCGAAGCGCTGGCCGATGATGAATTCGGTACTGCCACCGCCGATATCGGCCACCAGACGCTTGCCCGGTGTGTCGGCGAGGGTGTGGGAGACGCCAAGGTAGATCAGGCGGGCTTCTTCACGACCGGAGATGACTTCTACCGGGTGACCGAGGATTTCTTCGGCGCGGCGGATGAATTCGCCACGGTTGCGGGCCTCGCGCAGGGCGTTGGTGCCGACGATCCGCACGGCGCCCGGAGGCATGCCGTTGATCAGTTGGGCAAAGCGCTTCAGGCAATCGAGCCCGCGCTGCATGGATTCTTCGGTAAGTTGGCGCTCTTCGTCGATCCCCGCGGCCAACTGAACCTTCTCGCCAAGCCGCTCGAGAATACGGATTTCGTTGTGCAGGGCCTTGGCCACGACCATATGGAAGCTGTTCGAGCCCAGGTCGATAGCGGCGATCAGGGACAGATTCTTGGCTTGGGATTGAGGCATGGTGAGGGGGTCTCGGTCGATAACCTCGACATCCTGCCACGATCAACCGCTGCCGCCAACGCGCACGAATTAAAGCATTGATATGACGCACGAAACTCGGTGGCTCGAGCGTCTATCCCCTGTGGCGAGGGAGCTTGCTCCCGCTGGAGCGCGAAGCGGTCCTCAATGGTGGGCCCGATTTCTACCAGGCAGACCGCATCTGCAGGCCTTACGACTGCTGCGCAGTCGAGCGGGAGCAAGCTCCCTCGCCACAAGGCTTCAGGCAGTCGCCTCAACGGTGCCAATGAAATTCGCCAGCTCTGCCGTCTTCGGATTGGCAAACAACACCTTCGGATCGCCCACCTCATGCACCTTGCCCTGGTGCATGAACACCAGTTTGTCGCCGACTTCACGGGCGAAGCGCATTTCATGGGTGACCATGATCAGCGTCATCCCGTCCCTGGCCAGTTGCCGGACCACGCTCAGCACCTCGTTGACCAGCTCCGGGTCGAGCGCTGAGGTGATTTCGTCGCACAGCAGCACTTTCGGCGACATCGCCAGGGCCCGGGCAATCGCAACACGCTGTTGCTGGCCGCCGGACAGTCGATCCGGGAACGCATCGAATTTCTCCGCGAGCCCGACCCGCTCCAGCATCTGTCGCGCCAGCCCGGCGGCTTTGGTCTTCGACACTTTCTGCACCACTTGCGGCGCGAGCATGACGTTTTCGCCCACTGTCAGGTGCGGGAACAGGTTGAATTGCTGAAACACCATGCCGACCTTCTGTCGCAGGCTGCGCAGGTCGGCGCGGGCGGCGTCGAGGTATTCGCCGTCGACTTCGATCACCCCGTCGTTGATCGACTCCAGGCCGTTCAACGTGCGCAGCAGGGTCGATTTCCCCGAGCCGCTGCGGCCGATGATCGCCACCACCTGGCCTTCATCAATGCTCAGGTCGATGCCTTTGAGCACATGGTGATCACCGTAATATTTATGCAGGGCGGAAATTCTAAGCAGAGGCATGCAGTCTCCTTTCCAGGTAGCGGGCACTGAGGGACAACGGGTAGCAGAGCAGGAAGTAACCGAGCGCCACGAGGCCGTAGACCATGAAGGGTTCGAAGGTTGCGTTGGCGAGCATGCCGCCGGTTTTGGTGAGTTCGGTGAAGCCGATGATCGAGGTCACTGCCGTGCCCTTGACCACCTGCACCGAGAATCCCACGGTCGGTGCCACGGCAATGCGCAGGGCTTGCGGCAGGATCACATGGCGCAGCTGTTCAAAGGGATTGAGCGCCAGGCTCGCCGACGCTTCCCATTGACCGTTGGCGATCGAATCGACGCAACCGCGCCAGATCTCCGCCAGGTAAGCGCTGGTAAACAGCGTCAAGGCAATCGCCGCCGCCAGCCACGGCGAAATATCGATCCCCAGCAGCGCTATGCCGAAAAACACCAGAAACAGCTGCATCAGCAGCGGCGTGCCCTGGAACAGTTCGATATAGGTGCGGGCGAAACCTCGTGGCAGGGCGTTTTTCGAGATACGCAGGGTCATGATCAGCAAGCCGATCAGCCCGCCACCGATGAACGCCACCAGCGACAGCACTAGGGTCCATTGCAGGCCGGTGAGCAGGTTGCGGACGATGTCCCAGAAGGTGAAATCGCTCATTGGCCGTTCCTCGAAATGTAGCGTCGCCCAATCCAGTTCAGTAGCTGGCGGATCAACAAAGCCATGCACAGATAAACCAGCGTGGTCAGGGCGTAGGTTTCGAAGGCGCGGAAGTTGCGCGACTGAATGAAGTTGGCGGCAAAACTCAGTTCTTGCGTGGCGATCTGCGAGCACACCGCCGAACCGAGCATGACGATGATGATCTGGCTGCTCAGGGCCGGCCAGACCTTGCCCAGCGCCGGCAGCAACACCACATGGCGGAAGGCTTCGAAACGACTCATCGCCAACGCTGCTGCGGCTTCCAGCTGGCCGCGCGGGATCGCTTGAATGCCCGCGCGAATGATTTCCGTCGAATAGGCGCCGAGGTTGATCACCATCGCCAGCACCGCCGCCTGCCATTCGGAGATTTGCAGGCCCAGCGACGGCAAGCCGAAGAAGATGAAGAACAGTTGCACCAGAAACGGTGTGTTGCGGATCAACTCGACGTAAACCCCGAAAATCCCGGCAAACGGACGGATGTTCCACGCCCGCGCCACGGCGCCGACAATTCCCAGGCTCACCCCGAGCAGTGCGCCGATGGCCGTCAGCTCAAGGGTGAACAGCGCACCGCGCAGCAGCAGGTCGGTGTTGTGCACCACCGGTAAAAAGTCGAACTGATAGGCCATGGACAGGTTCCTTGATTAAGCAGCGTCGCGACAATCAGAGATCGGCCGGCAGTGGCTGCTTGAGCCAGGTTTGGGCATTTTTCTCCAGGCTGCCGTCGATCCTGGCGGTGGTCAGGATCTGGTTGACCTTGTCCAGCAGTGCCGGCTCGTTCTTGTTCACGCCGACGTAGACCGGCGAATCCTTGAGCTTCAGTTTCAGCGCTGGAATGCGTTTCGGGTTGCGCTCACTGATGGTCACCATCACCACGTTGCCGCTGGCGATCAGGTCGACTTGCCCCGCGAGGTAGGCGGCGACGGTCGAGTTGTTGTCTTCGAAGCGCTTGATGGTCACGCCTTGCGGCGCCACGGCAGTCAACTCGATGTCTTCGATGGCGCCACGGGTGACGCTGATGGTTTTACCCTTGAGGTCATCCAGGCCGTTGATGGCGACGTCCGGCGGGCCGAACACCGCGAGATAGAAGGGCGCATAGGCGCGGGAGAAGTCGATGACCTTCTCGCGCTCAGGGTTTTTGCCGAGGCTGGAGATCACCAGGTCGACCTTGCCGGTGGTCAGGAACGGGATGCGGTTGGTGCTGTTGACCGGCGTCAGTTCGAGTTTGACCTTGAGCTGGTCGGCCAGAAGCGCAGCGGTCTCGATGTCGAGGCCGCGGGGTTTCATGTCGGGCCCCACCGAGCCAAACGGCGGGAAGTCCTGAGGCACGGCGACCTTGAGCGTGCCGCGCTTGACCACATCCTCCAGGCCGTCGGCATGGGCGGGGAGCTGACAGAGCATCAGGCTGGCGAACAGGGCAGTGAGCAGGGCGCTGCAACGCTGGATCATGGCAATTCTCCGGATTCGGCAAGTGATTTCTGCGAATCGACAGAGCACAGCCCATGCCAACCTCCGGCGAAATGCCTGCAAAGCCGCGGATTTACTGGTGTTGATCGGTCTTACTGGTCTGAACAGTTGCTGGTTTTTTCGCACCTTGATCGGGCATCGACCAAAGCGCTCGAACCCCTGTGGGGCACGACTTGCCTGACTCGGCGATTAGCTTTACAACTAGCCGCTCACTGGTCTGGCTCGTCTGAAAAAACCATGAATTCAATCTCCCGCGCCGTACCTGAAGTGGCGCTGCATGCCATCCGTAAACTGATTGCCGAACAGGGGTTCGGGCCGGGGGATGTGCTGCCTTCGCAGCGTGATCTGGCCGTGCAATTGGGCGTGAGTCGGGCGTCGTTGCGTGAGGCGTTGTCATCCTTGAGTGCCTTGGGAATGATCAGCGTGCAGCCAGGCAAAGGGGTGTTCGTGCAGGCCATCGAGCCATCCCCGGCAGTGTCGGGAGTGAGTTGGCCGTTCGCGGCTCAAGCCTCGCCTGTGGATATCTTTCAGCTGCGTTATGCCCTGGAAGGTTTTGCGGCGGGGTTGGCGGCGGTGACATTGAGCGCCGATGAGCTTGATGCCCTTGAAGATAACGTCGCCGCGATGCGTGACGAGTTACGTGCCGGGGATTTCGACGCGGCGGCGCGGCTGGACTTCGAATTTCATCGGCGAATCCTGCTCGCCAGTGGTAATCAGGCGATGTTGAGCATTCTGACGGCGAGTGCCGAGCTCTTTCTGGAGAGCCAGAAACTACCGTTTATCCGGGCCGAACGGGCCATGGAAACCTGGCAGGAACACCGCAAGATCCTCCGAGCGCTGGCCCGCCGGGCTTCGGGGGCCGCGCAGAAAGCCATGCAGGAGCACGTGCGCAACGCGGCCCTGCGTACTGGAATTTCCTTCGTGACCCCCGCCACGGCGTGACTTGAGCTATACCCAAACTCATGCACCACCATAGCGAGACTCAATCATCTGCGGCTTCCTGAACGAGGGAAGGGCGGCTATGATGGGCCACGTTTTTTTGCTTACAACCTGGAGACTTCCATGAGCAGCGATCTTATCAAACACGTTAGCGACGCTAGCTTCGAAGCTGACGTACTCAAGGCCGAAGGTGCTGTACTGGTCGACTACTGGGCTGAGTGGTGTGGCCCATGCAAGATGATCGCTCCGGTTCTGGACGAAATCGCTGAAACCTACAAAGGTAAGCTGACCGTTGCCAAGCTGAACATCGACGAAAACCAGGAAACTCCGGCCAAGCACGGCGTACGTGGTATCCCGACCCTGATGCTGTTCAAGAACGGCAACGTCGAAGCGACCAAGGTTGGCGCGCTGTCGAAGTCGCAACTGGCTGCCTTCCTCGACGCCAACATCTAAGCGTCGTTGCAATAGCCATCCAAAAAGCCCCGCAAATAGCGGGGCTTTTTCGTTATTCAGGGCTAGACGCTCCGAAACTCAGGTGTTACATTCGGCCCGCACTGGTTTCTCCAGCGCCCCCTGCAAGCCGTCGCCGACGCTCTCCTTTTCGAATAAGTACGCGATCCTGTCGCCTTCTCTGCGGCGCGGCCTCATTAAGCCAAAAGCTTAATTTCCCCCCCTCCATAAATGATTACGTCATTCCTATATGAATCTGACTGAACTCAAGCAAAAGCCGATTACCGAACTGCTCGAATTGGCCGAACAGATGGGCATAGAAAATATGGCCCGTTCGCGCAAGCAGGATGTGATTTTCTCCTTGCTGAAAAAGCACGCGAAAAGCGGCGAGGAAATCTCCGGTGATGGCGTGCTGGAGATTCTCCAGGACGGCTTCGGCTTCCTCCGCTCTGCAGACGCCTCCTATCTCGCCGGCCCAGACGATATCTACGTCTCGCCGAGCCAGATCCGTCGCTTCAACTTGCGCACCGGTGACACCATCGTTGGCAAGATCCGTCCTCCAAAGGAAGGCGAGCGTTATTTCGCCCTGCTCAAGGTCGACACGATCAACTACGATCGTCCCGAGAACGCGAAAAACAAGATTCTCTTCGAGAACCTGACCCCGCTGTTCCCGACCGTGCGCATGAAGATGGAAGCCGGTAACGGTTCCACCGAAGACCTCACCGGTCGTGTCATCGACCTGTGCGCTCCGATCGGTAAAGGCCAGCGCGGTCTGATCGTTGCTCCGCCAAAAGCGGGCAAGACGATCATGCTGCAGAACATCGCTGCCAACATCGCGCGTAACAACCCTGAAGTTCACCTGATCGTGCTGCTGATCGACGAACGTCCGGAAGAAGTAACCGAAATGCAGCGCACCGTGCGCGGCGAAGTGGTTGCCTCGACGTTCGACGAGCCGCCAACCCGCCACGTGCAGGTTGCCGAAATGGTGATCGAGAAGGCCAAGCGCCTGGTTGAACACAAGAAAGACGTGGTCATCCTGCTTGACTCCATCACCCGTCTGGCACGTGCCTACAACACCGTGATCCCAAGCTCCGGCAAGGTCCTCACCGGTGGTGTCGATGCCCACGCCCTGGAGAAACCGAAGCGTTTCTTCGGTGCCGCACGGAACATCGAAGAAGGCGGCTCGCTGACCATCATCGCTACCGCGCTGGTTGAAACCGGCTCGAAGATGGACGAAGTGATCTACGAGGAATTCAAAGGCACCGGCAACATGGAGCTGCCTCTGGATCGCAAGATCGCTGAAAAGCGCGTCTTCCCAGCGATCAACATCAACCGCTCCGGCACCCGCCGCGAAGAGTTGCTGACCGCCGACGACGAGCTGCAGCGCATGTGGATCCTGCGCAAGCTGCTGCATCCTATGGATGAAGTCTCTGCCATCGAGTTCCTGGTCGACAAGCTGAAACAGACCAAGACCAACGATGAGTTCTTCCTGTCGATGAAACGCAAGTAAATCGCGGAAGACCAAAAAAGCCGGGGAAACCCGGCTTTTTGCTATCTGACCTTTGATGAATTGCCTGGTCACTCTTCTGAACGGGTGGGTTCGAGGCTAAACTCATGCCCCCCGAACGCCATGGCCAAAACGAGGCTAACGCATGCAGTATCGCGACTTGCGCGACTTTATCAGCGGCCTGGAACAGCGCGGCGAACTCAAGCGCATCCAGGTTCCGGTGTCACCAGTGCTGGAAATGACCGAGGTCTGCGATCGCACCTTGCGGGCCAAGGGCCCGGCGCTGCTGTTCGAAAACCCGACCGGTTATGACATTCCCGTGCTTGGCAACCTGTTCGGTACGCCTGAGCGCGTAGCCCTGGGCATGGGCGCCGAAGCCGTCAGCGAACTGCGCGAGATCGGCAAACTGCTGGCCTTCCTCAAGGAGCCCGAGCCGCCAAAGGGTCTGAAAGACGCCTGGTCCAAGCTGCCGATCTTCCGCAAAATCATTGCCATGGCGCCGAAAGTCGTCAAGGACGCCATCTGCCAGGAAGTGGTCATCGAAGGCGATGACGTCGACCTGGCAATGCTGCCAGTGCAGACCTGCTGGCCCGGCGACGTCGGCCCGCTGATTACCTGGGGCCTGACGGTCACCAAAGGCCCGAACAAGGATCGCCAGAACCTCGGCATCTATCGCCAGCAAGTGATTGGCCGCAACAAAGTCATCATGCGCTGGTTGAGCCATCGTGGCGGCGCGCTGGACTATCGCGAGTGGTGCGAAAAACATCCGGGCCAGCCGTTCCCGGTGTCCGTGGCCTTGGGTGCCGACCCTGCAACCATTCTCGGCGCGGTAACGCCGGTGCCGGACAGCCTGTCCGAGTACGCCTTTGCCGGCCTGTTGCGCGGTAACCGCACCGAGCTTGTGAAGTGCCGTGGCAACGACCTGCAAGTACCGGCCACCGCCGAGATCATCCTTGAAGGTGTGATTCATCCAGGCGAAATGGCCGATGAAGGTCCGTACGGCGACCACACCGGCTATTACAACGAAGTCGACAGCTTCCCGGTGTTCACCGTCGAGCGCATCACGCACCGTATCAAGCCGATTTACCACAGCACCTACACCGGCCGTCCACCGGATGAACCGGCGATTCTCGGTGTGGCGCTGAACGAAGTGTTCGTGCCGATCCTGCAAAAGCAGTTCCCGGAGATCACCGACTTCTACCTGCCGCCTGAAGGCTGTTCGTACCGCATGGCCGTCGTGACCATGAAAAAGCAGTACCCCGGCCACGCCAAGCGGGTAATGCTCGGTGTCTGGTCGTTTTTGCGACAGTTCATGTACACCAAGTTCGTTATCGTCACTGACGACGATATCAACGCCCGCGACTGGAACGACGTGATCTGGGCCATCACCACGCGCATGGACCCCAAGCGCGATACGGTGATGATCGATAACACGCCGATCGACTACCTCGACTTCGCCTCGCCGATTTCCGGCCTGGGGTCGAAGATGGGACTCGATGCCACGCATAAATGGCCCGGCGAAACCACCCGCGAGTGGGGCCGGGTAATCGTCAAGGATGAGGCGGTGACACGCCGGATCGATGCCATCTGGAATCAGTTAGGAATAGATTGATGCGTGTAACCTTGCAGCCGTCCGGAGCAGTGCTTGAGATACTGCCCGGCGAGCGGATTCTCGATGGGGCGCGGCGCCTGGGCTATGAGTGCCCGCAAAGCTGCCGTAATGGCAACTGCCACGTTTGCGCGGCGTTGCTGGTCGAAGGCCGGGTCAGACAGACCGGCGATGTGCGCGATCACGGCGAGTTCTACACTTGCATAGCAGAGCCGCTGGAAGACTGCATCGTATTGTGGGATGGCGTCCTTGCGCTGGGAGAATTACCGGTGCGCAGCCTGTCGTGTCAGGTCACTGAATGCGTAGACGTTGGCGGTGATACCTGGCGGGTTCGACTGCGGGCTCCGGCAGGCAGGCCGCCGCGCTATCACGCCGGGCAGTACCTGCTGCTCGAGCGCGAGAATGGCGAGAAAACCGCCTTCTCGCTGGCCTCTGCACCACATTCAGGACGAGACCTTGAGCTGCATGTACTGGCACGCGAAGCCAGTGCGCTCAGCCTGATCGAGCAGTTGCAGCGCAATCGCATGGTGCGCATCGAAATGCCCTTCGGCGATACGCATCTGGCCGAGTTGCCTGACTGTCCGCTGGTATTGATGGCGGCGGGTACCGGCATGGGGCAGATCCACAGCCTGATCGAGCATTGCCGGGCCAAGGGTTTCAAGCATCCGGTGCACCTGTACTGGGGCGTGCGACGACCGGAAGACTTCTATCAGATCGAGCATTGGGATGAATGGCTGAAGCTGCCCAACCTGTTCCTGCACAAGGTCGTCAGCGATCTGTGCGGTTGGGAAGGGCGTTGCGGCATGCTGCACGAGGCGGTTTGCGAGGATTTCCCCGACCTGAAATCCATGCATGTGTATGCGAGCGGTTCGCCGGCGATGGTTTACGGCACGCTGGACGCCCTGGTCAACGCCGGGATGGACGCGCACCAGATGCGCGCTGACGTCTTCGCCTACGCGCCCCGGCCGCAAGCAAGTTAAAAGCGCACGCCGGTGGTGATCATGGCGGCATTAAAGCCGAGCAGAACCAGCTCTGCGGCGACCGGGCCGTAATGAGCGCCCAGTGATGGAATGATCACGGGCGCTACGCCGAAGTGGTTGAGCGGAATCTTGTCCTTGTACTCGCCGCTGTAACCCTGGAGTAATCCACCGGTCAGTTTTATATACACCGGATAGTCGGCGCTCTCGTAACGCTTCCCCGCATAGGCGTAATACGAACGCTGACTGAACGAGTTACGAAAAGTCACTGCGCCAAACAACCAACCGGATGCTTCATTGCGTTCAAGGCCGATCAGGTCCTGATTGTTATTGTGATCGGGGTCTGGCGAATAGTGTTTGGTGTAGAGGCTACCTTGCAGGTACCAGAAACCCTTGTCTTCTCGAGCCGGGCTTTCGACTGCCAGCGCCGGGGTGGCCAGTGCCAGCAACAGCAGACCGTACATTCTCAGGTTTTTCATCTTGCGACCTCTATTGGTAATTCGGCTTGCGCCTGTGGAGGCTGCTATACGCCTGCATTCAAAGAAGGGGCGGCAGGGTATCAGACGAATACGTCAGAAAGATCTGTTAAATGACGGTTGATTCTGAACGGATACAAGGTTTATGCATATTTCATTCGGGTATTTAAGATATTTCCAAAAGAGTATTAGGCTATATATCAGGGCTCCTTCATGGGTGCAGTCCTTGATATAGAAGGGTCATACGTCCTTTAGTACTTTTCGTTTTACGTTTACTGCTATATGTTCTATGACGTTAATCTTGCTTACATCCTGTAATACTTGTGGGACTGAACACCCTTTGCCATGACCGCCATTGAATCTGCTTGTTTGAATCTGGCTTACCCTCCGCGGCTCGATCTGGGCGCGCAGCTGACTCACGAACAATTGCTCAGCTCGATGCAGGCCACCATGGCCCGGCACAAGGGCGGGCCGGTCTGGTTATTCGCTTACGGTTCATTGATCTGGCGCCCGGAATGCACAGCCGTCGAGCGGGTGCGCGGACGCGTGCATGGTTACCATCGCGGCTTGTACCTGTGGTCTCACGAACACCGCGGTACGCCGGAAATGCCGGGGCTGGTGTTTGGCCTGGATCGCGGCGGTTCCTGCAGCGGCTTTGCCTATCGGTTGCCGGAAGATCAGTTGGAAGCCTCGCTGTTTGCCTTGTGGCAGCGCGAAATGCCAGTGCCGTCTTATCGCCCGCACTGGCTCAATTGCCGGCTGGAAGACGGCAGCAAGGTTCAGGCATTGGGGTTTGTGTTGGAGCGGCACCTGCCCAGCTATGCCGGCAACTTGCCGGACCATGTGCTGAGCCAGGTGTTCGAAAGCGCTTGCGGGCGTTACGGCACTACTCGCGATTATGTCGAGCAGACCGCACACGCCCTGCGCAGCCACGCCATGCCAGACCGGAACCTGGAGGCGCGGCTCAAGCGCTGCAAGGTTTAAGCGAGCGCTTCACGGCCCTGACTGGCGACTTGCTTGTGCCACAAGGTCGGTGCCAGGCAGGCCATCGCCAACAGGCACGCACCAACCAGCAGCACGAAACCACCATCCCAGCCGAAATGGTCCACGGTGTAGCCCATTGCTGCACTGGCCGCGACCGAGCCGCCCAGATAGCCGAACAGGCCGGTGAAACCTGCCGCAGTGCCGGCGGCTTTCTTCGGCGCCAGCTCCAGCGCTTGCAGACCGATCAGCATCACCGGGCCGTAGATCAGGAAGCCGATGGAGAACAGCGCGATCATGTCGATGGTCGGGTTGCCGGCCGGGTTCAGCCAGTAAACCAGGGTCGCCACGGTCACCAGTGCCATGAACACCATGCCCGTCAGGCCACGGTTGCCGCGGAAGATCTTGTCCGACATCCAGCCGCACAGCAGCGTGCCCGGAATACCGGCCCACTCGTAGAAGAAGTACGCCCACGAGGTTTTATCCACGTCGAAGTGCTTGGCTTCCTTCAGGTAGGTCGGCGCCCAGTCCAGTACGCCGTAGCGCAGCAGGTAGACGAAGACGTTGGCCATGGCGATGTACCAGAGCATTTTGTTGCGCAGCACGTACTTGACGAAGATTTCCTTGGCGCTGAATTCGTCTTCGTGGCTGGCGTCGTAGCCTTCCGGGTAATCGTTCTTGTACTTCTCGATGGGCGGCAGGCCTACCGACTGCGGGGTATCGCGCATCACCATGAAGGCGAACACGGCCACCAGCAACGCTACGGCGGCCGGGACGTAGAACGCTGCGTGCCAGTCGTTGAACAGGCCCATGCCCAGCAGGAACAGCGGGCCGATCAGGCCTCCGCCGACGTTATGCGCGACGTTCCAGACCGACACCACGCCACCGCGTTCCTTCTGCGACCACCAGTGCACCATGGTCCGGCCACTTGGTGGCCAGCCCATGCCCTGGGCCCAGCCGTTGATGAACAGCAGGATGAACATCATGGTCACGCTGGACGTTGCCCATGGTGCGAAACCGAAAATGAACATGACCCCGGCCGATACCAGCAAGCCGAAGGGCAGGAAGTAACGCGGGTTGGAACGGTCGGACACCAGCCCCATCAAAAACTTCGACAAACCGTAGGCAATCGCGATCGCCGACATCGCCAGGCCCAACTGGCCGCGGGTGTAGCCTTCGTCGATCAGGTACGGCATGGCCAGGGAGAAGTTCTTGCGCAGCAGGTAATAACCGGCGTAGCCAAAGAAAATCCCGGCGAAGATTTGCCAGCGCAAGCGCCGGTAGGTGCTGTCTACGTGTTCTTCAGGCAATGGAGCCTGATGTGCGGCAGGACGAAAGAAAGCAAACATTCAAGAGCTCCAGATTTCTTGTTTTGACTGCGGATGCGAATGTTACAGTTTCGTTACCGAAAAAAGCACCGCTTGTCGTCAAGGAAATCCGGAGAAGTGAACGAGAACGCATGTTCTTTTATGAACATGCGATCTTCAGGTGGAGGGGTGGGGGGGCGGATAATCAGCTGCCATCCCCGGGCAACAGATGTTCCTGGATCTTCTTGCTGTGGGATTCGACCAAATTCCCCTGGTCATCGAAGCGCAATACGATCAGCCAGTCATAGACGTCTTCCGGCCAGGATTTCTGCCCGGTCAACGCTTGCCCATCGCCACCGAACGCTTCGATCAGATTGTCGATATGCCCGTGATGCCAGGCGATCAATACGACCGGGGCCTGGTTGTTCTTGTCCAGCGACTTGACCAGCTTGTCGACTTCTTCATCGGCATAGGGTTGCTCGATCGGAAGGTGCAGACGCTGCGACAGCGGTGTCAGGGTCAGCCGTGGTCGCGCGCTGGACTTGCTGTCGCTGGTGGCGATCAGGCGTTGCGGTACCAGGTTCTTGCTGCCCAGCTGCAGCGGGTCGAAATAATGTGCATAAGCCTCGGCGCGCTGCTCGCCACGAGGGCTGAGTCCCATGCCCTGATCGGGTTTTTCCGCGTGTCGGACGATCAGTACGGTGACATTTTTCAAGCCCGGAACCTCCTTGTTATTCTGATTTGCCAATGCCTGCATTGAAATCAACAGTGCAGGCAAGACCGCCAGACTCAATAACAGCTTGCGCAGCATCATGCTCATCCTCCGTCCTGTGATGGGTAAACAGACTCGAAGCGTAGCAGGGAGTCTGGTTCAACGTACCCGCACCACCACCTTTCCAACGGCCTTGCGCTGGCCCAGATCATTGATGGCATTGGCCGCCTGAGCCAGCGGGTAAACCTGCGACACCAGAGGCTTGAGCTTGCCTTCGGCGAACCAGCCGAACAGTTGCTGGAAGTTGGCGGCGTTGTCTTGTGGCTGGCGTTGGGCAAAGGCGCCCCAGAACACCCCGAGTACGGCTGCCCCCTTGAGCAGGGCGAGGTTCACCGGCAGTTCCGGGATGCGTCCGCTGGCGAAACCGACCACCAGCAGGCGGCCGTTCCAGGCAATGGCGCGGATCGCCTGGTCGAACAGGTCGCCACCCACCGGATCGTAGATCACGTCGGCACCGTTGCCATCGGTCAGGCGCTTGATTTCGTCCTTGAGGTTGGCCTCGCTGTAGTTGATCAGCTCATCGGCGCCGGCAGCCTTGGCCACGGCGAGCTTCTCGGCGCTGCTGGCGGCAGCGATGACCCGGGCGCCCATGGCTTTACCGATTTCCACGGCGGCCAGGCCGACACCGCCCGAAGCGCCGAGCACCAGCAGGGTTTCCCCCGCTTGCAGGTTGCCGCGCTGTTTCAGCGCATGCATCGAAGTGCCGTAGGTCATGCTGAAGGCGGCGGCGGTGTTGAAGTCCATCGACGGCGGGATAGGCAGCACGTTGTAGCCCGGCACCGCGACTTGCTCGGCAAAACTGCCCCATCCGGTCAGTGCCATGACCCGGTCACCCACCTTGAGGTGGCTGACTTTTTCGCCCACCGCGCTCACCACTCCAGCGGCTTCACCGCCCGGCGAAAACGGGAAGGGTGGCTTGAACTGGTATTTGCCCTCGATGATCAGCGTGTCCGGGAAGTTCACCCCGGCCGCATGCACGTCCAGCAGGATTTCGTTCTTCTTGGCGACAGGACTCGCGACTTCTTCCAGCACCAGCGATTCGGCAGGGCCGAAGGCTTTGCACAGCACGGCTTTCATCAGGGCTATTCCTTTGGGAGTGATGGCCGATAAGTGTAGGTGTGTGAGTCAACGGGTCAACGAGCATGCCCGACCCTGATAGGCAGCCATAAGCTTTGTGCTTGGGCTGCGGGTGGTTATGCTAGGCCGCAAACCGGATGAGGAGCGAATTGTGAAAGCGTGGATCATGTTGATGCTGGCCCTGTCTCTGCCTGTGGCAGCGATGGCCGAAGAAGCCAAAGAAGGCGAAGCGCCAAAAGTCAGCTATATCAGCCTGAGCCCACCGTTCGTGGGTAACTACGGGCTGGATGGCACCCCGAAGCTCAAGGTCTACAAGGCCGATGTGGCGTTGCGGGTAACCGGTGAGGAAGCGGTCAAGGCCGTGAAGGCAAACGAACCGTTAATCCGTAATCAGCTGGTGGCGTTGTTTTCTCAGCAGACCACTGAAGCCATGAACAACGTCGAAGCGAAAGAGAAGCTGCGTCAGGAAGCCTTGAAGCAGACCCAGCAAGTGATGAATGACGAGACCGGCAAGCCGATGGTGGACGATCTGTTGTTCAATAACCTGATCATCCAATAAGCAGACGGCGGCGGGGGGGAGGCCCCTCGCCACACGATGTGTTCAGGACGCCAGGCTTTTGCGAAACCGCTTCAGCGCAATCGCAAAGAACAGCAAGCCAATGGCGCTCAGCGCCAGTAAGTCCGGCCAGACCACACTGACCCCGGCGTCGCGGAACAGTATCGCGGCGCTGAGGCTGACGAAGTGCGTCGACGGCGAGCCCTGCATTACCCATTGCAGCCATTGCGGCATGCTGTCCAGCGGCGTGCTGCCGCCGGACAGCAGCAGCATCGGAATAATCACCGGAATGGCCAGCAGGCCGAACTGGGGCGTCGAACGAGCCAGGGTGGCGAGGAATATACCCAGCGCCGTGCTGGCGAACAGATACACGGCGGTCACCAGCAAAAACAACGTCATGGAACCCGCCAGCGGCACTCCCAGCGCGCCTTTGACGATGATTTCCAGCGATGCCCAGGTGCACAGCACCACCACCAGCATGTTGCTCCAGATTTTCGCCAGCATGATTTCCAGTGCTGTCAGCGGCAGCACCAGCAAGTGGTCGAGCGTGCCATGTTCGCGCTCACGCAGCAGTGCCGTGCCAGTCAAGATGATGGCGAGGATGGTGATGTTGTTGACGATCTGAATCACCGCCAGGAACCAGCCGCCTTCCAGATTGGTATTGAACAGCGAACGGGTGGTCAGCAGGGCCGAGGCTTTGCCGGTCGGGTCGCTTTGGCCGCTGTAGTTCAACAGTTCGCGCTGGAAAATCCGTGCGATGTAACCCGCACCCATGAACGCCTGGCTCATGGCCGTGGCATCGACATTGACCTGCACCGCAGGCTGGCGCCCGGCCAACATATCCGCCTGGAAACTGGCTGGCACGTTGATGACAAAGGTGTACTGGCCGCTGTCCATCACCTGATCCAGTTGCCCGTAAGGTAACAACACCGGACGCTGGAATTCCGGGGGTTGCAGGCTCTGGGCCAGTTGTCGCGACAGGTTGCTGTGATCTTCGTCCACGATGGCCACGCTGGCGTTATGCACGCCGATCACCGAGCCTGCGGCCGGCATGTAGATCGCCACCGTAAAGGCGTAGAACAGGAACAGCAGCAAGACGCTGTCATGCTGCAGGCTGCTCATGTCCTTGAGGCCAAGGCGCAGTATGTGCGCGAGCTTGTGCATCAGGCCTCCTGCTTTTTCAGCATGACCAGGCTGAGCCCGGTGAACCCGACAAAGAACCCGAACAGCGCCAGGCATTGCGGCCATAACTGCCGTATATCCAGCGCCTTGGTGAAGGTGCCGACGGTAATATCGAGGAAGTAGCCCGCCGGAAACAGCATGCCCATGACCGCCGCCGCGCCATCGAGGGATGAGCGCGGCACGATCAGCCCGGAAAACTGGATGGTTGGCAGGCTGGTGATGATCATGGTGCCGAGGATGGCGGCGATCTGGGTCCGGGTGAACGCCGAAATCAGCAGGCCCATGCTGGTGGTTGCCAGCACGTACAGCAATCCGCCGAAGGCCAGGGTCAACGCACTGCCCTTGAATGGCACGCCAAAGAGCCAGCGGTTCATGGCCGTCAGGACTGCGAGGTTAATCAGGCTCAACACCAGATACGGCGCTTGTTTACCCAGCAAAAACTCCAGGCGGGTCAGGGGCGTGGCGTAGAAATTGGTGATCGAGCCGAGTTCTTTCTCCCGCACGATCCCCAGTGCGGTGAGCATGGCCGGGATGAACGCGAGGATCAGTGCCATCACCCCGGGCCCGATGGCGTTGACGCTGACCACATCCTGGTTGTAGCGGAAACGGGTTTCCAGTTTGGCGGCTGGCTGTCGATTCAGCGCAGGGCTGCTCTGCTCGGCCAGTTGTTCAATGTTGGCCAGGTGCACGGCCTCCACATAGTTGCGACTGGTCTCGGCGCGAAATGGCATGCCGCCATCGAGCCAGGCCGCCACGGTCGGTTGACGACCGGCGAACAGGTCGCGACCAAAGCCCGGCGGGATCTCCAGCGCCAATTTGATTTCCGAGCGCTGAAGACGGCGATGCAGCTCTGCGGCATCGCGGATCGACGGCTGCTCGCTGAAGTAGCGAGAGCCGCGAAAAGCTTCCAGGTAGGCTCGGCTTTGCGGCGTCTGGTCCTGGTCGTAGACCGCGAAGGCGAGTTTTTCCACGTCCAGGGAAATGCCGTAGCCGAAGATCACCATCATGAAAATCGCCCCCAGCAGGGCGAAGGCCATCCGTACTTTGTCCCGCAGCAATTCCTTGCCTTCGCGACTGGCAACCGCCACCAGTCGCCCGAGGCTGAAGCCGCGATCCTTCAACGGCGTGACAGGCTTGATCGTCACGTCGGCGGGGGCGGCAGGTGTTGGTGGCTCGGCGGGGCCTTGAGCGTGTTCCAGGCAGGTAACAAATGCCGCTTCCAGTGTCTGCCCCCGGAATTGCTGTTGCAGCGCCGCCGGGGTATCGCAGGCGAGTACCTTGCCGGCGTGCATCAGCGAAATGCGGTCGCAACGCTGGGCTTCGTTCATGAAGTGGGTCGAGAGAAAGATCGTTACGCCTTGCTCACGCGACAATTCGATCAGCAGCCGCCAGAAATCGTCCCGTGCTGCCGGGTCCACGCCGGAGGTTGGTTCGTCGAGGATCAGCACTTCCGGGCGATGCAGCACCGCCACCGCCAGCGACAAACGCTGGCGCAGGCCCAACGGCAATGCACCGGATTGCTGTTCGGCGACGCTACCCAGGTTGAAGCGCTGGATCAGCTCGTCGATGCGCCGGGCGCTGTCGGCTTTGGGCAAGTCGAACAGCCGCGCGTGCAAGTCGAGGTTCCGCCGCACGCTGAGCTCGCCATACAGCGAGAAGCTTTGAGACATGAAGCCGACCCGTTTGCGGGTGGCCAGGTCCTTGGCGTCCACCGGCTTGCCCAGCAGCGAGGCGTGGCCTTCGCTGGCCGGTATCAGCCCGGTGAGGACTTTCATGGTGGTGGTTTTGCCGCAGCCGTTGGAGCCCAGGAAGCCGAAAATCTCCCCGCGTCCGATGGCAAAGCTGACCTTGTCCACCGCGGTGAAATCACCGAAGCGCAGGGTCAGGTCGTGGGCTTCGATGGCAATGTCGGTGCTGGCGCGGGTTCTGGGTGCGATGACCAGTGATTGCTTGTCGTGGTCGCGGTTGCCTTGAAAATGGGTGAACGCTTCATCGAGTTTGGCGCTGGCGGTGACAGCGACCAGTTCGTGCGTCATGCCGGTGGCGATCAGCTTGCCGCCGTCGAGCATCAGGCAGTGTTCGAATTGCTCGGCTTCTTCCATGTAGGCGGTGGCGACCAGCAATGTCAACTGCGGACGTTGCTGGCGCACGTCGTCGATCAGCTCCCAGAAGCGCCGTCGTGACAAGGGATCGACGCCGGTGGTGGGTTCGTCGAGGATCAGCAAATCCGGCTCGTGGATCAGCGCACAACAGAGTCCGAGCTTTTGCTTCATGCCTCCCGACAGCTTGCCTGCGGGACGATCAGCAAAACCCAGCAGATCGGTGGCCAGCAGCAGGCCATGCATGCGCTGCTCGAAATCAGCTTTCGAGAGCCCGAACAGGGTGGCAAAAAAGTGGATGTTCTCGCGGATCGACAGTTCGGGGTACAGGTTGCCGCCCAGGCCCTGGGGCATGAACGCAATGCGAGCGTAGAGGCTGTTGCGATGAAGGCGATCCTGGATTGAGCCGCCGAGCACCTCCAGTTGGCCTTGTTGCAGGGTTTTCACGCCGGCGATCAGCCCCAGCAGGCTCGATTTGCCGGCGCCATCCGGGCCGATCAGCCCGCAGCGAGTGCCGGCCGGCAGGCTGAACGCGATGTCGGTCAGTGCCTGCTGCTTGCCATAATGGTGCTGGAGGCCGGAGATGTGCAGCGCCGGAGCGGTCATTGCAGATTGGCCGGCCAGCCAATAGGGGCGGTGCGCACATAGCCGGCACCGGGCATGCCCGGTTTGGCCTGGGGCATGGCGCTCGGGTCAGTCAGTCGCAGCTTGACGCGAAACACCAGCTTTTGCCGCTCGTCGCGCGTTTCGACCTCTTTGGGTGTGAACTGCGATTTTGCCGCCACGAAACTGATTCTTGCCGGCAGCGGATGGCCGGGCAGGGCGTCGAGCAGGATCCGGGCTTCATCGCCGACGGTCAGGCGCCCGGTGACGGACGCTGAGAGGTACAGATTCATGTACTGATCGTTCGGATCGATCAGCATTAATACGCGTCCGCCCGCACCGAGCACCTCGCCGGGCTCGGCCATGCGCAGCTGGATGACGCCGTCGATCGGCGCCCGCAAACTGCTGTCGTCGATTTCGCTGGTCAACTGGGCGACCTGCGCCTGAGCCGCGCCAATGGCGGCCCCGACGGCCGAAACCTGGGCGCGGGCCGCAGCGACGGCGGCATTGGCGGTGTCGAAGCGCGCCTGTTGTTGATCGATGATCTGGCCGCTCGCATAACCGCGCCTGAACAGTTCCTGGGAGCGTTTGAGTTCCTGTTGGGCGAGCAATAGTTCGCTCTGGCGCAGTTGCACATTGGCCTGGGCGGCAGAAAGGTTTTCCCGGGCGCGCAGTACTTCGGCCTCGGCCTGGTTGCGCTGGGCTTCAAGGGTGCGGGTGTCCATGCGCGCCAGCAATTGCCCCTTGATCACCTTGTCGCCTTCATTGACGCGCACTTCGGCCAGTCGCCCGGGTGTTTTGCTGGCGATCTGCACTTCGGTGGCTTCGAGGCGTCCGTTGCCGACGTACAGGCCCTCAGGCAGGCGGTCATGCATCGATTTCCAGTAACCGAAACCCCCGGCAGCCAGCAGCAGAGCGATCAGGGAGCTGGCGAAAAAAATCGAAGAGCGGCTGTGTGTTGGCATTCGAGCATCCTGCGACAGTAGCGTCCTAGTCTGAACGGGTAATCGCCGAGGCGACTTGATGTCCGTCAACTGAGGGTCAAGCCTAACCCGATTGACCGGGTGACCGGTCGGTTCTGCATTATTTAGTGCAAGCCGAGCACCGCCGCCCACTGCTCGGCCGTCACTGGCATCACCGACAGTCGCGAGCCTTTCTGCACCAGCGGCATCTCTGCCAGTGCCGTCTGCTGTTTCAGGTAATCGAGCTTCAACACCTTGGAGAACGTCTCGACATGGGCGACGTTGATCGCGCTCCAGGCATTTTTCTCAGGCGTGGCCTTCGGGTCGAAGTAAACACTCTCGGGTTCCAGCGCCGTCGGGTCCGGGTACGCCGCTTCGATGATTCGCCCGATCCCGGCGATGCCCGGTTCGGGGCAGCTGGAGTGGTAAAAGAAGAACTCGTCGCCGACCGCCATGGCTCGCAGGAAATTACGTGCCTGATAGTTGCGAACGCCGTCCCAGCGGGCTTCGCCGAGCCTCTCCAGGTCATTGATCGAGAGCTCGTCAGGCTCGGATTTCATAAGCCAATAGGCCATCTTTTTTGCTCCGAAAGCGGTGGTCGGGAACGTTGTCCGGCGATTTTATGACAAACCGACGGTCGGTTGACGCCAGCGTTTGCGTGTCGCTTCACGTTACCGCAAAATGCCGGACTTTTAAGCGAGACGCGGCAAGCACGGCCTATTTCGGATACCGTTGCTGTCATCGTGTGCGACATGCCTTGAGGGGGGCAATCGATGAAACGCAAACCGGATTTACTGTGGATTTTAGTGATTGTGTTCGGCCTGGGCGTCGTAACCACGGGTTATGCGCAAAGCCTGTGGGCGAACAAGGCTGATGCACAGATTGAAGTCGCGCAACAACAGCAACAACAGCAACAACCGCTAAAGCCGCACAAGCGCTAAAACCGCTGCAAGCGACGCCGCTGATGGCAGTGGCGTCCAGATCTAGTCCGCGAAATACCACTTCCTGTCAGTTACCGTTCCCTGCATCGGCACATCCCAGCTCGCTTGATCCAGTTTTTCGACTTTCTGACATTCATGGGCCAGCCCCAGCAGCGTCGGCTTGCGCCAGGTCTTGCGACGTGCCAGATAGGCCAGGCTGCGATCGTAGAAACCACCCCCCATCCCCAGGCGTCCGCCCTGTTCGTCAAAGCCGACCAACGGCAACAACACCAGGTCCAGTGCCCAGACCTTGCGTTGCTGTGCCTGGTTGACCCGTGGTTCGAGAATGCGAAAGCGGTTGGGCCGCAGCTTTTCACCGGGGCGAATGCGCTGAAAGACCATCTTGGTTCGCGGCCAGGCGCTGAGTACGGGCAGGTAAGTCGCCTTGCCCCGACGTTGAGCGGCGCGCAACAGCAGGCGCGGATCGATTTCGCCGTCGGTAGGCAGGTACAGGGAGATGTGTTTTGCGCGGCGAAACAGCGGATGTTGCGCCAATTGCTGATACAGCCCGCGAGCGGCCTGGCGTTGCTCACTGTTGCTCAGTGCGCGCCGGGCCTGGCGGAGCATGCGTCGAAGTTGCGGGCGGGACAGCGGCGCAGGTTCGGTCATCGTCATGGGCTGTTCGAGTGTCGAGGGCACCAGGGCGGTGACATCGTAAAAAGCCGATGCCGGCAGAAACCGGCATCGGCTTGAATATAGGCTCCCCGGATGAACCGCTGTCGACTTAGCCCTTGAACCCGAAAGTTCAAGGTGGAAGATGCAGTAGGCTTTAAGGCTTTCCGTCTAGCGGACATGCACACCAGCCCAACGTGCAACTTCCAGGGTAGTGCGAATCGGCTCAGGGACATCGTCAACTGGCAAGCACCCCAGGGAGTGGCGCGAGTATACCGCAACCACCTTCGGGAATCAGCCCTTGCTGACATCCGGATCGGTGGCGAGCACCAGATCCACCCGATCAAGCAGATCACGCACCTGCTCGCGGGTCGAGCCACTGGCCTGTACGTCAGGACGTTCGCGCGTATGCAACAGATCGTGGGTGATGTTCAGCGCGGCCATCACGGCGATGCGATCGGCGCCGATCACTTTGCCGCTGCTGCGGATTTCGCGCATCTTGCCGTCCAGGTAACGGGCGGCGCTCACCAGATTGCTGCGCTCTTCCTGGGGGCAAATGATCGAGTACTCTTTATCGAGGATCTGCACGGTAACGCTATTGCTTGAACTCATGAGTCTTGCTCCAGGGCCTTGAGGCGCGAAATCATCGATTCGACCTTACGCCGGGCGATTTCGTTTTTTTCAATGAGGTGCGCGCGTTCCTCGCGCCAGGTCTTTTCCTGAGCTAATAAGAGTCCGTTCTGGCTCTTAAGTTGCTCGACTCGGGTAATTAGCAGCTCGAGTCTGGCCATCAGCGCTTGCAAGTCGGTGTCTTCCATACGTGTTCCACGGGATTTGTCTGATGGGCGGTAACTGGCGGACAGCCTTTAATAGTCTTGGCGAGTCTGTCGATGTAGGATACAAGGCCTTCATTCTAGACATAGCGCCGCTTGGCGCCTAGCTGCCCATGCCCATTCAGAATTCTCCGTATCAAGCCTTCGCCACCCTGCTGAGCACCAGCGGCCATCCTGTCTCGCCTGCCGAACTGCACGGCCTGCTGCTCGGACGCAGCTGCGCTGGCGCGGGCTTTGAAGCCGATGGCTGGCTGGTCGATGCCTCCGAGCTGCTCGAAGGCGAACCACAAGACAACGTCCGCAACGCCCTGATCGGCCTGCAAGAGATGGTCAAGGGCGAGCTGACCAGCGACGACATGACCGTCGTTCTGCTGCTGCCGACCGATGACGCACCGCTCACCGAGCGTGCGGCTGCACTGGGCCAATGGTGCCAGGGCTTCCTCAGCGGTTTCGGCCTGAACTGCCGCGACAGCAGCATGCTGAGCACTGAAGCCACCGAAGTCCTGCAGGATCTCGCGGCTATCGCTCAGGTGCAAGATGCGCTGGAAGAATCCGACGACGGCGAAAGTGACTATATGGAAGTCATGGAGTACCTGCGGGTCGCGCCATTGCTACTGTTCACTGAAACCAAGAAACCGGCGCAAGCCGCTGCTGCCAAACCTTCTCTGCACTGATCGTTTGCAAGGGACTTCCATCTGCCCATGATTCATATCCCTAAATCGGAATACACCCGCCGCCGCAAGGCGTTGATGGCGCAGATGGAACCCAACAGCATCGCAATCCTGCCGGCCGCCGCCGTGGCGATCCGCAATCGCGACGTCGAGCACGTTTACCGACAGGAGAGCAATTTCCAGTACCTCAGCGGGTTCCCCGAGCCTCAGGCCGTCATCGTGCTGATACCCGGTCGTGAGCATGGCGAATACATCCTGTTCTGCCGTGAACGCAACGCCGAACGCGAACTGTGGGACGGCCTGCGTGCCGGGCAGGAAGGTGCGATTCGGGATTTCGGCGCCGACGATGCCTTTCCGATCACCGACATCGACGACATCCTCCCGGGCCTGATCGAAGGCCGTGACCGGGTGTATTCAGCCATGGGCAGCAACCCGGAGTTCGACCGTCACCTGATGGACTGGATCAACGTGATCCGCTCCAAGGCGAACCTGGGTGCCCAGCCGCCGAACGAATTCGTTGCGCTGGATCATCTGCTGCACGACATGCGCCTGTATAAATCGGCGGCAGAAGTGAAGGTGATGCGCGAAGCCGCACGGATCTCGGCGCAGGCGCACATTCGTGCCATGCAGGCCAGCCGTGTCGGCTTGCATGAGTTCAGCCTGGAAGCCGAGCTCGATTACGAGTTTCGCAAAGGCGGGGCGAAAATGCCGGCATATGGTTCGATCGTCGCCGCCGGGCGCAACAGCTGCATCCTGCATTACCAGCAGAATGACGCGCTGCTCAAGGACGGCGATCTGGTGCTGATCGATGCCGGTTGCGAGATCGACTGTTACGCCAGCGACATCACCCGCACCTGGCCGGTCAACGGCACGTATTCGCCGGAACAGAAGGCGATCTACGAGTTGGTGCTGGAAGCGCAAGCCGCCGCGTTTGCCCAGATCGCCCCCAACAAGCACTGGAACCAGGCGCACGAGGCGACGGTTCAAGTGATTACCGCCGGCCTGGTGAAGCTCGGTTTGTTGCAGGGCGATGTCGATGAGTTGATCGCCAGCGAAGCCTATAAGGCGTTTTACATGCACCGGGCCGGCCATTGGCTGGGCATGGATGTGCATGATGTCGGCGAGTACAAGGTCGGCGGTGAATGGCGGGTGCTGGAAGTCGGCATGGCGCTGACCGTCGAGCCGGGTATCTATATTGCCCCGGGCAATCTGAACGTGGCGAAGAAATGGCGCGGCATTGGCGTGCGAATCGAGGATGACGTGGTGGTAACCAAACAGGGCTGTGAAATTCTGACCAGCGGCGTGCCGAGAGCGGTCGCCGAGATCGAGGCCTTGATGGCCGCTGCACGGACCCAGGCGGCATGAACCGGGTCAACCTGGCAATCATCGGTGGCGGTCTGGTGGGCGCCAGCCTGGCGTTGGCCTTGCAGGCCGGTGCCCGCGCCCGCGGCTGGAAGATCGTGCTGATCGAACCGTTCGCCCCCGGCGACGGCTACCAGCCAAGCTACGACGCGCGCTCTTCGGCGCTGTCCTTCGGCGCTCGGCAGATTTATCAGCGGTTGGGCGTGTGGCAGGAAATCTCCCGCCGCGCCGAGCCGATCAAACAGATCCATGTGTCCGACCGCGGACGCTTCTCCACCGCGCGCCTGTCGGCCATGGAAGAGGGTGTTCCGGCCCTGGGCTACGTGGTGGAAAACGCCTGGCTGGGCCAATGCCTCTGGCAGGGCCTGGACAAGGACGTGATCAGCTGGCGCTGCCCGGCCGAGGTCACACGCATGGAACCGCTGGAAGACGGCTACCGCCTGACCCTCAACGATGAGACCCTGCTGGAGTGCGAGCTTGCGGTGCTGGCCGATGGCGGCCGTTCGGGCTTGCGTGAGCAACTGGGGATCGGCGTCAAAAAGCGTCCGTACAACCAAAGTGCGTTGATCGCCAACATTACCCCCAGCGAAGCCCACAACGGCATGGCGTTCGAGCGCTTCACCGATGACGGCCCGATGGCCTTGCTACCACTGCCGGAAAACCGCTGCGCGCTGGTCTGGACTCGCCTGGGCATGGACGCGCAGCGTCTGGCGGCACTCGATGAACGCAGTTTCCTCAGCGAGTTGCAGGGCGTGTTCGGCTATCGCCTTGGTACGCTCAAGCAGGTCGGTGCGCGGAATCTATACCCATTGTCACTGATCGAGGCTGAAGAGCAGGTGCGTCCGCATCTGGCCGTGCTGGGCAACGCTGCCCACAGCCTGCACCCGATTGCCGGTCAGGGCTTCAACCTGTCGCTGCGCGACGCCCAGGCCTTGGCCGAAGCGCTGCTCGCCAGCCCGAGTGCACCGGGCGACTTCGCCACCTTGCAGGCTTACCGCGAACGCCAGCGTTTGGACCAGAACCTCACCGTGGGCTTCTCCGATCAGGTCACCCGGTTGTTCGGCAGTACCCAGCCGCTGGTTTCGCTGGGGCGCAACATCGGCCTGTTGGGCCTCGACCTGTTGCCGCCGGCCAAACGCTGGTTCGCCCGGCAAGCCATGGGGTTGGGAACACGCTCCGATGGTTGAGTGGTTACCCCGGTGTTTCGATATCCAGGACGGCGCGGGCAGCGTGGTCGATAAAACCCTTTACGTGCGGCTCACGCCGCAAGCGAGACAGGCTTAAAGCATGGAAATGCGCGCAGATCTGCTGATTGTCGGGGCCGGAATGGTCGGGAGCGCGTTGGCGCTGGCGTTACAGAACAGCGGGCTGGAAGTCCTGTTGCTCGACGGCAGCCCCATGAGCGTCAAACCCTTCAATGCGCAGTCGGCATTCGAGCCTCGAGTGAGCGCCTTGTCGGCTGCCAGTCAGCGGATCCTTGAACGTCTGGGCGTGTGGGACGGTGTCGTCAGCCGGCGTAGCAGCCCTTATACCGATATGCACGTCTGGGACGGCAGCGGCACCGGGCAGATTCATTTCTCGGCCACCAGCGTCCACGCCGAGGCACTGGGGCATATCGTCGAAAACCGCGTGGTGCAGGATGCACTGCTCGATCGCCTGCATGATTGCGACCTCGGCCTGCTGGCCAATGCGCGCCTGGAGCAGATGCGCCGTTCCGGCGATGACTGGCTGCTGACCCYGGCCGATGGCCGCACGCTGCGTGCACCGCTGGTGATCGCGGCGGACGGTGCCAACTCGGCGGTGCGTCGTCTGGCGGGTGTCGCGACCCGCGAGTGGGATTACCTGCATCACGCCATCGTCACCAGCGTTCGCAGCTCGTTGCCGCATCAAATGACCGCCTGGCAGCGTTTCACCGACTACGGCCCGCTGGCCTTCCTGCCCTTGGAGCGTGATGGTCAGCAAGACTGGTGCTCGATTGTCTGGTCGACCACCCCGAGCGAAGCCGAACGCCTGATGGCGCTGGATGACGAAGGTTTCTGTCGTGAGCTGGAACGCGCCTTCGAAGGGCGTTTGGGCAATGTGCTGAGCGCCGACCCGCGACTTTGCGTACCGTTGCGCCAGCGCCACGCCAAGCGTTATGTGGCTGAGGGGCTGGCGCTGATCGGCGATGCGGCTCATACCATTCACCCGCTGGCCGGGCAGGGCGTCAACCTCGGTTTCCTTGATGCGGCTGTGCTGGCGGAGGTGCTGTTGCAGGCAGTCAGCCGTGGCGAGCGCCTGGCGGACGTGAAAGTCCTCAGCCGCTACGAGCGTCGACGCATGCCGCACAACCTGGCGTTGATGGCGGCGATGGAAGGTTTTGAGCGTTTGTTCCAGGCCGACCCTTTGCCGTTGCGCTGGTTGCGTAATACCGGGTTGAAAATGGTCGACCAGATGCCCGAAGCCAAGGCGCTGTTCGTGCGCGAAGCGCTTGGATTGATCGGGGATCTGCCGGCATTGGCCAAGGCCTGACATTCTTGCATCGGCACTGATCCCCTCATCGTCGGAACGCCGCCCGGAGCAAGCTCGCTCCCACATTGGAATGCAATCCCCTGTGGGAGCGAGCCTGCTCGCGATGGCGGCGGCACATTCACCATCAATCTCCGACGGTGCAACATCTGGTAACTCCTCCAGGCCTTGATCGGTTGAGAAGCTAAATGTGAGTCCTTATCATTTCGACTCATTTTTGATTTCGAGAGACCGCTCCCATGTTGGCACCGAAACGTCTACTGACAGCCCTCGCCCTGACCCTGATCGGCACCACTGCCCAGGCCGCTGACGAGGTGGTGGTCTACTCCTCGCGTATCGACGAGCTGATCAAACCGGTCTTCGATGCCTACACCCAAAAAACCGGCGTAAAGGTGAAATTCATCACCGACAAGGAAGCGCCGCTGATGCAGCGCATCAAGGCCGAAGGCCAGAACGCCACCGCCGACCTGCTGCTGACCGTCGATGCCGGCAACCTCTGGCAGGCCGAGCAAATGGGCATCCTGCAGCCGTTCACCTCCAAGGTGATCGATACCAATATCCCGCTGCAATACCGCGCCGCGTCTCACGCCTGGACCGGCCTGAGCCTGCGGGCGCGGACCATCGCCTATTCCACCGACCGGGTAAAACCCTCGGACCTGAGCACTTACGAAGCGTTGGCCGACAAGCAGTGGGAAGGCCGGCTGTGCCTGCGTACCGCGAAGAAGGTCTATAACCAGTCGTTGACCGCGACCCTGATTGAAACCCACGGCGCGGAAAAAACCGAAGAGATCCTCAAGGGTTGGGTGCGCAACCTGTCCACTGACGTGTTCTCTGACGACATCGCCGTACTGCAGGCGATCAGCGCCGGGCAATGCGACGTCGGTATCGTCAACACTTACTACTACGGCCGTCTGCACCAGCAGAAGCCGGATCTGCCGGTCAAGCTGTTCTGGCCGAACCAGGCCGACCGTGGCGTACACGTGAACCTGTCGGGCATTGGCCTGACCAAGCACGCTCCGCACCCGGAAGCCGCCAAGGCCCTGGTGGAATGGATGACCACACCTGAAGCGCAAAAGATCTTCGCCGACGCTAACCAGGAATTCCCGGCCAACCCGGCGGTGAAACCGTCCGCGGAAGTCGAGGCCTGGGGCACGTTTAAACCGGACACCCTGCCGGTTGAAGTGGCTGGCCTGCGTCAGGCTGAAGCCATTCGCCTGATGGACCGCGCCGGCTGGAACTGATTCGCCACAAAATGGAGCCGGCTGTATTACTGCGTCGGCTCCGCACTTTTTAGAGACTTTCCTTGGCTCATCCCGCCCAACGCCGTTGGTATCCGCTGGTTTTTGCTGTTGCCGCCCTGGTGGTGCTGCCACTGAGTGTGTTGCTGCTGTCATGGCAAACCGTCGACCTGCAGATCTGGTCGCACCTGTGGCAAACCCAGATGCCGCGCCTGCTGGGCAACACCCTGACGCTGATCCTCGGCGTCGGGGTGGGTGTCACGCTGTTGGGCGTGAGCCTGGCGTGGCTGACCAGCCTCTGTGAATTCCCCGGGCGACGTTGGCTGGATTGGGCGCTGATGCTGCCGTTTGCGATCCCGGCTTATGTGCTGGCGTTCGTTTTCGTCGGACTGCTGGATTTCGCAGGTCCTGTGCAAACCCTGCTGCGAGAAGGGTTTGGCAGCGGCCTGCGGCTGCCGCGCGTGCGCTCCACCGGTGGGGTGATTCTGGTATTGGTGCTGGTGTTCTATCCCTACGTCTACTTGCTGGCGCGCACGGCGTTTCTGGCCCAGGGCAAAGGCCTGATGGAGGCTGCACGCGTACTCGGCCAATCACCGTGGCAAGCATTCTGGCGCGTGGCCTTGCCGATGGCCCGGCCGGCGATTGGTGCCGGTGTGGCTCTGGCGTTGATGGAGACGCTGGCGGATTTCGGCGCAGTGTCGGTGTTCAACTTCGACACCTTCACCACGGCGATCTACAAAACCTGGTACGRCTTCTTCAGCCTGTCGAGCGCCGCACAACTGGCCAGCCTGTTGCTGCTGGTGGTGATGGTGCTGCTGTACGGCGAGCGGCGTGCGCGTGGCGCCAGCCGGGCGAGCAACGAGCGTCCACGGGGCAAGGCGCTTTACCACCTGCGCGGGTTCAAGGCAGTGGCCGCCAGCAGTTGGTGCGGGCTGGTGTTTGCCTGCGCCTTTGTCATTCCAGTGCTGCAACTGGTGGCGTGGTTCTGGCAGCGCGGGCGCTTCGATCTGGATGAGCGTTACGCCGGGCTGATCGTCCACACGTTGTACCTGGGCGCCATGGCGGCGCTGATCACCGTCAGCGTCGCGCTGCTGCTGGCGTTTGCCCGGCGCCTGGCACCGACCCGGACGATTCGCTCCGGGGTCAGCCTGGCCAATATCGGCTATGCCTTGCCCGGATCGGTGCTGGCGGTATCGATCATGCTGGCGTTCAGTTACCTGGACCGCGAACTGGTGGTGCCGCTGTCGGGCTGGCTTGGCGGCGCGGGCAAACCGTTGCTGCTGGGCAGCCTGTCGGCATTGTTGCTGGCGTATCTGGTGCGCTTTATCGCGGTGGCCTACGGGCCGTTGGAAAATAGCCTGGCGCGGATCCGTCCGTCATTGCCAGAAGCTGCACGCTGTTTGGGTGTCAGTGGGCCACGACTGTTTTTCAAAGTGTATCTGCCGTTGTTGCTGCCCGGTACGTTGAGCGCGGCGCTGCTGGTGTTCGTCGATGTGCTCAAGGAAATGCCCGCAACCCTGCTGATGCGCCCGTTTGGCTGGGACACGCTGGCGGTGCGGATCTTTGAAATGACCAGCGAAGGCGAGTGGGCCCGGGCGTCGTTGCCGGCATTGACACTGATTCTGGTGGGCCTGTTGCCAGTCATCGGCTTGATTCGACGTTCGGCACATCAAAACGGCTAGGTGCCAGTCCTACACCTTGCGGCTACAATGCGCGGCATTCGGTGCGGATCGTCCTTCAGACCGGGTCGCTGAAATAGGCTGAAAGCCTTCTACTTCAAGGCTTTCAACCATGCAGCGCCTGTCCGTACCTTCGCCACGCCCGGAAGGAGAAACCCATGGGACAGCGTACGCCTCTGTATGACCTTCATCTCGCACTTGGCGCGAAGATGGTCGATTTTGGCGGTTGGGATATGCCATTGCATTACGGCTCACAGGTCGAGGAACACCATCAGGTGCGCCGCGACTGTGGGGTTTTCGATGTCTCCCATATGACTGTGATCGATGTCAGCGGCCCCCAGGCCAAGGCCTGGCTCCAGCATTTGCTGGCCAATGATGTCGAACGCCTGCACAGCGTCGGCCGTGCCTTGTACAGCACCATGCTCAATGAGCGGGGCGGGGTGGTCGACGACATGATCGTTTATCGCCTGGAAGATGCTTACCGCCTGGTGGTGAACGCCGCCACCCGTGATCAGGACATGGCCTGGATGCAGGCCCAGCTCGGCGACTATCAGGTACAACTGCATGAGCGCAGCGAGTTGGCGATGCTGGCGATTCAAGGTCCGCAGGCGCGGCAAAAGATCGCCGAACTGGTGACCCAGTCCCGTGGCACGCTGATCCAGCAACTCAAACCGTTTGAAGGTCAGTGTGACGGCGACTGGTTCATCGCCCGTACCGGCTACACCGGCGAAGACGGTCTGGAGATTGCCTTGCCGGCCGATCAGGCGCCGGGATTCTTCAACGATCTGGTGGGTGCAGGCATATCGCCGATTGGCCTCGGCGCCCGCGATACGCTGCGTCTTGAGGCCGGGATGAACCTCTACGGCCAGGACATTCATCAGGATGTCTCACCGCTGGCGTCCAATATGGCCTGGAGCATTGCCTGGGAACCGGCCACTCGTCAGTTCATCGGCCGGGCCGCGCTTGAGGCTGAACGGGCCGCCGGGGTGAAGCAAAAACTGGTTGGTCTGGTGCTCGAAGAGCGTGGGGTTTTACGTGCCCACCAGGTGGTTCGCATCGCTGATGTTGGCGAAGGAGAGATCACCAGTGGTAGTTTCTCTCCTACGCTTAGCAAATCGATTGCCTTGGCGCGGGTGCCGATGGCGACCGCCGACCGGGCAGAAGTGGAAATTCGTGGCAAGTGGTACCCGGTTCGGGTGGTCAAGCCGACTTTCGTGCGTCATGGCAAAACCCTGATCTAACTTTTTCTGGCGGGCCAACACCGCTGACATTTCTTCTTGAGGACACAGAACATGAGCGAAATTCCTGTAGACCTGCGTTTTGCCGAAAGTCACGAGTGGGCGCGTCTGGATGAAGATGGTGGCGTAAAGGTGGGTATTTCAGACCATGCTCAGGAAGCCTTGGGCGATGTGGTGTTCGTCGAGCTGCCGGAAATCGGCAAAGTCTTCGCTGCCGGTGAAGCTGCGGGCGTAGTCGAGTCGGTCAAGGCCGCTTCGGATATCTACTCGCCGGTCTCCGGTACAGTCATCGCCGTTAACGAAGAGTTGGCCAACAGCCCGGAGCTGGTCAACAGCGCGCCATACGACAGCTGGTTCTTCAAACTCGAGCCGACTGATACTTCCGAGCTGGACAAGTTGCTCGACCCTACAGGCTACAAGAACGCCATCGGCGAGTAATTGCTGCCGGAAATGAAAAAGCCTCGAGTGATCGAGGCTTTTTTGTGGGTGCGATTTATGCGTTTTGCAATACAGCCTTCACCGCCGCCACTGAACGCTCGACATCGCTTTTGCTCATGGCCGTGAACATCGGCAGCGAGACGATCAGGCGACCGACACGCTCGGACACCGGGAACATGCCTTCCTTGAAACCGCGTTCGCGGTAAAGGCTCAGCAGGTGGATAGGCGGGTAGTGGTAGCCGATGCCGACGCCCAGTTCCTGCATTTGCTCCATGAAGGTCGCACGGGCCGGTTTGCCGTCCTTGCGCTCTGGCAATACCAGCTGGAACAAGTGCCAGTTGCTGTTGGTGAAGTCTGCCGGTGGCAGCTGCGCGCCGTATTTGGCTTCGAAATCGCTGCCGAAGCAGGCGAAGTAATGCTTGGCCAGTTCACGGCGGTGAGCGGTGATGGCTTCAATGTGGGCGAACTGGCCCAGGCCAATGGCCGCTGCCACGTCGGTCATGTTGAACTTGCCGCCCAGCACATCAACATCCAGGCCGTCGAAGCCGGTACGGGTCACGCCTTGCAGGCGATATTTCTCGGCCAGGCGCACTTCTTCAGCGTTGTTCAATACCAGGCAGCCACCTTCCGAGGAGGTGACGTTCTTGTTCGCCTGGAAGCTGAACGACACGAAGTCGCCGGTGGCGCCGATGCGCTGACCATTCCAGCTCGAACCCAGTGCCTGGGCGGCATCTTCGATAATGCGCAGGCCGTGTTTCTTGGCGATCGCGTACAGGCGGCTCATGTCCACCGGCAAACCGGCGAGGAACACCGGAATAATGGCCTTGGTACGCGGGGTAATGGCCGCTTCGAGCTGGTCCAGGTCGATGTTGCGGGTGATCGGGTCGATATCGGCGAACACCGGGGTGGCGCCGACTTCGAGAATCACGTTGGCCGTGGCGACCCAGGAAATCGGCGTGGTGATGACTTCGTCACCGGCACCGATCCCGGCGATGCGCAGGGCGATCTCCATGGTGCAGGTCCCGGAGTTGAACGTGCGCACCGGACGGCCGCCAAAAAACTCCGAGAGCTGGGCTTCGAACGCCTGCACCTTGGGCCCGCTGGTGATCCAGCCGGAGCGCAAGACATCGCCGACAGCGGCAATTGTGGCTTCATCGATAGTAGGTTTGGAAAATGGCAGAAAAGGCAGTTGGCTCATGACGATCAGTGCACCCGATTGGCTGACGGTAGATATATGCGCCGCACATGATGAGCCTGATTGAGCAAAGACGCCATGCCGAGTGCACAGGGGGAGCTATGCTGCTGTGATCGAGTTGCATCGACGTCGAGCGCCATTCAAGAGAGAGCCCGTCATGTCCCAGTTGCCATCCTTGAGCCAGTTACGAGACCCGAATGCCTTTCTGCGGCGCCATTTGGGGCCGGACACCGCCGAGCAGCAGGCGATGCTCGACAGCCTCGGGCTCGGCAGCCGCGTCGAGCTGATCGAGCAGACGGTGCCGCCGGGAATTCGCCTCAATCGCGTACTGGACTTGCCGCCAGCGCTCGATGAAGAAGCCGCGCTGGCCAAGCTGCGCGGCTATGCCGAACAGAATCAGCTCTGGACCAGCCTGATCGGCATGGGTTACCACGGCACCCTGACGCCCGCGGTGATCTTGCGCAACGTGCTGGAAAATCCCGGTTGGTACACCGCCTACACGCCCTATCAGCCGGAAATTGCTCAGGGGCGACTCGAAGCACTGCTCAATTTCCAGCAATTGACCATCGACCTGACGGGCCTGGAACTGGCCAACGCCTCGTTGCTCGACGAAGCCACGGCGGCCGCTGAAGCCATGGCGCTGGCCAAGCGTGTCGCGAAGTCGAAAAGCAATCTGTTCTTCGTCGACGAAAATTGCCATCCACAGACCATTTCCGTGGTGAAGACCCGCGCTGAAGGCTTTGGCTTCGAACTGATCGTCGACACTGTGGATAACCTGAAACAGCACCAGGTGTTCGGCGCGCTGCTGCAGTATCCCGATACCCATGGTGAAATCCGCGACCTGCGCCCGCTGATCGATCACTTGCATGCGCAGCAGGCGCTGGCCTGCGTTGCCGCTGATCTGCTGAGCCTGTTGTTGCTGACGCCGCCAGGTGAAATGGGCGCTGACGTGGTCTTCGGCTCGTCCCAGCGCTTTGGCGTGCCGATGGGCTACGGCGGCCCTCACGCAGCGTTTTTCGCCAGCCGCGATGAATACAAACGAGCGATTCCCGGGCGGATCATCGGCGTTTCGAAAGATGCTCGCGGCAACGTCGCGCTGCGCATGGCCCTGCAAACCCGCGAGCAACACATCCGTCGGGAGAAGGCCAACTCGAACATCTGCACGGCTCAGGTGTTACTGGCCAATATCGCCAGTTTTTATGCGGTCTACCATGGCCCGCAGGGGCTCAAACGGATTGCGCAACGGGTACACCGGCTAACGTGCATCCTCGCCGCCGGACTGGAGCGCAAAGGCATCACCCGGCTTAACCAGCATTTCTTCGACACCTTGACCCTGGAGGTCGGCGGCAGCCAGACCGCGATCATCGACAGCGCCAAAGCGGCGCAGATCAACCTGCGGATTCTTGGGCGCGGGCAGGTTGGCTTGAGTCTCGACGAGAGCTGCGATGAACGTACCGTAGCGAAGCTGTTTGATGTGTTCCTGGGGGCCGATCACGGGCTTGATGTCGCCGAGCTGGATGGCGAACCGCTGATCTCCGGGGTTCCCGACGGCTTGTTGCGGACCACGCCGTATTTACGGCATCCGGTGTTCAACGCCCATCACAGCGAAACCGAGATGCTGCGTTACCTCAAGCAACTGGAGAACAAGGACCTGGCGCTCAACCAGTCGATGATTCCGTTGGGCTCCTGCACCATGAAGCTCAATGCCAGCAGCGAGATGATCCCGATCACCTGGCCGGCGTTCGCCAACCTGCACCCGTTTGCACCGAAAGAGCAGGCGGTGGGTTATTCGCTGATGATCAGCGAGCTGGAGAACTGGCTCTGCGCGATTACCGGTTTTGATGCGATCTGCATGCAGCCCAATTCCGGCGCCCAAGGTGAATACGCCGGGTTGCTGGCGATCCGCAAATACCATGAAAGCCGTCAGCAAGGCGCACGGGACATCTGCCTGATTCCCGCATCCGCCCACGGCACCAACCCGGCTTCGGCGCAGATGGCCGGGATGCGGGTGGTGATCGTCGACTGCGACGATGCCGGTAACGTCGACCTCGATGACCTGAAGGCCAAGGCGACGGCTGCCGGCGACAAGCTTTCCTGCCTGATGGCCACTTACCCTTCGACCCACGGGGTGTACGAAGAGGGCATCAGCGAGATCTGTGAAGTTATCCACAGCCACGGCGGTCAGGTGTACATGGACGGCGCCAACCTCAATGCACAGGTCGGGCTGGCCCGCCCGGCGGATATCGGCGCCGATGTCTCACACATGAACCTGCACAAGACCTTCTGCATTCCCCATGGCGGAGGCGGGCCGGGGATGGGACCGATTGGGGTGCGGGCGCATTTGGCGCCGTTCGTTGCCAATCACCCGGTGGTGCCGATCGAAGGCCCCCATCCGCAGAATGGTGCAGTCAGCGCGGCGCCTTGGGGCAGTGCGAGCATTTTGCCGATCAGCTGGATGTACATCGCGATGATGGGGCCGCAGCTGGCGGATGCCAGCGAGGTGGCGATTCTCTCGGCCAACTACCTGGCGAAGCATTTGTCCGGTGCGTTTCCGGTGCTCTACACCGGGCGTAATGAGCGGGTGGCGCACGAATGTATCCTCGACTTGCGACCGCTCAAGGCGCAAACCGGTATCAGTGAAGAAGACGTTGCCAAGCGGCTGATGGATTACGGTTTCCATGCGCCGACCATGTCTTTCCCGGTGCCGGGTACGTTGATGGTCGAGCCTACTGAAAGCGAGTCCAAGGCGGAACTGGATCGCTTTATCAGCGCGATGCTGAGCATTCGCGCGGAAATTGCCGAGGTGCAGAATGGCAATTGGACTGCCGAAAACAATCCGCTGAAACACTCACCGCATACGTTGGCGGACATTACCGGCGTCTGGGATCGGCCTTACAGCATCGAGCAAGCGGTGACCCCGGACGCGCACACCAGGCTGTATAAATACTGGCCGACGGTGAACCGCGTGGACAATGTTTACGGGGATCGCAACCTGTTCTGTGCCTGCGTGCCGGTGGATGAATACCGCTGACATGCACGGCTTTGATAAGGCGCAAATCCACTGTGGGAGCAAGCTCGCTCCCACAGTGGATCGCATTTTTACAGCAACAGAATTATTCCGGGGCGACTGCGTTCTTGGCCAGGATTGCATTGGCCAATTCCATGTCGGTAGCCTTCAAACCCGGGTTGTCGGCACGGACTTTCTGCATAGCAGATTCCAGGTACGGACCACGGATATTGCCGTCACTGGCCACGAAGCTGCTGGCGTCGTCCTGAGCGGCAACGACCAGCTTGTGATCCCTGGAGGTCAGGTAGGTGGACGCGGTGGTCGCACCTGAGGAAATAACTTCTTGCAAGATGCCGTCGTGGTCATGGTCACGGCCATGGGCCATTGCTGAACCGATAGACAGGGAAAGCAAGGCAAGCGTAGCGGCAGCAAGTTTAAAACGCATTATGGGTGACTCCAGTGGGATTTCTGGCGGGTTGGATTGCCAATACCCCAAACGAGTTCCGTAGCGTTCATCGGCGCGTTAGACCTGGATACCCCCTCCTATTTCTGCTCGCTCTGTGGCGTCACTCGCAGCACCTCTTCAATCGTCGTCAGCCCCGCCGCGACTTTTTGTGCACCGGACAGCCGCAGGCTACGCATGCCTTCCTTGAACGCCTGGCGACGGACGGCGAGCAGGTCGGTGTCGGGGTTGATCAGGGCTTTGACGCTGTCGGTCATTTGCATGATTTCGTAGACCCCGGCGCGTCCGCGATAACCGGTGTCGCGGCACTCCAGGCAGCCAATCGCGCGTTGGGCGTTGCCTGGCAGCGGTGCTTGCCAGGGACGGGTCAAGGCTTGCCAGTCGTCTTCACCCAGTGTCAGCGGCGCCTTGCAATGCGGGCACAGCGTGCGGACCAGACGTTGCGCCATGACCCCCAGCACGGTGGCTTTGATCAGGTAATGCGGCACGCCGAGCTCCAGCAAGCGGCTGATGGCGCTCGGTGCGTCGTTGGTGTGCAGGGTCGACAGCACCAGGTGCCCGGTGAGTGCCGCTTGAATGGCCATTTCGGCGGTCTCGAGGTCGCGGATCTCGCCGATCATGATGATGTCCGGATCCTGTCGCATCAGTGCGCGCACACCGCTGGCAAAGGTCAGGTCGATGTTGTGCTGGACCTGCATCTGATTGAACGCCGGCTCGACCATTTCGATCGGGTCTTCGATGGTGCAGAGGTTGACCTCTGGCGTCGCGAGTTTTTTCAGCGTGGTGTAGAGCGTGCTGGTCTTGCCCGAACCGGTCGGCCCGGTGACCAGAATGATGCCGTTGGGCTGGCGGGTCATGTCCTGCCAGCGGCGCAGATCATCGGCGGAAAACCCGAGCTGGTCGAAGTCCTTGAGCAGCACTTCCGGATCGAAGATCCGCATGACCATTTTTTCCCCGAACGCCGTGGGTAGCGTCGACAGCCGCAACTCCACTTCGCCGCCGTCCGGGGTCTTGGTCTTGACCCGGCCATCCTGGGGTTTGCGCTTTTCTGCAACGTTCATCCGCCCCAGGCTCTTCAGGCGACTGACAATCGCCATGGTCACCTGCGGTGGAAACTGATAGACGTTGTGCAACACGCCGTCGATGCGAAAACGCACGGTGCCTTGCTTGCGCCGTGGCTCGATATGGATATCACTGGCGCGTTGCTGGAAGGCGTACTGGAACAACCAGTCGACAATGTTGACGATGTGCGCGTCGTTGGCGTCCGGTTCCTGATCGCTGGCGCCGAGGTTGAGCAACTGTTCGAAGTTGCCCAGGGTGTTCATGTGTTGGTCGGCATTGGTCGCGCCGCTGACCGATTTGGCCAGGCGGAAGAATTCCACGCTGAAGCGCTGGATGTCCGCCGGGTTGGCCACTACCCGTTTGATCGGCAACTGTAGAACGTGGGTCAAGTCGGCTTCCCAGCTGCGCACATAAGGCTGCGCGCTGGCGATGGTGACCGCGTCGCGGTCGATCGCTACGGCGAGGATCTTGTGGCGCTGGGCAAAGGCGTAAGACATCAGCGAGGTAATTTGCGCGACGTTTATTTTCAGCGGGTCGATGCGCAAGTAAGGCTGGCCGGCCTGCAGTGAGAGCCACAGGGTCAGGCTTTCCAGATCCAGGCGTTTGCCGGGGCGGCTGAGGTCGTCGAGGTGTTGGCTGGCGAGGAACTCCAGCGGGTGCAACTGGCTGTTGCTGGCATTGCGGCGGGTGGTCAGCGCGTGCTCGGCCGAGTCCTGGCTGATGAAGCCTTGGGCGACCAGTTCGCGCAGCAGGTCATTGAGATCCAGCCAGCGATCCTGAGTAGCGAGTTGAACGGACATCCGGGCTCCTTATGGAAACGATCCTGCAACGAGCGGTTTAGACAGGTGCGTCTCTGACCACAGATGCCAAGAATAGTCCCCGCAAAGGCCGGTCGTTCAGCCATCGGCCGATTCATCGTTGCGAGTCTTTACCGGCGCGCTTCAACCGGCGGCCTGCGCAGGCTGAACCCATTGCGAATCAGCCGCTTGCAGTTCCACCGAGCAGACGCTGATCAGGTTACGTAATTTTTCCGCGATCACCTGGGCGCGGTGCCAGCTCAAGCCGTCCATGACAATACCGATCGACAGCAGGTCGTCGTCGCGCAGCACATTGACCTGCTGCGGCACCAGAAACTGCAACGCGAACAGATTCAGCGCCCGACACAACACGTCCGGTTCGGCCTCGGCCAGCAGTTGGTAGTGCACACGACAATGGGCATTACTGACGTTCCACACATCGGCGCGGGTAGGGGTGTTGCTGACGGCTTCGAGCGGGGGCATGGTCGGTCTCCAAATCATTGGAGAAATTTTTACATTCGGTGCCGGGTATTTCTTATCTATGATGAGGCTAATTGGCTTTAAATCGAATTGCTCAATTCTCAGATAATGTCTTTACGGGTTTTTCTATGCATAGCGAACTTGACGCGTACGACCGACGGATTCTGGCGCTGCTGCAAGAGGACGCCTCGCTTTCCAGTGCGCAGATTGCCGAGCAGGTCGGGCTATCGCAGTCGCCGTGCTGGCGGCGCATTCAGCGGATGAAGGAGGAGGGGGTTATTCGTGGGCAGGTGACCTTGCTCGATCGCAAGAAAATCGGCCTCAACACGCAAATCTTCGCCGAGATCAAACTCAACGCCCATGGGCGTTCGAACTTTACGGAGTTCACCGAGGCGATTCGCGGTTTTCCGGAGGTGCTGGAGTGTTATGTGCTGATGGGTGCGGTGGACTTTCTGCTGCGGATCGTCACGGCAGACATCGAAGCCTATGAGCGCTTCTTTTTCGAGAAACTGTCGATGGTGCCGGGGATTCAGGAGGTCAACTCGATCGTGGCCTTGTCGGAAATCAAGTCCACGACGAGTTTGCCGGTGTTGCGGGGTTAAAGCCTTGCGGTGAATGTGCGGGCCTCATCGTCGGAACGCCGCCCGGAGCCGGCTCGCTCCCACACTGGATTTCGGTAGCACACACAATTTGTGTTCGCCGAAGATCAAATGTGGGAGCGAGCCGGCTCCGGGCGGCGTTCCGACGATGGCGGTATTACATGCGCAACAACATCTTCCACGCGCGGTTCTGGTACACCGCAATCGCCTGTTGCTTACGTGCGTCCAGCACTTCGTCGGTGATCGGCTCGTTGGCCAGTTGCGCGAGTTTGTTCAGCTCACCGTACAGGCGATCCATTTCCGGGATGTCCAGCACATTGCGGGCATGGTGCAGCCAGGCCTGGATGCGTTCGATACGCGGCAGTTGCTCGGCCAGGTCTTCCGGCTGTTGCTGATAACGCTGCAACTGCAGGGACGTCGCTTCTTCGCCCAGCAGACGCGGCAACCAGTTGCCCAGTTGTGCAGCACCCTGGCGATTGCCGCGAACGTTGCGATCGGCAGCCCAGGTGCGGGCCAGCAACCAGCGCGAGGTGTTCAGCGAGAACAGGCCCCAGCGCGGGTCTTCCAGCTCTTCGAGGAACTGCTCCGGCGCGGCTTTGCGCACGTCCTCGTCGTCCAGACCGGCCTGGACCAGCGGGCGCCAGTCTTCCAGCAAGGCATCCAGCGCCACGCGCAAGTCGTGGGTCGACTGACGCGGAGCGGCTTGCCCCAGGCTGCTGAGCAGCGCGCGCAATTCAGCCAGGTTTTCGACCCAATCCTGCAGCAGGCGCCAGTGACCGTTGAAGCGATACTGCTCGGCCAGGCGCTGGCTGCTGCCCAGCAAGTGCCAGCTCAATGCGGCGAACGCGTCGTCCAGCGGCAGTTCGAAGGTCAGCTCCGGCGCCGGCAGGCTCAACGAATAGCTGTTGGCGTCGAACAGACGGTAGCCGCGCTCGGCCTTGCTGATATCGCACGGCATCAGCGCCAGGGTCGCGGCCAGCTCGGCGGCCAGTTCCAGCAATGCCGCAGGCTCGCCTTCGCGCAGCTCCAGCTCCAGCTCGCAGATTTCTTCTTTCTGCTTGCCGGCAATCACGTTGCCCAGGTCCAGTGCGGCTTCGATGACCACTTTGGTCTTGCCACGGCCCCAGGCGATCTCTGCGCGTTCACGGACGAAATCTGTGGTGAAAATGGCCTTCAGGGTTTTCTTGTCCAGCTCGGCCAGCTCTTCGGGCCAGCATTCGCCGTCGAGTTTTTTCACATCGAGCTTGGCTTTGGGCAGGTTCCAGTCGTATTCGTTACGCTCGGACAGACCGGCGACACTGTGACCACGGGTCTTGAGCGTTTGAATGACTTCTTCGCCATCGCGGCGCAGGCGCAGGGCAACCTTGGCGCGGGCCAGGTCACGTTCTGGCGTGTCGAAGTACTGGTTCATCAACTCACGGCGTTCCCAGCCACTTTTGTTGCGTTTTTTCAGTAGCGGGTGCTCGCGCAGGGCGGCGAGGGTTTCGCGGCTGACGCGGAGTTTGATTTCGGTTTCTTTCTGCATGGCCGGAAAATCCAGGATCGGGAGCGCAGCCGGGGGAATGTGTGGCTGCCAAGGCCGTGCAGTGTACAGCACTCATTAAACCTACGCGCCGCGACGGTTTATTCCTGTCACAGGATGGCTCTATGATGAGGGTTCATCTTGGGAATCGGGAGTCAGCGATGCCTTTGCCGTCCATGAAAGACCAGTTCGCTGCGCTGATCGCCGCACCGTCCGTCAGCTGTACCCAACCCAGCCTCGATCAATCCAATCGCGCGGTCATTGATTTGCTGGCGACCTGGCTCGGTGACCTGGGCTTTTCGTGCGATATCCAGCAAGTCAGTCCTGGCAAATTCAACTTGCTCGCCAGTTTTGGCAGTGGTCCCGGCGGGCTGGTACTGGCCGGGCACAGCGACACGGTGCCGTTCGACGGCGCGCTGTGGCAGACCGATCCGCTGAAGCTCACCGAAGTCGACGGTCGCTGGGTCGGCCTCGGCAGTTGCGACATGAAGGGCTTTTTCGCGCTGGCCATCGAAGCCGTGTTGCCGCTGCTGGACAAACCGTTCAAGCAGCCACTGATGATCCTCGCCACCTGTGACGAAGAAAGCTCCATGGCGGGTGCCCGGGCATTGGCTGCTGCCGGCCGGCCATTGGGCAGGGTAGCGGTGATCGGTGAGCCAACTGGCTTGAAACCGATCCGTCTGCATAAAGGCGTGATGATGGAGCGCATCGATATTCTCGGTCAGAGCGGCCATTCGTCCGATCCGCGCCTGGGCCATAGTGCTCTGGAGGCCATGCACGATGCGATGGGCGAGTTACGCGGCTTGCGCCTGCAATGGCAGCGCGAGTTCCGCAATCCGCAGTTCAGCGTGCCACAACCGACACTGAATTTCGGCTGCATCCACGGTGGCGACAACCCGAACCGGATCTGCGGTCAATGTTCGCTGGAATTCGACCTGCGGCCCTTGCCGGGCATGGACCCGAACGCCTTGCGTGCGGCGATCCGGCAGAAGCTCGAACCGGTCGCCGAGCTCCATCAGGTGAAGATCGACTACGCTCCGCTGTTCCCTGAAGTGCCGCCTTTCGAGCAGGCGGCCGACTCGGAACTGGTGCAGGTCGCCGAAAGGCTCACCGGCCACCTTGCCGAAGCAGTAGCGTTCGGCACTGAAGCGCCTTATCTTCAGCGTCTTGGCTGCGAGACAGTGGTGCTTGGTCCAGGCGATATCGCCTGCGCCCACCAACCAGGGGAATACCTTGAAATGTCACGTTTGCAGCCTACCGTGCATCTATTACGTCAACTGATCGAACACTACTGCCTGACCCCGGCTTGATAAAACCCGGGGCACCCAACCCGTATTCATGAGGAGAACGCGCGTGTCGCCAAGCCTGTTCCGACGATAACCACCAGCCCGCTGTGCGTTTTGCTTCGTCCTTTTTATCGGCTGCTATTTGTTACAGGCGCAGGTGTTATGCCCGAATACGTTAACTGGCTTCGTCACGCTTCCCCTTACATCAATGCTCACCGCGATTGCACCTTCGTCGTCATGCTGCCCGGCGACGGCGTCGAGCATCCGAACTTTGGCAATATCGTCCACGACCTGGTGCTGCTGCACAGCCTGGGTGTGCGGCTGGTATTGGTTCACGGTTCGCGTCCGCAAATTGAAACCCGTCTTGCCGCACGTGGCCTGACTCCGCATTACCACCACGGGATGCGCATCACCGATGCGGCGACCCTGGAGTGCGTGATCGATGCGGTGGGGCAACTGCGCATTGCCATCGAGGCGCGCTTGTCGATGGACATGGCGTCTTCGCCGATGCAGGGCTCGCGTCTGCGGGTGGCCGGCGGCAATCTGGTGACCGCGCGGCCGATCGGTGTGCTCGAAGGTATCGATTATCACCACACCGGCGAAGTTCGTCGGGTCGACCGCAAGGGCATCAACCGTCTGCTGGACGAGCGCTCTATCGTATTGCTGTCACCGCTGGGCTACTCGCCGACCGGGGAGATCTTCAACCTGGCCTGCGAAGACGTCGCCACTCGCGCCGCCATCGATCTGGGCGCCGACAAGCTGCTGCTGTTCGGCGCGGACCCGGGTCTGATCGATGAAAACGGCCGTCTGGTCCGCGAACTGCGTCCACAACAGGTGCCGGCGCACTTGCAGCGTCTGGGTGCGAACTATCAGGCCGAGTTGCTGGATGCTGCGGCTGAAGCCTGCCGTGGCGGCGTCGGCCGTAGCCACATTGTCAGTTATGCCGAAGACGGCGCGCTGCTGACCGAACTCTTCACCCGTGACGGTGGCGGTACGTTGGTGGCGCAGGAGCAGTTCGAGGTAGTGCGCGAAGCGGCTATCGAAGACGTCGGTGGTTTGCTGGACCTGATCAGCCCGCTGGAAGAGCAGGGGATTCTGGTGCGTCGCTCACGCGAAGTGCTGGAGCGCGAAATCGAGCAGTTCAGCGTGGTCGAGCGTGAAGGCATGATCATCGCCTGTGCGGCTCTGTATCAGATCGCTGACTCGGATGCCGGGGAACTGGCCTGTCTGGCAGTGAACCCGGAGTACCGTCACGGCGGCCGTGGTGACGAACTGCTGGAGCGGATCGAGACCCGGGCTCGTGCCCAAGGGCTCAAAACCCTGTTCGTCCTGACCACCCGGACTGCGCACTGGTTCCGCGAGCGCGGCTTTGTGCCCAGCAGCGTCGAGCGCCTGCCGTCGGCCCGGGCCTCGCTGTACAACTATCAGCGTAATTCGAAGATCTTCGAAAAGACTCTGTAACCTTCGGCGTCTAGACTTCGCCCTGGACTAACCGAGCAGGGTAATGAGTCGATCGTTTCTGCCGTTTTGCTGCCCGTTGCAGTGCTTACCGGACGGGCGGTAAAAAAAATCACAACGGTATACAAACTGTAACAATTTGACGGGAAGATGCACGTTTCGCCATGATGGCGTCGCTTATTTGATCGTGATTGACGTAAGAGGAATTACGTGAGCACGAATGGAACTAAAGAAGCGTTTGTAAATACCATTTAGGAATTAGCTCATGGGCCGATACCTCAGCATCCGGTTCGGTTCAGGCGTGTTGAGCTATATTCCCGAATCGTATGAAAAATGAATAAATAATTCTTTTTGGGTTTATGAGAAATTCACTAACCTGAACGGACCAAACACGGCGATTAGACCAAGGTCGTAGACGTGACTGCTTACGATTGACTTATCGGTCACGGTCTTGCGCTAATCGCGCATCGATGGGAACCGGGGCGTCAGATCCTGGACCAAAGTGCACAAAAAATTAGAAACGTAGAGGAGCGAAACATGAATAAGTCCACCTTGGCCCTGGCTGTGGCCGTAGGGGTTTTGGCGCAGCAGGCAAGCGCCGCCGGTTTCATCGAAGACAGTAAGGCGACCCTGAGCTCGCGTACTTTCTACATCAACACCGATAACCGCGATTCGGACACCAAAGCCGCAAAAGCCCAAAGCAAGATGGAAGAGACTGGGCAAGGCTTCCAGCTCAACTTCACCTCGGGCTTCACCCAAGGTACCGTTGGCTTCGGTGTTGATGCCATTGGTCAGTACGGCCTGAAACTGGATTCCAGCCCGGAAAAACACGGTAACCCTACCGGTAACGCTTCCGGTGGCACCGTGTTCCCGAGCCAAGGTAACGAAGCTGTTAACGATTTCGCCAGTCTGGGTCTGACCGGTAAGGTCAAGGTTTCGCAAACCGTGCTGAAAATCGGCACCCTGCAGCCTAACAACCCGGTCATCAAGTACAACGATGGTCGTCTGCTGGCGCAAACCTTCACCGGCGGCGAGCTGGTCTCGAACGAGATCAAGGACCTGACCCTGACTGCCGGCGAGATCAATGAAGCCAAAGGCCGTAACTCCAGCAACGACGAAGGTCTGTCGCTTGCCGGTGCGAACGGCAGTCCTAGCTCCAACTACAACAATGGCAAGTTCAGTAACAAGTTCTACTACGCGGGTGCTGACTACAAGATCACCAAGGATCTGACCGCGTCGTACTACTACGGCGAGCTGAAGGACTTCTACTCGCAGAACTTCCTGGGTCTGGTGCACAACTGGTCCATCGGTCCTGGCGTGCTGAAAAGTGACCTGCGCTACTACCGTAGCCGCGACAACGGTTCCAACGGCAACGACTCGGCATTCTTCACTTCGGGTGACTACGGCACTGGTATCACCAAGGGTAAAGTCGACAACAATCTGTACAGCTACCTGGCTCTGTACTCGGTTGAAGGTCACACCTTTGGTGGTGGCTATCAGTACAGCAATGGTGACAGTGACTTCCCTTGGTTGAACCAGGGTGACGGCTCGTCCAACAGCACCATCACCGACATGCAGATCCAGAAATTTGCCCGTGCCGGCGAACGTACCTGGCAAGCTCGCTACGCTTACGACTTCGCTAAAGTCGGTGTTCCAGGCCTGACCGCCGGTATCATCTACCTGCGCGGCAACAACATCGACACCACCGGTAAAGTTGGCTCGGCACAGAAACCGTTTTCCGCTACTGGCGCCACCGAGTGGGAACGTGACCTGACCGTGGCTTACGTTGTTCCACAAGGCCCGCTGAAGAACCTGGGCGTGGCGTGGAAAAACGCTATGTGGCGCAACGACATCCCGGGTCAGCGCGACCAGGACGAAAACCGTGTGATCGTCAGCTACTCGATCCCGCTGTTGTAATACCCAGGCGTTTGCAAGCCTGAATAAAAAGCCCCGCTCGGCGCAAGCCTGGCGGGGCTTTTGCGTTTCAAGTCGGGCCCGCCCCCGCAGGCCCGCCTTCACTTCCCTCTTTGCAGCAACTCAAGGCCTTCTCGAACCTTGGTTCCAAGACTGGTCTTCGTTGACGTATACGTCCAGTGAACAGATGTTTAATATTCACTTTAGATCTAAACAAATCGATATTTATTCTTTTTAATAAGCGGCGACACTAGGCACAGTAGGCTCATCACGCACTCACCAGGAGCAGCACCATGAGCCTCAGACTGGGCGACATTGCCCCCGATTTCGAACAGGATTCCAGCGCCGGCACTCTCCGTTTTCACCAGTGGCTGGGCGATAGCTGGGGCGTGCTGTTTTCCCATCCGGCGGACTTCACGCCGGTGTGCACCACGGAGCTGGGGTTTACCGCCAGGCTCAAGGACGAATTCACCCAGCGCGGCGTCAAGGCCATTGCACTCTCGGTCGACCCGGTGGACTCGCACCACAAGTGGATCGAAGACATCAACGAAACCCAGAACACCCTCGTCAACTTCCCGATCCTCGCCGACGCCGACCGCAAGGTCTCCGATCTCTATGACCTGATCCACCCGAATGCCAACGACACCCTGACCGTGCGTTCGCTGTTCGTCATCGATCCGAACAAGAAGATTCGCCTGACCATCACCTATCCGGCCAGTACCGGACGCAACTTCCACGAGATCCTGCGGGTGATCGACTCGTTGCAACTCACCGACAACTACAAAGTGGCCACCCCGGCCAACTGGCAGGACGGTGATGAAGTGGTGATCGTGCCGTCGTTGAAGGATGAAGATGAAATCAGCAAACGCTTCCCTAAGGGCTACCGCGCAGTGAAACCGTACCTGCGCCTGACACCGCAGCCCAACAGGTAAGTCATTGACGTTTTGCGGCGTGGCTTAAATCGCCATCGCGAGCAGGCTCGCTCCCACAGTGGATTTAGCCTGACCACAGATTTCGAGCCAGACATAAAACTCTGTGGGAGCGAGCCTGCTCGCGATGGCGGAATACCAGGCACCGCAGGGTTTAGATTGACCGTATCCACAAAGCAGGGGGACTTCAGGCCGTTTCGACGGCCTTTTTTTTTCGCCTGGAAAACGTTTTTCTATATATGCATTAAAAGAATAAATACATAAATAAATATGATTTATGGATATATAAATCAACTGGTAAGGTCTGCCCATTGTCGCGAGATCGCACACTGCGAATCGCCGGAAACGCTTAAGGAATAGCCGCATGCTGGTCGTCTCACTCGGAGGAAGTCCCAGCCAGCGCTCCCGCTCCGGGGTGCTGCTGGATCGCTCCCAACGCTGGTTGCAGCAACAAGGAGTAGAAGTGGTGAGTTATCAGGTACGGGACTTCCCGGCCGAAGACTTGCTGCACGCGCGGTTCGACAGTCCGAAGGTGGTCGACCTGTTGCAACAGATTGAAAACGCCGATGGCTTGTTGATTGCCACACCGGTCTACAAGGCGTCGTTTTCCGGCGCGCTGAAAACCGTGCTGGATCTGCTGCCGGAGCGCGCCCTGAGCCACAAGGTTGTACTGCCCATGGCCACTGGCGGCAGCATCGCCCACATGCTGGCCGTGGATTACGCGCTCAAGCCGGTGCTGTCGGCGCTGAAAGCCCAGGAAATGCTCCACGGAATATTCGCCGAAGACAGCCAGATCGCTTACGGCGAAGGCAGTGCGCAGGCGCAGTTGTCGCCGGCGCTGGAACAGCGCTTGGTCGAGGCGCTGGAGCAGTTCTTCAGTGCCATGGCCCGTCGGCCCAAGCCGCTGGACCCCAACCTGTTGAATGAACGTTTGTTGAGTGCTCGCTGGAGCATTTAAGCCTTACCCGAATTTGATGTACTGGCCTTACTCGCCCGCTAACGGGCAAGCAGGTGCAGCCAAAACCCTACTGCAAAAAGGAGAGCGCTATGCGCACTGTCATTTTGCGTCGTGGTCTGGTCGCTCTGTTTGCTGCGGCTGTGTCCTTCGGCGTCATTACTCAAGCTCAAGCGGCCGAGACCTTGCGAATCGGCTATCAAAAGTACGGCACCCTGGTGCTGCTCAAAGCCCGCGGCTCGCTGGAGAAACGCCTCGCCGCTCAAGGCATCAGCGTGCAATGGACGGAATTCCCCGGCGGCCCGCAACTGCTCGAAGGGCTGAACGTAGGCTCGATCGATTTCGGCGTGACCGGCGAGACTCCACCGGTGTTCGCTCAGGCGGCCGGTGCTGACCTGCTCTACGTCGCTTACGAGCCACCCGCGCCGACCAGCGAAGCGATCCTGGTGCCGAAAGACTCGGCGATCAAATCGGTACAGGACCTCAAGGGCAAGAAGGTCGTCCTCAACAAAGGCTCCAACGTGCACTACCTGCTGGTGCGCGCACTGGAAGACGCCGGCCTCAAGTACACCGACATTCAAACCGTATTTCTGCCACCAGCCGATGCCCGTGCGGCGTTCGAACGCGGCAGCGTCGATGCCTGGGTGATCTGGGACCCGTACCAGGCCGCCGCCGAACAGCAACTGCACGCGCGCACCCTGCGTGACGGCAGCGGCATCGTCGACAACCACCAGTTCTACCTGGCGACCAAGCCTTATGCCGAAAAACATCCGGCCGTGATCAAGGCCCTGGTGGAAGAAGTCCGGACCATCGGCGAATGGTCCAAAGCCAACCCTGAAGAAGTCACGCAACAAGTCTCGCCGCTGCTCGGCTTGCCGGCAGACATCACCCTGACCGCGGTGAAACGCCAGGGCTTCGGCGCGCATCTCCTCACACCGCCAGTGATCGCGGCCCAGCAGAAAATCGCCGACAGCTTCTACCAGCTCAAATTGATTCCGAAACCCTTGAGCATCAAAGACGTGATCTGGACGCCACCGGCAGCCGTTGCCACTGCGCCGTAATCCGATTTCCTTAGGAGACCACTCCATGAGCCTTAATATTTTCTGGTTCCTGCCTACCCACGGCGACGGCCATTACCTTGGCACCGCCGAAGGCGCTCGCGCCGTCGACCACGGTTATTTGCAACAAGTCGCCCAAGCGGCGGATCGCCTGGGGTTCGGCGGGGTACTGATTCCCACCGGCCGCTCCTGCGAAGACTCATGGCTGGTGGCTGCTTCGCTGATCCCGGTGACCCAGCGCTTGAAGTTTCTGGTCGCGTTGCGCCCCGGGATCATTTCGCCGACGGTGGCCGCGCGCCAGGCGGCGACCCTGGATCGCTTGTCCGGTGGGCGTGCGCTGTTCAACCTGGTGACGGGCGGCGATCCGGAAGAACTGGCCGGCGACGGATTGTTCCTCAGTCACGAAGAACGCTATCAGGCCTCGGTGGAGTTCACCCGGATCTGGCGTCGGGTGCTGGAAGGCGAGACGGTCGATTACGACGGTCAGCACATCAGCGTGAAGGGCGCGAAATTGCTCTATCCGCCGATCCAGCAACCGCGTCCGCCGCTGTACTTCGGTGGCTCTTCTGAAGCGGCTCAGGATCTGGCTGCCGAGCAGGTCGAAATGGTCCTGACCTGGGGCGAGCCACCGGCCGCCGTCGCCGAGAAAATCGAACAGGTACGCGCCAAGGCCGCGAAGCTCGGACGCACCGTGCGCTTCGGCATTCGTTTGCATGTGATTGTCCGCGAAACCAACGCTGAAGCCTGGCAGGCAGCGGATCGCTTGATCTCCCATCTGGACGACGACACCATTGCTCGCGCCCAGGCCTCGTTGGCGCGTTTCGACTCGGTCGGCCAGCAGCGCATGGCTGCTCTGCACGGTGGTAGCCGCGACAATCTGGAGGTCAGCCCGAACCTCTGGGCCGGCGTCGGTCTGGTGCGCGGCGGTGCGGGCACCGCATTGGTCGGCGACGGTCCGACTGTGGCCGCGCGGGTCAAGGAATACGCGGACCTGGGCATCGATACCTTCATCTTCTCGGGTTATCCACATCTGGAGGAATCGTATCGGGTCGCGGAGTTGTTGTTCCCGCACCTCGACATCGAGCGTCCCGAGCTGCCGAAAAGTGCCGGTTACGTCAGCCCGTTTGGCGAGATGGTCGCCAACGACATTCTTCCCAAAGCCGCGTCCCAGAGCTGAGGCGCGCCATGAAAAGGGAAAAGCTTATCCACAGCCTCGCGCCGTGGGCCTTGCCGGTGCTGTTACTGGCGGTGTGGCAGTTGTCGGTATCCGCGGGCTGGTTGTCGACACGGATTTTGCCGGCCCCCAGCGCGGTGATCGAAGCGGGCGTGAGCCTGGTGCGCAGCGGCGAAATCTGGAAACACCTGGCGATCAGCGGCTGGCGCGCCGGCATTGGTTTTGTGATTGGCGGCGGTATCGGTCTGGCATTGGGTTTCATCACCGGCCTGTCGAAATGGGGCGAACGCCTGCTCGACAGTTCGGTGCAGATGATCCGCAACGTGCCGCATCTGGCGCTGATTCCGCTGGTGATCCTCTGGTTCGGTATTGACGAGTCGGCGAAGATTTTCCTGGTGGCGCTGGGGACGTTGTTCCCGATCTACCTCAACACCTATCACGGCATTCGCAACGTTGACCCGGCTCTGGTGGAGATGGCGCGCAGTTACGGGTTGTCCGGTTTCAGCCTGTTCCGTCAGGTGATTCTGCCGGGCGCGCTGCCTTCGATTCTGGTGGGCGTGCGTTTTGCCCTGGGCTTCATGTGGCTGACCCTGATCGTCGCGGAAACCATCTCCGCCAGCTCTGGCATTGGCTACCTGGCGATGAACGCCCGGGAGTTCTTGCAGACGGATGTGGTGGTGCTGGCGATTGTTTTGTACGCGGTGCTCGGCAAATTGGCCGACCTCGCGGCGCGTGGTCTGGAGCGGGTCTGGTTGCGCTGGCACCCGGCCTATCAAGTGGCCAAGGGCGGTGCAGCATGACGGCCCAACAACCTCCACGCCTGCTGCGCGGAATTCCGCTGGTGGTGCGCAAACTGCAAAAAACCTTTGGCGCGCGGCAGGTGCTGCGCGAGATCGATCTGCACATTCCGGCCGGCCAGTTCGTGGCCGTGGTCGGCCGCAGCGGTTGTGGCAAAAGTACCTTGCTGCGCCTGCTGGCGGGCCTTGATCAACCCACGGCCGGTGAACTGTTGGCCGGTTCTGCCCCGCTCGACAAGGCGCGCGAAGACACCCGGTTGATGTTTCAGGAAGCGCGTTTGCTGCCGTGGAAAAAGGTCATCGACAACGTCGGCCTCGGGCTCAAGGGTGATTGGCGCCAGCAGGCGCTGGACGCACTGGATTCCGTGGGCCTGGCAGATCGTGCCGATGAATGGCCGGCCGCATTGTCCGGCGGGCAGAAGCAGCGGGTGGCCTTGGCGCGGGCGCTGATCCATCAGCCGCGCTTGCTGTTGCTCGATGAACCGCTGGGCGCACTGGATGCACTGACCCGAATCGAAATGCAGCAACTGATCGAACGCCTCTGGCAGCAGCACGGTTTTACCGTGTTGCTGGTGACCCATGACGTCAGCGAAGCGGTGGCGATCGCCGACCGGGTGTTGCTGATCGAAGAGGGCGAAATCGGCCTCGACCTGCTGGTCGAACTGCCGCGCCCTCGGGTCCGTGGTTCCCATCGGCTGGCAGCGCTGGAAACCGCAGTGCTCAACCGCGTGCTGTCACTGCCGGGTTCGCCGCCTGCGCCGGAACCTGTTTCACCCTTGCCCACGCAATTGCGCTGGGCTCACTGACTCAATGCTCACCCAACGACAGGAATCAACCTCATGACTATCAAGGCCATCAACGTTCGCAACCAGTTCAAAGGCACCATCAAGGAAATCGTCGAGGGCGACGTGCTCTCGGAGATCGATGTTCAGACCGCGTCAGGCATCGTCACCTCGGTCATCACCACGCGCTCGGTCAAAGAGCTGGAACTGGCGATCGGCAGCGAAGTGATCGCCTTCGTGAAATCCACCGAGGTGTCGATCGCCAAGTTGTGATCGGCGTGTCACACACAGCCCCGGACGGCTTGAGCCCTTCAGGGTTGTTCCATGTGTGCCTGTCATGGAATCAGTGGTGTGGCCATCGCGAGCCGGCTCGCTCCCACAGGGGGATTTCTGCCATACACAAAATCTGTGTTCACTGAAGATCTATGTGGGAGCGAGCCGGCTCCGGGCGGCGATCCGACGATGAGGCCCGAGAAGGCAACAAGGGAATCAGGCTGGAATAGCGCGCTTGGGCAAATACGGCGGCAGATACAGCCCCAGGTAAGCATCAAACACCCGCATCCCTTCCTCGGCCATGCGTGGGGTGATCTGCCCGTGTTGTTGCACTGAGCGCGCATAGACGCGATCACCCAGCTCCATGGCCAGGGCAAACACATCGACATCCTTGGGCAACGTCGGCAGTTCGAAGTGCTGATCGAAGAGTTTGTGCATCAGGTCGCCGAGTTCGAGGTCGTGCTGGCGGTCGGCCTGGGTGACTTCGGTCAGGCCGTGTTGAGCGAGGATCAGTTGCCGGGCGGCGGCGTCTTCGTCGTAGATGGCGAGCATGCGTTGCTCGACCAGCCGTGACAGATCACGCCAGCCATTGAGCGAGTCGACATCGATCGGTTCTTGCAGGCACGCGCGAAAGGCGCTGTGGATGTCCGCGGTCAGGGCTTCGAGCAGGGCCGGGACGCTGGCGAAGAAGTGGTAGACCGATGACGGCGGGATCTCGGCGCGTTCGGCCACGCTGTAGATCGACAGGCTGGCCACGCCCTCGGCGGCAAGCAGCGTGCGGGCGGCGTCGAGTATCGAGTCGATCCGGGCCTGGCTGCGTGCGCGGGGTTTGCGAAGGGGGGCGGGGCGGGTCATTGAAGTCTCCTGCAGGGCAGCGGGCATTGTACGAGCAGGGTTCGATGTTGTCTGCCAGGACGCTTTCGCGAGCAGGCTCGCTCCCACATTTGATCTCCAGTGAGCATGAAACTTGTGTCTGACACCGATCTATTGTGGGAGCGAGCCTGCTCGCGATCCGCCGCAGGCGGCCATAAAAAAACGCCGCTGGCGATGAAGCCCACGGCGTTGTTTTTTTGCTACAGCCGCTTACACGGTGTGCAGGTACCAGTTGTACTCGAGGTCGGAGATGGAGTGTTCGAACTCCTCCAGCTCGCTCTCTTTACAGGCGACAAAAATGTCGATGTATTTCGGATCGATGTACTTGGCCATGACTTCGCTGTCGTCCAACTCGCGCAGTGCATCACGCAGGTTGTTCGGCAGGCTTTGCTCGTTCTGCTCGTAGCTGTTGCCTTCGACGGGCGCGCCCGGCTCGATCTTGTTGGTCAGGCCGTGATGCACGCCTGCCAGGACCGAAGCCATCAGCAAGTACGGGTTGGCATCGGCGCCAGCAACGCGGTGCTCGATACGTACGGCATCGGCAGAGCCGGTTGGTACGCGAATCGCTACCGTGCGGTTGTCCAGGCCCCAGCACGGCGAGTTCGGCACGTAGAACTGCGCGCCGAAACGACGGTAGGAGTTGACGTTCGGGCAGAGGAAGGCCATCTGCGCCGGTAGGGTCTCGAGCACACCGCCGATCGCGTGACGCAGTGCGGCGTTCTGCTCGGGATCCTCACTGGCAAAAATATTCTTGCCGTCTTTATCAAGGATCGAGATATGGACGTGCAGACCATTACCCGCCTGGCCTGGGTAAGGCTTGGCCATGAAGGTGGTGTCCATCTCATGGTCGTAGGCGATGTTTTTGATCAGACGCTTGAGCAGTACCGCGTAATCGCAGGCCTTGATCGGGTCGGCAACGTGGTGCAGGTTCACTTCGAACTGCGCCGGAGCACTTTCCTTGACGATCGCGTCGGCAGGGATGCCTTGCTCTTTTGCACCTTCCAGAATGTCCTGGAGGCAGTCGACGTATTCGTCGAGGTCGTCGATCAGGTACACCTGGGTCGAGTGCGGACGTTTGCCGGACACTGGCGAGCGTGGAGGTTGCGGCCGGCCATTCACGTTCTCCTGGTCGATCAGGTAGAACTCAAGCTCGAACGCGGCGCAGATGGTCAGGCCCATGTCGTCGAACTTGCGCACCACATTGGCCAGCACTTCACGCGGGTCGGCGAAGAACGGCTCGCCTTCGAGTTCGTGCATGGTCATCAACAGTTGCGCGGTCGGGCGCTTCTGCCAGGGTTCATTGCACAGGGTATTGGGGATTGGATAGCAGATTCGGTCAGCATCACCGATGTCCAGGCCCAGGCCGGTGCTTTCCACCGTCGAGCCGTTGATATCCAGAGCAAATAGAGAGGCCGGCAGGTTGATGCCTTTCTCGTAAACCTTGTGGAGGCTGGTGCGTTCGATGCGCTTGCCGCGCACCACACCATTCATATCCGCAATCAGAAGGTCAACGTACAGAACCTCAGGATGTTCCTTAAGGAACGCGTTCGCTTCGTTGAGCTGAACGGCACGCGGGGGTACCGACATGATGCAACACCTTTGTTGTTAAAAATATCAATCATTGATCTTTTCGGATTCCAGTCAACCCGAACGGCATGCCGAAGTCAAGCGAGGCCTTTTTTGCCCTAAAAAAGCGCTCGAAGGGCATTTTTGAGGCGCTTTGGGGCACTTTTATGCCTTCGGGGTCTTTGGCGGCCGCAGCCTTGAGCGGGGCGTGTTGTATTTTTTACGGGGGTGTTGTGTAAAAAAATGAACAACGCTAAGCTCAAATCAAACCCATAACAGCAATAATACCGGGGTGCTTCATGTCTCGCCTGCCGTTAATCGGCGTCACCGACTGCTCAAGACAGATCGGTTTGCATGCTTATCACGTCACCCGCGATAAGTGCGTCCGCGCAGCGGCCACCGTTGCCAAGGGCCTGCCGTCGATACGTCCGTCCCAGGCGGAACTGCTCGATCCGACCGATATTATTGACGGTCTGGATGGCATCCTGTTTACCGGCTCTCCTTCCACTGTAGAACCTTTTCACTATAACGGTCCTGCGAGTGCGCCGGGAACTGCTCATGATCCTGCACGCGGCGCCACCACGCTTTCGTTGATTCGCGCCGGCAAGCGTGCAGCACAACGCGACGCGGATGCGTCAAACAACGCCCGACTTTTACAGATGTCAGGACACTCAGCCCAGAGGCATTTATGAGTAACAACCTCGACCAGCTCACCGATTGGTTGAAAGACCACAAGATCACAGAAGTCGAATGCATGATTGGCGACCTGACCGGGATCACCCGCGGCAAGATTTCGCCGACCAACAAGTTCATTGCCGAAAAAGGCATGCGCCTGCCCGAGAGTGTGCTGTTGCAAACAGTGACGGGCGACTACGTCGAAGACGACATCTATTACGAACTGCTCGACCCGGCCGACATCGACATGATCTGCCGCCCGGACTCGAACGCGGTATTCCTCGTGCCGTGGGCCATCGAGCCGACCGCGCAGGTGATTCACGACACCTATGACAAGCAGGGCAACCCGATCGAGCTGTCGCCGCGCAACGTGCTCAAGAAAGTCCTGAAGCTCTATTCCGACAAGGGCTGGCAGCCGATCGTGGCGCCGGAGATGGAGTTCTACCTGACCAAGCGTTGCGAAGACCCGGACTTCCCGTTGCAGCCGCCGATTGGCCGCTCCGGTCGCCCGGAAACCGGTCGTCAGTCGTTCTCCATTGAAGCAGCCAACGAATTCGACCCGTTGTTCGAAGACGTCTACGACTGGTGCGAACTGCAAGAGCTGGACCTGGACACGCTGATCCACGAAGACGGCACGGCGCAGATGGAGATCAACTTCCGTCACGGCGACGCGCTGTCCCTGGCCGACCAGATCCTGGTGTTCAAGCGCACCATGCGCGAAGCGGCGCTCAAGCACGACGTGGCCGCGACCTTCATGGCCAAGCCGATGACCGGCGAGCCGGGCAGCGCGATGCATTTGCACCAGAGCATCATCGACATAGAAACCGGCAAGAACGTCTTCTCCAACGAAGACGGGACGATGAGCGAGCTGTTCCTGCACCACATCGGTGGCTTGCAGAAGTTCATCCCCGAGCTGTTGCCGCTGTTCGCGCCCAACGTCAACTCGTTCCGCCGCTTCCTGCCGGATACCTCGGCGCCGGTGAACGTGGAGTGGGGCGAAGAAAACCGCACAGTCGGCCTGCGAGTCCCGGACGCAGGCCCGCAAAACCGTCGGGTGGAAAACCGCCTGCCGGGCGCCGATGCCAACCCTTACCTGGCGATCGCCGCGAGCCTGCTCTGCGGTTACATCGGCATGGTGGAAGGTATCAACCCGAGCGCACCGGTGGTTGGACGGGGTTACGAGCGACGCAATCTGCGTCTGCCGCTGACCATCGAAGACGCACTGGAGCACATGGAACACAGCGCGACCATCGAGAAGTATCTGGGCAAAAAATTCATCACTGGCTACGTCGCGGTCAAGCGGGCCGAGCATGAAAACTTCAAGCGCGTGATCAGTTCGTGGGAGCGGGAGTTCCTGTTGTTCGCCGTCTGATGCGCCGGGTGCGGCCCTGAACAGCCGCACTCTCACCCTATAAGGAGAGCTTTATGACCAGCAAGAACCCGCAAACCCGTGAATGGCAAACCTTGAGCCGCGAACACCACCTGGCGCCTTTCAGCGACTTCAAGCAGCTGAAAGAGAAAGGCCCGCGGATCATCACCAACGCCAAGGGCGTTTACCTCTGGGACAGCGAAGGCAACAAGATCCTCGACGGCATGGCCGGCCTGTGGTGCGTGGCCATCGGTTACGGTCGCGATGAACTGGCCGATGCCGCCAGCAAACAGATGCGCGAGCTGCCTTATTACAACCTGTTCTTCCAGACCGCCCACCCGCCGGTACTGGAGCTGGCCAAGGCTATCTCGGACATCGCGCCAGAAGGCATGAACCACGTGTTCTTCACCGGTTCCGGCTCCGAAGGCAACGACACCATGCTGCGTATGGTCCGCCACTACTGGGCGATCAAGGGCCAGCCGAAGAAGAAGGTCATCATCAGCCGCAAAAACGGCTACCACGGCTCGACCGTGGCCGGCGCGAGCCTGGGCGGCATGACTTACATGCACGAACAGGGCGACTTGCCGATCCCGGGCATCGTTCACATCCCGCAGCCGTACTGGTTCGGTGAAGGGGGCGACATGACCCCTGAAGAGTTCGGTATCTGGGCTGCCAACCAGCTGGAAGAAAAGATTCTCGAACTTGGCGTCGACACGGTCGGTGCGTTCATTGCCGAGCCGATCCAGGGTGCCGGCGGCGTGATCATTCCGCCAGACAGCTACTGGCCGCGCATCAAGGAAATCCTTGCCAAGTACGACATCCTGTTCGTGGCGGACGAGGTGATCTGTGGTTTCGGCCGTACCGGCGAGTGGTTCGGCAGCGATTTCTACGGCCTCAAGCCCGATATGATGACCATCGCCAAAGGCCTGACGTCCGGCTACATCCCGATGGGTGGGCTGATCGTGCGTGACGAAGTGGTCGATGTGCTGAACGAAGGGGGCGACTTCAACCACGGGTTCACCTATTCCGGGCACCCGGTCGCCGCTGCGGTGGCACTGGAAAACCTTCGCATTCTGCGCGAAGAGAAAATTATCGAGCGCGTTCGTACAGAAACGGCACCTTATTTGCAAAAGCGTCTACGGGAACTGAACGATCACCCTCTGGTGGGTGAAGTTCGTGGGGTAGGTCTGTTGGGGGCTATCGAACTGGTTCAGGACAAGGCGACCCGTGCGCGGTATGTCGGCAAGGGGGTTGGCATGATCTGCCGGCAGTTCTGCTTCGACAACGGGCTGATCATGCGCGCCGTGGGCGACACCATGATCATCGCTCCGCCACTGGTCATCACCAAGGCCGAGATCGACGAACTGGTGACCAAGGCGCGCAAGTGCCTGGACCTGACCCTGAGTGTGCTGCAAAGCTAAGTGCTAGGCTCTGAGCGAGGTCCGTGGCTGGCACTTCGCTCAGGGCGCACAAAGGACGGGTCTTTCCTTGAAAGCCTGCCTTGTAACTTGCCAGACTATCCGCTGTTTGAGTTGCCAAGGAATCGGCCGCTGGATCTTGGTTCACAAAAAAAATGTGGTTAAAAAGAATAATTGGAGCATTACGCATGAAGGCATTAGGTTTGAAGAAAACTGGCAAGACACTGCTCGCCTTGTCCCTGATGGGCGTGATGGCTGGGGCAGCCCAGGCCGACGATAAAGTACTGCACGTTTACAACTGGTCCGACTACATCGCACCGGACACCATCGCGAACTTTGAAAAAGAGTCCGGGATCAAGGTCGTCTACGATGTGTTCGACAGTAACGAAACCCTCGAAGCGAAGTTGCTGGCCGGCAAGTCCGGTTATGACGTGGTTGTGCCGTCCAACAACTTCCTGGCCAAGCAGATCAAGGCTGGCGTTTACCAGGAACTGGACAAGTCCAAGCTGTCCAACTACGGCAACCTGAACAAGTCGCTGCTCAAGGCGGTTTCTGTCAGCGACCCGGACAACAAACATGCCTTCCCTTACATGTGGGGCTCGATCGGTATCGGTTACAACGCCGAGAAGGTCAAAGCGGCGCTGGGCATCGACAAGATCGATTCCTGGGATGTGGTGCTCAAGCCGGAGAACATTGCCAAGCTCAAGGGCTGCGGCGTGAGCTTCCTCGATTCGCCGACCGAAATGCTGCCAGTCGCCCTGCATTACCTGGGCCTGCCGACCGACAGCCAGAAAAAGGAAGACCTGAAGAAGGCTGAAGAGCTGTTCCTGAAGATTCGTCCTTCGGTCACCTACTTCCACTCGTCCAAGTACATCTCTGACCTGGCCAACGGCAACATCTGCGTAGCCGTCGGCTATTCGGGTGACGTGCAGCAGGCCAAGACCCGTGCAGCCGAAGCCGGTGACAAGGTGAAAGTCAGCTACGCCATTCCGAAAGAAGGCGCCGGCAGCTTCTACGACATGGTCGCTATCCCTAAAGATGCGGAAAACGTCGAGGGCGCCTACAAGTTCATGAACTACCTGTTGCAGCCGAAAGTGATGGCTGAAATCACCAACGCCGTGCGTTTCCCTAACGGCAACGCCGAAGCCACTCAGTACGTGAACAAGGAAATCACCTCGGATCCGGGCATCTACCCGACTGCCGATGTGCAGGCCAAGCTGTATGCAATCGCCGATTTGCCAGCCGCTACCCAGCGTGAGCTGACCCGTAGCTGGACCAAGATCAAATCCGGTAAATAAACCGGTTTGAGGCAATCACCTGTTGCCGTCGTCGCTCTGGCGGCGGCAGCAGGATTAATTAAATGACAGAAAGTTTTGCTGGAAAGGTTTATCGAGGGTAAGTTGCGCGCCGGTTTTGTTGCCACGCAGCCATGGCTGTCACGTAACGCTGGGCAACTTGGGCCCAACTATTTTAGAGGACCTTCACTTGCCTGTTTCTTTATTTCGCAACGCCATGCTGGTCGGCGCCGGCCTGACACTTGCCGTCAGCGTTCAAGCTGCGTCCACCGTGCATATTTATAACTGGTCGGATTACATCGGGCAGACCACCCTCGCCGATTTCGAAAAAGCCACTGGCGTCAAGCCGGTGTACGACGTGTTCGACTCCAACGAAACCCTGGAAGGCAAGTTGCTGGCCGGGCACACCGGGTATGACGTGGTCGTGCCGTCCAACCACTTCCTGGGCAAGCAGATCAAGGCCGGGGCGTTCCAGAAGCTCGACAAGTCGCAGTTGCCGAACTACCCCAACCTCGATCCGGTGCTGCTCAAGCGCCTGGAAATGAACGACCCTGGCAACCAGTACGCCGTGCCGTACCTGTGGGGCACCAACGGCATCGGCTACAACGTCGACAAGGTCAAGGCGGTGCTCGGCGTCGACAAGATCGACTCCTGGGCCGTGCTGTTCGAACCCGAGAACATCAAGAAGCTCAACAGTTGTGGCGTAGCCTTCCTCGACTCGGCTGACGAAATGCTGCCGACGGTCCTGAACTACATGGGCCTGAACGCCAACAGCACCAACCCGGACGACTACCAAAAGGCTGAAGCCAAGTTACTGGCGGTACGGCCTTATGTGACCTACTTCCACTCGTCCAAATACATCTCGGACCTGGCCAACGGCAACATTTGTGTCGCGGTCGGTTTCTCCGGGGATATTTTCCAGGCCAAGGCCCGTGCTGCCGAAGCTGGTAAAGGCGTGAATGTTGCCTACGCGATTCCAAAGGAAGGCGGTGCGCTGTGGTTCGACATGCTGGCGATTCCCAAGGACTCCGCCAACGTCAAACAGGCCCATGCCTTCATCAACTATGTACTCAAGCCTGAAGTGATCGCTCAGGTGAGTGACGCCGTCGGCTACGCCAACCCCAATCCCGGGTCGGACAAACTGATGGAGCAATCGATTCGCAGCAATCAATCGGTGTATCCACCGCAAGCGGTCCTCGACAAGACCTACGTGCAGGTTGAGCTGCCGCCAAAGATCCAACGGTTGATGACCCGCAGCTGGACCAAGGTCAAGTCGGGTAAATAGTGACAAAGGCTCAAACTATCCAAGGTTTGCCTGTATTGGGTGAACTGCAAATTTTGTTGGGAGTTTCGTAAATGGCAGTTGCCTCCGGCGCCTATAAGAAAGCCCTCGAGGGCGACCAGACACCGAAACAGGTGCTGGTCAAAATCGACCGGGTCACGAAGAAGTTCGACGAGACGATTGCTGTGGACGATGTGTCCCTGGAAATCAGGAAAGGCGAGATCTTCGCCTTGCTCGGCGGTTCGGGATCGGGCAAATCGACCTTGCTGCGCATGCTGGCAGGTTTCGAACGGCCTACGGAGGGGCGCATTTTCCTCGACGGCGTAGACATCACCGAGATGCCGCCGTACGAGCGGCCGATCAACATGATGTTCCAGTCCTACGCCTTGTTCCCGCACATGACCGTGGCGCAGAACATCGCTTTCGGCCTGAAACAGGACAAGATCCCGTCGGCTGAAGTCGACGCCCGTGTGACCGAAATGCTCAAGCTGGTGCAGATGAGCCAGTACGCCAAGCGCAAGCCGCACCAGCTTTCCGGCGGTCAGCGTCAGCGTGTTGCGCTGGCTCGTTCCCTGGCCAAGCGTCCGAAGCTGCTGTTGCTCGACGAACCGATGGGCGCACTGGATAAAAAACTGCGCTCGCAGATGCAACTCGAACTGGTGGAAATCATCGAGCGCGTCGGCGTGACCTGCGTCATGGTGACCCACGACCAGGAAGAGGCAATGACCATGGCCGAGCGTATCGCGATCATGCACCTGGGCTGGATCGCCCAGATCGGTAGCCCGATCGACATCTACGAAACCCCGACCAGCCGCCTGGTCTGTGAGTTCATCGGCAACGTCAACATCTTCGAAGGTGAAGTGGTGGACGACGCCGAGGGCCACGCGCTGATTACCTGCAAGGACCTGGACCGCAACATCTACGTCGGCCACGGCATCAGCACCTCGGTGCAAGACAAGTCGGTGACCTACGCGATTCGTCCGGAAAAACTGCTGGTGACGGCAGAAATGCCGACCTGTGAGCACAACTGGTCGAGCGGCAAGGTCCACGACATCGCCTACCTCGGTGGCCACTCGGTGTTCTACGTCGAACTGCCAAGCGGCAAGATCGTGCAGTCGTTCGTGGCCAACGCCGAACGTCGTGGCCAGCGCCCTACCTGGGGCGATCAGGTTTACGTCTGGTGGGAAGACGACAGCGGCGTGGTACTGCGCTCATGAACACGCAAAAACTCACGAGCCGACTCAGTCGAATAATTCCCGCGGGTCGTCATCTGGTCATCGGGGTCCCGTTCCTCTGGCTGTTCATGTTCTTCATGCTGCCGTTCTTCATCGTCCTGAAGATCAGCTTCGCCGAAGCCGACGTGGCCATTCCGCCGTACACCGAGATCTACAGCTACGTCGATCAGAAGGTCCAGTTGCTGCTGAACCTGGGCAACTACACGATGCTGGGCGGCGACGAGTTGTACATCGCTGCCTACCTCGGCTCGTTGAAAATGGCGTTTTTCAGCACTCTTCTCTGTTTGCTGATCGGCTACCCGATGGCCTACGCCATTGCCAGTGCGCGCAAAGAGATACAGACGGTGCTGGTGTTGCTGATCATGATGCCGACCTGGACCGCCATCCTGATCCGCGTGTATGCGTGGATGGGCATTCTCAGTAACAACGGCCTGCTCAACGGCTTCCTGATGTCGATGGGCTGGATCAACGAGCCGCTGCAGATCCTCAACACCAACCTGGCGGTCTATATCGGCGTGGTTTATTCGTACCTGCCGTTCATGATCCTGCCGCTGTACGCCAACCTGGTGAAGCACGACAACAGTTTGCTGGAAGCCGCTTCGGACCTGGGTTCGAGTACCTTCAACAGCTTCTGGAAGATCACCGTTCCATTATCGAAAAACGGCATCATCGCCGGCTGCATGCTGGTGTTCATCCCCGTGGTCGGTGAGTTCGTGATCCCGGAACTGCTCGGCGGCCCGGAAACCCTGATGATCGGTAAAGTGCTCTGGCAAGAGTTCTTCAACAACCGTGACTGGCCGGTGGCGTCCGCCCTGGCGGTGGTGATGCTGGCGATCCTGATTGTGCCGATCATTCTGTTCAACCGCAGTCAGGCCAAGGAAATGGAGGGTAAAGAATGAAGCGCTTCCGTTTCTCCAGCCTGATGCTGGTGCTCGGCCTGTTGTTCATTTATGCGCCGATGCTGATCCTGGTGATCTACTCGTTCAACGCCTCCAAACTGGTGACGGTCTGGGGTGGCTGGTCGGTGAAGTGGTACGTCGGCCTGCTGGACAACACCCAACTGATGGGCTCGGTGGTGCGCTCGCTGGAAATCGCCTGCTACACCGCGATTGCCGCCGTAGCGCTGGGCACGCTGGCGGCCTTTGTGCTGACCCGCGTCACCCGCTTCAAGGGCCGCACACTGTTCGGCGGCCTGGTCACCGCGCCGCTGGTGATGCCGGAAGTGATCACCGGCCTGTCGTTGTTGCTGCTGTTCGTGGCGATGGCGCAGATGATCGGCTGGCCACAGGAACGTGGCCTGGTGACTATCTGGATCGCTCACACTACGTTCTGCGCCGCCTATGTGGCGGTGGTGGTGTCGGCACGATTGCGTGAGCTGGACCTGTCCATCGAAGAGGCGGCCATGGACCTCGGTGCACGGCCGTGGAAGGTGTTCTTCCTGATCACCATCCCGATGATCGCGCCGTCGCTGGCCGCCGGCGGCATGATGTCGTTTGCCCTGTCGCTGGATGACCTGGTGCTGGCGAGCTTCGTCTCCGGTCCGGGTTCCACGACCTTGCCGATGGAAGTGTTCTCGGCTGTGCGTCTGGGCGTGAAGCCCGAGATCAACGCCGTGGCCAGCCTGATTCTGTTGGCTGTTTCGATCGTGACCTTCCTGGTCTGGTTCTTCAGCCGCCGCGCTGAAGAAAGTCGCAAGCGTGCGATCCAGCAAGCCATCGAAGAGGGCGCTGCGGATTCATGGAAACAACCGGACGTACGCCGCGCGCAGGCGCCGGAAGCGGCTTAACCCCGGCAGCACAAAAAAACCTCGCTCCCTGCAAAGAGAGCGAGGTTTTTTTATCTGCAGGGTTGGCGAATGGAAAGGCTTCTGTGGCGAGGGAGCTTGCTCCCGCTGGGCCGCGAGCGGCCCCAAAACCTGCAACCGTGCTGTATCAGGTGTACCGCACTCATCGGTTTTGGGAGTGCTGCGCACTCCAGCGGGAGCAAGCTCCCTCGCCACAGGGGTTGATGTCAGCCTTTCAGCATGTCATGTGCTTCAAGTGCTCGCAGCGAGTAGATGTACGCCGCGCCAGCGTTCAACGAGATTGCGGTGGCCAGGGTGGCGGCGATTTCTTCGCGGGTGGCACCGGCCTTGATCGCCGCATCAGTGTGTACACCGATGCAGCCATCGCAACGAGTGGTGATGGCGACGGCGATGGAAATCAACTCGCGGGTCTTGGCGTCGAGCACGTCATTTTCAGCGGCAGCTTCATCCAGCGCCATAAAGGCCTTGACCATTTTCGGGTTGCTCTTGCCCAGTGCGCCGAAGGCTTTCTGGATGGTGGGCAGCAGTTCGGACCAGTTATTGAACATTGCATTCACTCCTGAGCAGGTTGGGATGTACGGCGTGCGACACGTACAGTTTTGACCACTCGGGCGGTTTGCGTTTGCCCGATCCGCTCAATTGTTGATCCAATCGTCGCAAATGAACTCGATCGATAAACTCATCGCTTTGACCGGCCTGCGCGTTCAGCAAGAAGTTCAAGCAAACAGCGCCGGGAAGATTGTGGCGAAGAGTTTAGATCTGTGTTGTCTGTCGGGGCCTCATCGCGAGCAAGCTCGCTCCCACCTTTAATCTGCGGTGAACACATAATTTGTGAACACTGGAGATCCAATGTGGGAGCGAGCCTGCTCCGGGCGGCGTTCCGACGATGACGGCAGCCCAGCCAACAAAAATCTTAACCTACTGCGCCACCCGCGCCGGCAACAGCTTCAAGGTGCTGCGGGTATTGGCCGTGACTTCTTCCTCGTTGAAATGCGCCTCCTGGTAGACGCCTTCGATATAGGCTTCGGCCTGGTCATCGTAGTGTGAATCGAATGGCACGCCGCTTTGGCCGACCGGGTTGATGGTCAGGCCGTGCGCCGGGTCGGCGAAGTCGATGATCCGGCGGGTCGACGGGCCGTAAGTCACGGGCCATGGCGCCGGGCCGATTTTTGCCGAGAGGTTGTTCGGCACTTCGTGGCTGCCGGGGGCCTCGAACGGGCCGACGTTGAAGATTCGATCCAGCGGCTTTTGCATGCCCAGCGGATGGCCGTGGGTCAGGGTGTGGGCGTCGCCCCATAGCCATTGCGCCGGGTCAGGGCCAATGGTGGTTTTCAGGTGGGCGATACTCGCCTGCCACGCAGCCTTGACGATGTCGGCGCGGGTTTCCTTGCCGAGTGTGTTGCGGTTGTCCCACCACGGCGAATCCGCGGAGGCAGCCAGCCGAGGCAGTGCAGCATCGATCACGCGGGTCGAGAGCAGGGTCTCGAAAAAGCTGTCGCCGAGTTCATCGTGCAGTGCGCCATCGGCGAGGTTGAACAGGAACTGGTTGAACAGGGTGGCGCTGGTGGAGTTCATCGGGTAATCGCCTTTCCACTTGGCCAGTTGCTCCACCAGTTGCAGCTCTTGCGGGTCGCTGACCACTTCACGCAGTACCGGCAACAGCGGGGCCAACAGGCGAGGGCCGTAGTCGGTGGTGGTGCCCAGTTGCAGTTTCTGGCTGGCGTCGATGTTCCACTTCACGCTCTTGTCGCTGAGCTGGCGATTGAGCTGCTGACCGCGATCCGGCAGGTTGTAGTAGCCAGGGATCTCCATGCCTGTCGGCGAAACCGGCTGGAAGTTGGCCGAGACGATATAGCCGCGCGCCGGGTTTTCTTCCTGCGGGTTGGCGCTGAACGGGTAGAAACCTTCCTTGTCAGCCTGATTGGTGCTGCCGTCGAGTATGAACCACGGCTTGACCCCGGCCGGACGTTTAGGCAGTTGTGCTGCCGCCCACCAGCCAATGTCACCCTTGGCATCGGCCCAGACGATATTCAGCCCCGGCGCATGAACCTTGGCCGCCGCCGCGCGAGCCTTGACCAGGGTGTCGGCACGATTGAGCTGGTAGAAGCCTTCGAGGATCGGGTTCTGGGTTTCGAGGAACGCCCACCACATGGCGATCGGCGTCTTGCCGGCGCTGGCACCGAGCACGTCGTTGATGATCGGGCCATGGGGCGATTGACGCAGGATCAACGTGACCGCTGCCTGGCCCTTCACGGCAATCTGTTGCTCGGTGTTGACCATGTCGACCCACTTGCCGTGATACCAGACCTGGTTGGCGTTGTCCGGGTTGACCTTCTCGGCGATCAGGTCGAGGTCGTCGTTCTGGAACATGGTCAGGCTCCAGCCGAAGTCCAGGTTGTGGCCGAGGAAGGCAAAAGGCACCAGGACCTGATGGTGCCCGTAGAGCTCGAAACCCGGCGCCGAGAGTTGCGCTTCGTACCACACCGACGGCGTCGAAAAACGAATGTGCGGATCACCGGCCAGCAGCGGTTTGCCGCTTTGGGTGCGCGAGCCGGAAACCACCCAGGCGTTACTGCCCTCGAACTGTGGCAGGCCGTTGTCGGCCAACGCTTGCTCACTCAGGCGCGCAATGGCGTTGAGGTCTTTCCAGTCAGCGGCGGAGAGCACCGGGGCTTTGCTGGACTGACGTTTGGCCAGCACGCCTTTGGGCTGCCAATCGAGATCGAAGATATTCAGGTAATCGCTGCCCAGTTGATCGCGCACATAGGTCAGCAATGGTTCGGTGCGAAACGCCGCGGCAAAGCTGTAGGCCATGTAGCCGGCGACGCTGACGGTGTCCTCGGCGGTGAACGCGCGTTTGCGGATGCCCAGCACGTCGAATTCTATCGGCGCTGCGTGGGTGTCCTGATACTGGTTGATCCCGTCCAGATAGGCTTGCAGGGCCTTCCACGCCGCAGACTGGCGGTCGAGTGCGGCCACGTAGCTTTCGGCGCGCTCGCGGATGCGCAGGCTGCGGAACAGTTTGTCGGTGTCGATCAGTTTCGGCCCGAGGACTTCGGCCAACTCGCCACGGGCCAGGCGGCGCATGGCTTCCATCTGGAACAGCCGGTCCTGGGCATGCACGTAACCGAGGGCGCGATAGAGGTCGGTTTCGTTTTCGGCGCGAATATGCGGCACGCCGCGTTCATCGTAGCGCACCGTCACCGAGCCTTGCAGGCGTTGCAACTCCACCTGGCCCTGACGCGTCGGTTGCTTGCTGTACACATACCAGCCACCGCCAGCCGCGAGGACGACGAGTAGCAGGGCCAGCAGGGTCAGAACGCGTTTCATGGTGACTCCTTGTGCTTTCGAAATTGCCGCCGTCAAGGCTGCAAACATTTAGCACAGACCCTCTGTGCCGAGCATTACCTTCCTTGAAAAGTCCGGAATGCCTTAGTGAGTTTCATCCGTCTTCGCCCATGGACAGTAGCAGCCCACCGCGAGGGTATGTGTGGCGCTCACCGGGCGGTCTTCGCTCAGTGCTTGCAGGATCGGTTCGATAAAGCTGTTGCTGGAGTTGCAGGTCAGGCCTTCGCTGTAGGGGCCGAAGTACGCCAGTTTGCCGCTGCGGTCCCAGATCGCGACCGCCGGGCTTGCGGGGATTTGTTCGGAGCCTGGCAGGGCGTCGAGGGGTTTGAGGCGGCTCAAGGTGCCGGGTAACTGACCCTGGCTGCCGGGCTTCTGTACCGCRTAAAACTCAACGCCTTGCGGCACAAAGTGCTCAAGCAGTTCGGCCAGGTGCTGTTGATTGCCGACGTTGCACGGGCAGGCCGGGTCCCAGAAGTGCACGACCCGAATCGCACCGGGGCCTGCCAGGTTCGCGGGAAGGTTCAGCGGATCGCCGGAAAACAACGCGGTGTGCGAGCTGAACGTCCGCAGGTAGCGTCCCTGAAACCAGTCATAGGCGGCCCACAGCACGCCGGCACACACAAGGGCGAGCAGACTGGCAAGCAGTGTCGTGCGGTAGTGCGGGCGCATACGGAACCATCCTCGAAGGTCGCGTAGCTTGCCATGCTTGCCGCGACAGATGAATATCGCAGGCCCATAAAGTCTTTTTTGCGCTCCGCGCTTTGCCTGGAAACCCGTGATGCCAGCCACCTTCGACCCCGATCATCTGCGTGCCAGCCTGCGGCCCTTGGCCGAGGCGCAGCCGTTGTCGGAGGAAGCGCAGGCCTATCAGCATTTCTACGGGCTGGATTTCCCGCAGCGCAGTGTGCCGGTCAAACGCGGGCTTGGCAGTTTCAAGGTCGGTGACTATCAGTTGGTCAGCCAGGTCTGGTGGCCGCAGCGGTCGGTGGCGACGATGTTCCTGTTCCACGGTTTCTACGATCACATGGGCCTGTATCGGCATGTGATCGAATGGGCGCTGGATCAGGGGTTCGTGGTGATCGCCTGTGATTTGCCGGGGCATGGGTTGTCGAGCGGCGAGCGCGCGAGCATCGAGGATTTCGCCGAGTATCAGGCGGCGCTGCAAGGGCTGTTCGCTGAGGCGCGGTCACTGGACCTGCCGCAACCGTGGCACCTGTGCGGGCAGAGTACGGGCGGTGCGATTGTCATCGATCACGTGTTGAGCGCTGGCGCGGACAGTCCTGCGCAAGGGCAGGTGATACTGCTTGCGCCGCTGGTTCGGCCGCGCTCCTGGGGCTGGTCGCATTTCAGCTATTACCTGATGAAGCCTTTCGTCAAAGGCATCGCCCGGCGTTTCAGCGAAAACACCAACGACCCGGCGTTCTTGCCATTCCTGCAAGCCGATCCGCTACAGCCGCTGCGTTTGCCGAGCGCGTGGGTCGGGGCGCTGGCGCGGTGGATCAAGCGCATTGAAGCGGCTCCGCGCAGCAGCCGTCGGCCACTGATCGTCCAGGGGCAGGCGGACATGACGGTGGATTGGGAGCACAACCTTGAAGTGCTGGGGAGCAAGTTCGACCGGCCGCAGGTGTTGAAACTGCCCGAGGCCCGCCATCATCTGGCGAATGAAATCCCGGCGTTGCGCCAGGAGTATTTCGGGTTTTTGACCAAGCGCATCAAAGGGCGAAATTTCTAGCGACTGTTATGACGCCATCGCGAGCAGGCTCGCTCCCACACTGGATTTGTGAACGACATAAAACCATTGTGGGAGCGAGCCTGCTCCGGGCGGCGTTCCGACGATGGCGATCTTCCAGACGCAGAAGCTTACTGGCTGAGGCTCGAGGTGCTTTGCCCCACCGCCAACCCCGCTCGAATCGCTGCCAACGCCGCCCGGTAATAGGCCTTGCCTTCAGCGGATTCGGCAAATGTGGCGAATTCCTCCAGTTCGTCATCCGACAGGTCGCGATAGACATACAGCAACGTGTTGTTCAAGTCGGAGCCGATCTGATCCATCAAGCGCTTACGCTGGCCGTCCAGCATGCCTTGGGCCTGAGCGCCGCCGAGCAGGCCGGGGATCATCTGGCTCAGGCTGTCGGCCGCTACGCCGGCAATCGCCAGACTGACTTCGGCACCGGCTTCGCGTGCCGGCAGTGCCTGGGCCAAATGGCCAATGATCAACTGCCGGGCGTCACTGGCTTCGATTTTCGGCAGGCCTTTGGCGTTCTTCGCCAGCTGGTCGCGGCGGGTCGCCAACAGTTCGGCGGCGATGATCTTGCGCCCCAGTGGCGACTGGAAAAACGCCAGTGCAGGTTTCGGGTCTGCGAGGTTCTTGCGCAGTTGCGCTTCGGCTCGACGGTCCATGGCCTGCGGGGCAAAGCGCTGGTTGCTGTTACTGACCAGCGCTTGAAACACCGCGGGCGGCAGGCTGCTTTGGTAACGTTGCTGGGCGGCAGTGAGGGCATCGTTAAAATGCGCGCGTTGGTCTGGCCAACCGGCGACCTTGTACAACTGGTCGTGGCTGTCTGCCCAGGCGGGCAAAGTGCAGAGCATCAACAGTGAAAAAAACAAACGTCGCATAAGGACTCCTGTCGGCAGGCGACTATTCTCCGGGGGCGGCCGCAGGTTGTCGAGAATTCGTATCAGGCTCGTCAGCTTATCCGACGATCCTCCGCTACACGGCTCTGTCGGATTTCCTGGCGCAGGAATACTATGCGCGCCATGCAAATACCCTCTGATCACCCGCTGCTGTTACGTATCGTCGACGACCTGGCTACACACGGCTGGTCGCAGCAGAATATTTTCCTGCCTCAGGGTCTGACCCTGGAACTGGCGGCTGAGTGCCGTAAACGTGCAGCCGAGGGCGAACTGGCGCCAGCGGCAGTGGGGCGCGGGCCTTTCTCGGAGATTCGCGAAGGCATTCGTGGCGACCATATTCAGTGGCTTGAGCCCGGGCAAGACGAGGCCTGCGACAGCTATCTGGGGTTGATGGACAGCCTGCGCGAGGCGATGAACCGTGGGTTGTTTCTTGGGCTTGAGGATTTCGAGAGCCATTTCGCGCTGTATCCACCGGGCGCGTTCTACCGCAAGCACGTCGACCGCTTTCGCGACGACGACCGGCGCATGGTGTCGGCGGTCATCTACCTCAATGACGCCTGGCTGCCGGAGCATGGCGGCCAGTTGCGGATGTACCTGAAGGAGGGCAGAGAGCACGATGTGGTGCCCACTGGCGGTTGTCTGGTGGTGTTCCTGTCGGGCGAAGTGCCCCATGAAGTCCTGCCCGCGACCCGCGAGCGCCTGTCATTGACGGGCTGGTTTCGCCGGCGCGGCAACGAGCCATTCTGATCATGCAGAAAATTCTGGTGAGTCGTTGTCTGCTGGGCCACCGCGTGCGTTACGACGGCGGGGCCAGCGGGCCGTTCAATCAGCTGGAACAGTGGATCGCCGAAGGTCGGGTGATCCCCTTGTGTCCGGAAGTCGCCGGCGGTTTGCCAACACCTCGGGCTGCGGCCGAGATTCCGGGTGGGCAGGGCGGCCAGGTGCTCGACGGTATTGCACGGGTGATAACGACCGAGGGCGAGGACGTCAGCGCCGAGTTTCTCTCCGGCGCCCATCAGGCGCTGGAACTGGTCCGCAAACACGCGATCCGCATCGCCGTGCTCAAGGCCAATAGCCCGTCCTGCGGCAATCGATTGACCTATGACGGGACTTTCAGCGGGGTCAAAGTCAGCGGCGAGGGTGTCACCGCAGCCTTGCTGACCCGCAATGGGGTGCAAGTGTTCAGCGAGTTGGAGTTGGCCGAGGCTGCGCTCGCGTTGGCTGCACTGTCCTTGTAGCAGCTGCCGAAGGCTGCGTTCGAGGACGAAGTCCTCGCAGAGCTAACACCACGCAGTTCCTGACGTAGTGCATTAGGACGCTTGCGACGGCTTCGCCGCCGAACGCAGGCTTCGCCAGCTGCTACAGGATTGCGTACATTTCTATATCAAGGTTTCGGTGGTTGGCTCGCGTCCATGCCGAACCATTTCTCCGACAGCGTCATCAATCGGCCGTCCGCCTTGATCCGTTGCAGGGCCCGGTCAAGGCTGGCCTGGAATGCCGGGTTACCTTTCTGAAACGGAATCGCCAGGCTCAGGGTCGGACCGACCTTGGCACCTTCTTTTACCGGTAGACGACTGTCGCGAATGGCGTAGGGGATGAGCAAGCGATCGCTGATGGCGGCGTCGATCTGCTTTTCTGCCACATCCTTGAGCGGTTGCTGCGCGTCGGGATAGCTGCGCAGGTCAATACCTTCGACACCGCGTGCCTGTTCGACGAACTGACTGCCTTGCGCCACACCCAGGGCCTGGCCCTTGAGCGCCAGCAAAGTGCCGAGCGGGCGTTGTTCTTCCTGGCGCACGATCAATTGTGCGCTTGAATAACTATAAGGTTCGCTGAAGTCGAAACGATCCTTGAGCTCTGGAGTCAGTGCTATGTGGTTGATGGCGACGTCGTACTTGCCGCTCTCGACCCCCGGCAACAGATCGGTCGAATCGGTGACAACGAAGTCGGCGCGGACATCCAGTTCGTTGGCCAGCAGTTGGCCCAGTTCGACTTCGAAGCCGCTGAGCTTGCCGTCTTCCTTGAAATTGAAGGGAGGAGTGTTGGCTTCAAGCGCAATGCGCAACTCGCCGCGGTCGTTTACATCGTCGATCAGTTCAGCGTGAGCAAAAGGGCTCACAAGGGGCAGCAACAGTATCAGGCCAGGCAGAAAGCGCATGGTCACTCCTTGAATTCATTATATGCGGCGCGCTGTTTCAGTGCGCTTTGCTATGGTGTTGAGGAGCTTCGACAACGAATCGCCACGAAGTTGTCACAACCGTAAAGATTAAGTTCAAAACTGGAGAAAAGAATGAAAACCTTTATGTCACGTGCAGTTCTCGCCGGTCTGATGCTCAGCGCTTCGATGCTGGCGAGCGCCGCGGACGTCCCCCGCACCAAGGCCCCTGCGGGTGCGAAGGTGTATATCGTCTCTCCGGCGGACGGTGCGACCGTGGACAAAACCTTCAAGGTCCGATTCGCTGTTGAAAAAATTGCCCTGGCGCCGGCCGGCGATCAGACCCCGCATACCGGGCACCACCACCTGCTGATCGACGTCAACCAGTTGCCAGCCGAGAACATGCCGATCCCGGCGGACGCCAACCACCTGCATTTCGGCAAGGCACAGACCGAAACCGAAGTGACCCTGACGCCGGGCAAGCACACCTTGCAACTGGAGCTGGGCGACAAGAACCACGTGCCGTTCGATCCGCCGATTCTCTCGAAAAAAATCACCGTGACGGTAAAGTAAGTTATTTCCAGGCATGAAAAAGGGAGACCCGAGGGTCTCCCTTTTCATTGACGCTTGAGCGTTAGAACAACACGCGGCAACGGATGGTGCCGTTGATGTGTTGCAGCTTCTCTTGCGCCAGGTCCGAGTATTCGGCGTCGACGTCGATCACGACGTAGCCGACTTTCTCGTTGGTCTGCAGGAACTGACCGGAAATGTTGATACCGTTTTCGGCGAAGACCTTGTTGATCTCGCTGAGTACACCCGGAATGTTCTGGTGAATGTGCAGCAAGCGGTGCTTGCCAGGGTGAGCCGGCAAAGCTACTTCCGGGAAGTTGACCGAGGACACCGACGTACCGTTGTCGCTGTACTTGACCAGTTTCTCCGCGACTTCCAGGCCGATGTTGGCTTGCGCTTCAGCGGTGGAGCCGCCGATGTGCGGGGTCAGGATCACGTTGTCCAGGCCACGCAGCGGGCTTTCGAACTCTTCGTCGTTGGAGCGTGGCTCCACCGGGAATACGTCGATGGCCGCGCCGATCAGGTGCTTGTCCTTGATCGCGTCCGCCAGGGCGTCCAGTTCGACCACGGTGCCGCGAGCGGCGTTGATCAGGATGCCGCCTTTCTTGATGGCGCGGATTTCCTTCTCGCCGATCATCCACTGGGTAGCAGCCGTTTCCGGTACGTGCAGGGTCACGATGTCGGACATCGCCAGCAGCTCGTGCAGGTTGCCGACCTGAGTGGCGTTGCCCAGAGGCAGCTTGGTCACGGTGTCGTAGAAGTACACCTGCATGCCCAGGCCTTCAGCCAGGACCGACAGTTGAGTACCGATCGAGCCATAACCGACGATACCCAGCTTCTTGCCGCGGATTTCGAAGGAGTTGGCCGCGCTCTTGATCCAGCCGCCACGGTGGCAGGAAGCGTTCTTCTCAGGGATGCCGCGCAGCAACAGGATCGCTTCAGCCAGCACCAGCTCGGCCACCGAACGGGTGTTGGAGTACGGTGCGTTGAAGACAGCGATGCCGCGTTCGCGAGCAGCGTTGAGGTCGACCTGGTTGGTGCCGATGCAGAAACAGCCAACAGCGACCAGTTTCTTCGCGTGATCGAAGATTTCTTCGGTCAGTTGAGTGCGGGAGCGAATGCCGATGAAGTGCGCATCAGCGATCTTTTCCTTCAGCTGGGCTTCCGGCAGAGAACCTGTCAGGTACTCGATGCTGGTGTAGCCCGCCGCCTTGAGGACGTCGACAGCCGATTGGTGGACGCCTTCGAGAAGAAGGAACTTGATCTTGCTCTTATCGAGAGAAGTCTTGCTCATCTGCGTAAACCTGTGTCCCGGAGAAAAATGGCAGGGAAGTGGCCAGCAGATGCTGACCCGAGCGGCAGGAACGCCGTCGCCGCAGAACAGCCTTTGGGCACTATCCTGCGGGGGCGGTATGCTAGCATATGCACCCCGCAAACACTCATTCCTGCGACGTGAAGCGTACTCAGGATGACCATGAATTGTTCGAGAGTTCTGTCGATGACCAATCCCGCCCTGATTGAAGAGCTGAAGACCCTGGTTGAGCCTGGCAAGGTGCTGACCGATGCCGACTCCCTGAATGCTTACGGTAAGGATTGGACCAAGCATTTCGCCCCGGCCCCGACGGCCATCGTGTTCCCCAAGACCACCGAGCAGGTCCAGGCCATTGTCCGTTGGGCGAATGAGCACAAGATTGCGCTGGTGCCGTCGGGCGGACGCACCGGGCTGTCCGCTGCTGCCGTGGCAGCGAATGGCGAAGTGGTGGTTTCCTTCGACTATATGAACCAGATCCTCGACGTGAACCTGACCGACCGGACTGCGACTTGCCAGCCGGGTGTCGTCACCGAACAACTGCAAAACCGCGCCGAAGAGCACGGTTTGTACTATCCGGTGGACTTCGCTTCTGCAGGTTCCAGCCAGATTGGCGGCAATATCGGCACCAATGCCGGCGGGATCAAGGTTATTCGCTACGGCATGACCCGTAACTGGGTTGCCGGCATGAAAGTCGTGACCGGCAAGGGCGACCTGCTGGAACTGAACCGCGACCTGATCAAGAACGCCACCGGCTACGACATGCGTCAGCTGTTCATCGGCGCCGAAGGTACCTTGGGTTTCGTGGTCGAAGCGACCATGCGTCTGGATCGTGCCCCCAAAAACCTCACCGCGATGGTCCTCGGCACCGCCGATTTCGACTCGATCATGCCGGTGCTGCACGCGTTCCAGAACAAGCTCGACCTGACTGCGTTCGAATTCTTCTCCGACAAGGCCCTGGCCAAAGTCCTCGCGCGCGGCGACGTGCCGGCGCCGTTCGAATCCGATTGCCCGTTCTACGCGCTGCTGGAATTCGAAGCGACCACCGAGGAAGTGGCCAACCATGCGCTGGAAACCTTCGAGCACTGTGTTGAAGAGGGTTGGGTGCTGGATGGCGTGATGAGCCAGAGCGAATCGCAACTGCAAAACCTCTGGAAGCTGCGCGAATACATCTCCGAGACCATCTCCCACTGGACGCCGTACAAGAACGACATTTCGGTCACTGTGTCGAAAGTCCCGGCGTTCCTGAAGGAAATCGACGCGATTGTCGGCGAACACTACCCGGATTTCGAAATCGTCTGGTTCGGCCACATCGGCGACGGCAACCTGCACCTGAACATCCTCAAGCCAGAGAACCTCAGCAAGGACGAGTTCTTCGCCAAGTGCGCGACCGTCAACAAGTGGGTGTTCGAAACCGTCGAGAAGTACAACGGCTCGATCTCGGCCGAGCATGGCGTGGGCATGACCAAGCGGGATTACTTGACCTACAGCCGTTCGCCGGTTGAGATCGAGTACATGAAAGCGGTCAAGGCGGTGTTCGACCCGAACGGCATCATGAACCCGGGCAAGATCTTCGCTGTTTGAAGCCGCTGTACCTGATGAATCAATAAGGGAGTCGGTTATGAGCTATCAGCACCAGTATGTCGACGGTACGCGTATTCATTTCCCGGTCGGGAAAGTGGTGTGCATCGGGCGTAACTATGCCGAACACGCCAAGGAACTGGATAACCCGGTGCCGACCGAGCCGCTGCTGTTCATCAAGCCGGGCAGTTGCGTGGTGTCGCTGGAGGGTGGTTTTGCGATTCCGACCGAGCGTGGTTCGGTCCACTACGAGGCGGAAATCGCCGTGTTGATCGGCAAGCCGTTGTCGACCAAGCCAAGCCGCGAAGAAGTGCTGGATGCGATCTCCGGGTTTGCACCGGGGCTGGACCTGACCTTGCGCGACAAGCAGGCCGAGCTGAAATCCAAAGGCCTGCCATGGGAAATCGCCAAGTCGTTCGACGGCGCCTGCGTGCTGGCGCCGTTCGTGGTCAGCAGCACCTTCCCGGACCTGACCGACATCGGTATCCGCCTGACCATCAACGGTGAAGTTCGCCAGGACGGCAACAGCAGCTTGATGCTCAACCCGATCGTGCCAATGATCCAGCACATGGCAGGCTGCTTCTCGCTGCAAGCCGGTGACGTGATCATGACCGGCACTCCGGCTGGCGTCGGTCCGTTGAACGTTGGTGATGAACTGGTACTGGAATTGCCGGGCGCCGGCAGCTTCAAGAGCAGTGTTCGCTAAACCGCAAAACCGAGTCCTGATCGTGCTCTTCGCTGCAGTCGTGGCGTTGGGCGCGGCCGGGCAGCATTATCGTTTGTTCGAGCGCAGCTGGTTCGACCTGCAGGCCTGGTTGCACCCGGCCGACGGCCAGTCCATGGCACTCAACGATTACCAGGTGGTTGTCGAGGCGAAGGTCATTGACGGGCTGAGTGCTGACGTTTCGGCGCTGACGTTTGATCCGGTGCGCCAAAGCCTGTTCACCGTGACCAATAAAAACTCCGAGCTGCTCGAGCTGTCCCTCGACGGGCGAATCCTGCGCCGCGTGACGCTGATCGGGTTTGGCGACCCGGAAGCGGTGGAGTTCATCAGTGCTGATACCTATGTGATCGCCGATGAATATCAGCAGCGCCTGATCAAGATTCACCTGACGGATGAAACGGAGTTTCTCGACGCTGCGGATTCCGAGCAGATGACCCTTGGCGTGCACATGAGCAGCAATAAGGGCTTTGAAGGCCTGGCCTACGATTCGGTAGGCAAGCGGCTGTTCGTCGCCAAGGAACGCGACCCGATGCTGATCTACGAAGTGCAGGGCTTCCCGCATTACAATCCGGAGAAATCCTACGCGGTGCATGTGGTCAATAACCCCAAGCGCGATGCCGGGCTGTTCGTGCGCGACCTGTCGAGCCTGCAATATGACAAGCGCAGCGGCCATTTGCTGGCGCTATCGGATGAGTCGCACCTGGTGCTGGAACTGGATGTCGACGGTCGGCCGTTAAGCACGATGTCGCTGGACAAGGGGCGTCAGGGTTTGCAAAAGACGGTACCGCAAGCGGAGAGGATCGCCATGGACGACAGCGGCACGATGTACCTGGTCAGCGAACCCAACCTGTTTTACGTCTTCAAAAAGCCCCCACAACCCTGATCAACACCACAAAACCAATGTGGGAGCGAGCCTGCTCGCGATTAGGCCGGCACATTCAACATCGATGTTGAATAACCGACCGCTATCGCGAGCAGGCTCGCTCCCACAGGTTTTGTGTTCGCCTTACTTGGCGTGCAGAGTCTTCACGCCTTCGCTCGTGCCCAGCAGTAGCACGTCTGCCGGACGGGCGGCGAACAGGCCGTTGGTGACCACGCCGACGATGGCGTTGATTTGAGTCTCGAGCTCGACCGGGTTGGTGATCTGCATGTTGAACACGTCGAGGATGATGTTGCCGTTGTCGGTCAACACACCTTCACGGTAAACCGGATCGCCGCCCAGTTTTACCAGCTCGCGGGCCACGTGGCTGCGGGCCATCGGGATCACTTCGACCGGCAGTGGGAAGGTGCCCAGGACCGGCACCAGTTTGCTGGCGTCGGCGATGCAGATGAACGTCTTGGCCACGGCTGCAACGATCTTCTCGCGGGTCAGGGCTGCGCCACCGCCCTTGATCAGGTTCAGGTGCTCATCGCTTTCATCGGCGCCATCGACATAGAACTCCAGGTCGCTGACGGTGTTGAGCTCATACACCGGAATCCCGTGGCCCTTGAGGCGCGCGGCGGTGGCTTCGGAGCTGGCAACCGCGCCGTCGAATGCGCCCTTGTGCTGGGCCAGTGCGTCGATGAAGCAGTTGGCGGTGGAGCCGGTGCCGACCCCGACGATGCTCTTGTCGTCGAGTTTTGGAAGGATGAAGTCGACGGCGGCCTGAGCCACTGCCTGTTTGAGTTGATCCTGGGTCATGCGGGCTCCGAGGTGCCAAAGGGGAACGAAAGGCCCGCATTATAGCCCCATGCCTGGCTAAATCCTCTGGATTCGTGTGGTCGCACGGGCAAAAGCCGGGTTAGACTCCTTGGCCCTGCCCAACCCGCTCAGTGATGCTTTCCGATGCTCGAACAGTACGTCAAAAAGATCCTCACCTCGCGCGTTTATGACGTTGCCGTAGAAACCCCATTGCAGACTGCTCGCCAGCTCTCCGAGCGGCTGGGCAACAAGATCTGGCTCAAGCGCGAAGACTTGCAGCCGGTGTTCTCGTTCAAGATTCGCGGCGCTTACAACAAGCTGACCCAATTGAGCGATGAAGAGCGCGCCCGTGGCGTGGTCACCGCCTCGGCAGGTAACCATGCGCAGGGCCTGGCGCTCGCGGCCAAGGTGCTGGGCGTGAAAGCGACCATCGTCATGCCCAAGACCACCCCTGAGATCAAGGTCGAAGGCGTGCGCTCACGCGGCGGCAAAGTGGTGCTGCACGGGGATTCCTTCCCAGAAGCCCTGGCCTATTCGCTGAAACTGGTCGACGAAAAGGGCTACGTCTACATCCACCCTTACGATGATCCGCACACCATTGCCGGGCAGGGCACCGTGGCGATGGAGATTCTGCGCCAGCACCCGGGGCCGATTGATGCGATTTTCGTCCCGGTGGGCGGTGGCGGCCTGATCGCCGGGATCGCCGCGTACGTGAAGTACCTGCGGCCCGAGATCAAGATCATCGGTGTCGAGCCGGACGACTCCAACTGCCTGCAGGCGGCCATGGCGGCCGGTGAGCGCGTGGTTCTGCCGACCGTCGGGCTCTTTGCCGATGGCGTGGCAGTGGCGCAGATCGGCCAGCACACCTTCGACATCTGCAAGGATTACGTCGATGAAGTGATCACCGTCAGCACTGACGAGATCTGTGCAGCAATCAAGGATATCTACGACGATACCCGCTCGATCACCGAGCCTGCCGGCGCCTTGGGTGTAGCGGGGATCAAGAAGTACGTCGAGTTGCGCGGTGTAGCCGGGCAGACCCTGGTGGCCATCGACTCAGGCGCCAACGTCAACTTCGACCGCCTGCGCCACGTCGCCGAGCGCGCCGAGCTGGGTGAAGGCCGCGAAGCGATCATCGCCGTGACGATCCCGGAGAAGCCGGGCAGCTTCAAGGCGTTCTGCGAAGCCATCGGCAAACGCCAGATCACCGAATTCAATTACCGCTACAACACCGGCAGCGAAGCGCACATCTTTGTCGGCGTGCAGACGCACCCGGAAAACGATCCACGCAGTGCGCTGCTCGCCAGTCTGACCGAGCAGGGCTTCCCGGTGCTCGACCTGACCGACAACGAACTGGCCAAGTTGCACATTCGCCACATGGTCGGCGGTCGTGCGGCGCAGGTCGTCGATGAAGTGGTGTTGCGCTTCGAGTTCCCTGAGCGTCCGGGAGCGCTGTTCAACTTCCTCAACAAGCTCGGCGGGCGCTGGAACATCTCGATGTTCCACTACCGTAACCACGGCGCGGCCGATGGTCGGGTGGTCGCCGGTCTGCAAGTGCCGCATGAAGAGCGCCATCTGGTGCCGGCGGCGCTGGCGGAAATCGGTTACCCGTATTGGGATGAGAGTGACAACCCGGCGTATAAGCTGTTCCTCGGCTGAGCGTCTACGCTGATGGCCAGTCCATAAGGAAATCGAACAATGGAAACGTTAACCGCCCTGAAAATTGCGCACGTCCTGGCAACGGTGTTGTTGCTGGTCGGTGCGCTGGGCCTGGCGATCCGGGTCTGGCGCACGCGCCGTAACGGCGATGTGACGGCGCACGCGCGCACCCTGCAGCGCCCATGGGTGTTTGTCTGGCTGGTGATGGGCCTGGCGTTGCTGAGCATGCCGTTCACCGGATGGTGGATGGTGCACCTGGTGGGCTGGCCGCTGGGGCAGATGTGGATTCTGGCTTCCAGCGTGACCTACACCGTCGGTGCGCTGGCGATGTTCTGGCTGCTGGTGCGGCTTAACAAGTTGCGCACTGCGCCGGGTGGCAATGGCAAGTTTACGTTTGCCTTGGCGTTGTTCAGTTTTGTCTGTTTTATCGCGATTGCCGGGTTGATGGGCGCGAAGCCGGTCTGACCTGATTCATGCGATCAACTGTGGCGAGGGAGCTTGCTCCCGCTGGAGCGCGAAGCGCTCCTGAATTCGGCTAAGACGTTTAGTCAGGCGGAGCGCGTCGGCCGGATTTGCGGCCGCTGCGCGACCGAGCGGGAGCAAGCTCCCTCGCCACAGATAAAGTCGCTGACTTCAGTCGCGCAAGGACATGATCGGCCAGCCACGTTTCTGTGCTTCGGCGCGCAGATTCGGGTCCGGGTCCACGGCCACCGGGTTTGCCACTTCCTCCAGAAGTGCCAGGTCATTCATCGAATCGCTATAGAAATAGCTGTCTTCGAGCGACATGCCGGTCTCTTCCAGCCAACGATTCAGGCGCGTCACCTTGCCTTCACGGTAGCACGGCACGTCGGTGCTGCGCCCGGTGTAGCGGCCGTCGACCATTTCGCATTCGGTGGCAATCAGGGTTTCGACACCCAGACGCTGGGCAATGGGACCTGTGACAAAACGATTGGTGGCGGTGATGATCACCAGTTTGTCACCGGCATCCCGGTGCCTGGCCAGCAACTCGAGCCCCTTGGACAACACGAGCGGCTCGATGCAGTCGCGCATGTAGTCGCGGTGCCATTCGTCCAGCAGGGTCATCTCGGTCCGACCGAGGATTTCCAGGCAAAAATTCAGGTACTCGGCCTGGTCCAGCTTGCCGGCCAGGTAGTCCTGGTAGAACTCATCGTTGCGCGTTTTGTAGGCGACGGCGTCGAGCAAGCCGCGTTCGCACAGGTAGTCGCCCCATGCGTGATCGCTGTCGCCACCCAAAAGTGTGTTGTCCAAGTCGAATAAAGCCAGACGCATTTGCAGTTACTCGCTGAAAAGTCTGTAAAAAGGCCTCCAGAATACGGTCTTTTCACAAGAGTGCACATAACGTAGGAAGCTTCGTTGCCGCCTTCACGACCTTTGTGGAACAATGCGACGACATGCGTTTGCGAGGTTGTTGCCGTGATCGACCCCGATGGTTTCCGACCCAATGTCGGGATCATTCTCACGAATGATGCTGGCCAGGTGCTATGGGCTCGCCGTATCAATCAAGATGCCTGGCAGTTTCCTCAAGGTGGTATCAACCCTCAGGAGACGCCCGAAGACGCCTTGTACCGCGAGTTGAACGAAGAAGTGGGGCTGGAGCGCGAAGATGTTGAAATTCTCGCCTGCACCCGGGGCTGGTTGCGCTATCGTTTGCCGCAACGCCTGGTCAGAACGCACAGCCAACCGCTGTGCATCGGCCAGAAACAGAAGTGGTTTCTCCTGCGCCTGATCTCTAACGAGCAGCGGGTGCGGATGGATTTGACCGGTAAACCGGAGTTCGATGGCTGGCGCTGGGTCAGTTATTGGTATCCGTTGGGCCAGGTGGTGACATTCAAGCGCGAGGTTTATCGCCGCGCTCTCAAAGAGCTTGCCCCGCGCCTTTTAGCGCGCGACTGACGACGGAGTTCGACCCCGAGCCATGCTCAATACGCTGCGCAAGATCGTCCAGGAAGTTAACTCCGCCAAGGATCTCAAGGCGGCGTTGGGGATTATTGTGTTGCGCGTCAAAGAGGCCATGGGCAGCCAGGTCTGCTCGGTCTACCTGCTCGACCCCGAAACCAACCGCTTCGTGCTGATGGCCACCGAGGGCTTGAACAAGCGCTCGATCGGCAAGGTCAGCATGGCGCCCAACGAAGGTCTGGTTGGCCTGGTCGGCACGCGTGAAGAACCCCTCAACCTCGAAAACGCCGCGGATCACCCGCGTTATCGCTACTTCGCCGAAACCGGTGAAGAGCGTTATGCCTCGTTCCTCGGAGCCCCGATCATTCACCACCGCCGCGTTGTCGGCGTGTTGGTCATCCAGCAAAAAGAACGTCGCCAGTTCGACGAAGGTGAAGAAGCCTTCCTGGTGACCATGAGCGCCCAGCTCGCGGGCGTTATCGCCCACGCCGAGGCCACCGGTTCGATCCGTGGCCTGGGGCGTCAGGGCAAGGGCATTCAGGAAGCAAAGTTCGTCGGCGTACCCGGCTCGCCCGGTGCGGCGGTCGGTACCGCGGTGGTCATGTTGCCGCCGGCCGATCTGGACGTGGTGCCTGACAAGGCCATCGCTGACATCGACGCGGAGCTGGGGTTGTTCAAGACCGCCATCGAAGGCGTGCGCGCCGACATGCGCGCGCTGTCCGCCAAGCTCGCCACGCAATTGCGGCCGGAAGAGCGGGCGCTGTTCGATGTCTACCTGATGATGCTCGACGACGCTTCGCTGGGCAGCGAAGTGACCACCGTGATCAAGACCGGTCAGTGGGCCCAGGGCGCACTGCGTCAGGTGGTCACCGATCACGTCAATCGTTTCGAATTGATGGACGACGCCTACCTGCGTGAGCGCGCCTCGGACGTCAAGGACCTTGGCCGACGCCTGCTGGCTTACCTGCAGGAAGAACGTCAGCAGACGCTGGTCTATCCCGACAACACCATTCTGATCAGCGAAGAACTGACGCCGGCGATGCTCGGCGAGGTGCCGGAAGGCAAGCTGGCGGGGTTGGTGTCGGTGCTCGGTTCCGGCAACTCCCACGTGGCGATCCTGGCGCGAGCCATGGGTATCCCGACGGTGATGGGCCTGGTCGACCTGCCGTATTCCAAGGTCGACGGCATCCAGATGATCGTCGACGGCTACCACGGCGAGGTCTACACCAACCCGAGCGACGTGCTGCGCAAGCAGTTCGCCGACGTGGTCGAGGAAGAGAAGCAACTGGCCCTGGGGCTGGATGCACTGCGCGATTTGCCGTGCGTGACGATCGACGGCCACCGCATGCCGCTGTGGGTCAACACCGGCTTGCTGGCGGATGTGGCACGGGCGCAGAAGCGCGGTGCCGAAGGTGTAGGTCTGTACCGCACCGAAGTGCCGTTCATGATCAATCAGCGCTTTCCGAGCGAAAAGGAGCAGCTGGCGATTTATCGCGAGCAACTCGCGGCCTTCCACCCGCAACCGGTGACCATGCGCAGCCTGGACATCGGCGGCGACAAGTCACTGTCGTACTTCCCGATCAAGGAAGACAACCCGTTCCTCGGCTGGCGCGGGATTCGCGTGACCCTCGACCACCCGGAAATCTTCCTGGTACAGACCCGCGCCATGCTCAAGGCCAGCGAAGGCCTGAACAACCTGCGGATTCTGTTGCCGATGATCTCCGGCACCCATGAAGTGGAAGAAGCACAGCACCTTATTCACCGCGCTTGGGGTGAAGTTCGCGATGAAGGCTGCGACGTGCCGATGCCGCCGGTTGGTGTGATGATCGAGGTTCCGGCAGCGGTGTACCAAACCAAGGAACTGGCACGGCAGGTGGACTTCCTGTCGGTCGGCTCCAACGACCTGACCCAATACCTGCTGGCCGTGGACCGTAACAACCCACGGGTAGCCGATCTTTACGACTACCTGCACCCGGCGGTGCTGCAAGCCCTGCAAACCGTGGTGCGCGATGCGCATGCCGAAGGCAAGCCAGTGAGTATCTGCGGCGAGATGGCCGGTGATCCGGCGGCGGCGGTGCTGTTGATGGCGATGGGCTTTGACAGCCTGTCGATGAACGCCACCAACTTGCCAAAAGTGAAGTGGATGCTGCGCCAGATCAACCTGAGCTGGGCCAGGGACCTGCTTGCCGAGCTGATGACCATCGACAACCCGCAAGTGATCCACAGCTCGCTGCAACTGGCGCTGAAGAACCTTGGGTTGGCGCGGATGATCAATCCGGCGGCGATCAAGCCCCTCTAAAGTGCTGATGGCCTCATCGCGAGCAGGCTCGCTCCCACACTGGATCTGCTGTGAACACACTATTTGTGAGCACCGAAGATCAAATGTGGGAGCGAGCCTGCTCGCGATGAAGCCAGTTCAGGCAGCACAAAGCTAAAGCCTGATCTCCACTTCCCCAAGATGCCCGCCATACGGCCCGAAACTTCGTTCAACCATCAGCCGCGTCCCGTCGGCCCGCACAATCAACGCGGTACTCGCTCGGGTGCCATACGTGGGGCTGGCAATAAACACGCTCGACAACAAACTCTCGGTCGCCAGCCCGACCCCGGTATCCGGCAAGTCGGCGAATGGCGCTGTTTGCGGGTCGCCTAAAAGGGCCAGCAAGGCCTGTGGCTGCGGGTCGGCCAGGACTTCACTCAACGCCGCCTTGGCCTTGAGCACTTTCGGCCACGGCGTATCAAGCCCGGCATTCGACAGTCCATAGATGCCGGATTGCAGTTTTACGGGCCCAGGCTCGCGGGCGTTGTAATGCCACAGCTCATGAAGATTGCCGATCAGCAGATTGAACCCGGCATATTCCGGTGATCTGTCGACAACGTCGGCCAAATACTGATCAATCGGCAAGTCGCCGGTGAGAAACCCCGCCACCAGCTCGCCTCGTGATTTGCGCGCCGGCGGCTGGTGCGGGTCGCGGATGTTGGTCAATGCGGCAAAGCGTCCGTTGGCCCCAATGCCCAGCCAGGTGCCACCCGCTTCCAGGTCGCGCCCGGCATACACCTGCGGCGTTTCAGGCCATTGCGCCAGCGGCAGGCTGGGGCGTGCATAAAACTCGTCACGGTTGGCCGCAACGATCAGCGGCGTTGCGTGACGCGGCCGCCAGGCGAAGACGATCAAGCACATGGGGTTATCCCTCTTGGCTTTTTTTGCCCACTGTACGCATAGAGCTGTCGGGTATCCATCGCCATCCAGTGGAGCTTGAGGCCCTGCATCCGTTACCATGCCGCACTTATTTCGAGATGCAGCCATGGAATTTCCGCTCTATCTACTGCTGGGTGCCTGCGCCGGCGTGCTGGCCGGGCTGTTTGGGGTGGGCGGCGGGATCATCATCGTCCCGGTACTGGTGTTCAGTTTCACCTTGCAGGGTTTTGATGTGTCGGTGTTGACTCACCTGGCCGTCGGCACGTCGTTGGCGACGATCATCTTCACGTCGGTCAATGCGGTGCGCGAACATCATCTGAAAGGCGCGGTGCGCTGGCCGATTTTTGTCTGGATGACCGTCGGGATCCTGATCGGTGCAGGTTTTGGTGCACTGACGGCCGAAGCCATCTCGGGACCGCATTTGCAGAAGATCATCGGTGTGTTCGCGTTGGTCATTGCCTTGCAGCTGGCGCTGGAGGTCAAGCCCAAGGCCAGCCGAACGGTGCCCGGCAAAGTCGGCCTGACCCTGGCCGGCAGTGTGATCGGCTGGGCTTCAGCGATTTTCGGGGTCGGCGGAGGCTCACTGACAGTGCCGTTTCTGACCTGGCGCAGCGTGCCGATGCAGCAAGCCGTGGCCACCTCTTCGGCCTGCGGTCTGCCGATTGCGCTCGTCAGTGCATTAAGTTTCATGATTCTGGGCTGGCACGATCCGCGCCTGCCGGCTCATAGTCTCGGGTTCATTTATTTACCGGCGCTGCTGGGCATTGCCCTGACCAGCATGGTCTTTGCCCGCATCGGTGCGCGACTGGCCCACAAGCTGTCACCGCGGTTGCTGAAAAGACTGTTTGCCGCGTTGCTGTTTTGCGTGGGTTTGAGCTTTTTGCTTTGAGCTCTTTTTGCCGGGAACAGCGACACAATCCTGGCTTAATCCAGGCGTGGCACGGTCGCGCCAGGAATTTTACGTTTCAACTCTAACGAGGAGTCGCAATGCTGCCTTACCCGCAGATTGACCCGGTGGCCCTGGCCATCGGCCCGCTGAAAATCCACTGGTACGGCCTGATGTACCTGATCGGCATCGGCGGCGCCTGGATACTGGCATCGCGTCGGCTGAACCGCTTCGACCCGACCTGGACCAAGGAAAAGCTCTCCGACATGATCTTCTGGATGTCGATGGGCGTGATTGTCGGCGGCCGATTGGGTTATGTGCTGTTTTACGATCTGAATGCTTACCTGGCCAACCCGACCTTGATTTTTGAAGTGTGGAAGGGCGGCATGTCGTTCCACGGCGGGTTCATCGGCGTGATGCTGGCGGCCCTGTGGTTCGGCAGGAAGAACGGCAAGTCGTTCTTCCAGCTGATGGACTTCGTTGCACCGATGGTGCCGATCGGCCTGGGTGCCGGGCGTATCGGTAACTTCATCAACGCCGAGTTGTGGGGCAAGCCGACTGACCTGCCATGGGCAATGATCTTCCCGCCGTTCAGCGATCCGGCACAGCTGCCGCGTCACCCGTCGCAGCTGTATCAGTTCGCGCTGGAAGGCGTGGCGCTGTTCCTGATCCTGTGGTTGTTCTCGCGCAAGCCGCGGCCGACCATGGCCGTGTCCGGGATGTTCACGCTGTTCTACGGTATTTTCCGATTCATCGTCGAATTCGTCCGCGTGCCGGATGCACAACTGGGCTATCTGGCCTGGAACTGGCTGACCATGGGCCAGGTCCTGTGCGTACCGATGATCCTGGCCGGTCTGTTCCTGATCTGGCTGGCTTATCACCGTGCCCCGGCGGCTCCGGTTGCCCCGACCGCTTAAGCCGTCGCGCTCTACATTCGAACCCCGGGGCTTTGGTCCCGGGTTCAAGGACACAGGTAACTCATGAAGCAATATCTCGATCTGGTCGCCCACGTCATCAAGAACGGCACCAAGCAAGCCAACCGTACCGGCGTGAACACCATCAGCTTTCCCGGCGCGATGCTGCGCTATGACCTGAAAGAAGGTTTCCCGGCGATCACTACCCGCAAGATGGCGTTCAAATCGGCTATCGGCGAGATGGTCGGTTTCCTGCGGGGTGTGAACAACGCAGCTGAATTCCGGGCATTGGGCTGCAAGGTCTGGGACCAGAATGCCAATGAAAACGCCCAGTGGCTGGCCAACCCGTTCCGTCAGGGCGAAGACGACCTGGGCGAGATCTACGGCGTGCAATGGCGCAAATGGCCGGCGTACAAGCAGATCCCGGTCAACAATCAGGCGGCTATCGAGCAGACGCTGAGCCAGGGCTATCGGCAGATCGCTGAAGGTGAAGAAGACGGCCAGGCCTATGTGGTGCTGTACAAGGCGATCGACCAGATTCGCCAGTGCGTCGACACCATCATCAAGGACCCGGGCAGCCGCCGTATCCTGTTCCACGGCTGGAACTGCGCCCAGCTCGATGAAATGGCGCTGCCGCCGTGCCATCTGCTGTATCAGTTCCACCCGAACGTCGAGACCAAAGAGATCTCCCTGACGCTCTACATCCGCTCCAATGACCTGGGCCTGGGCACGCCGTTCAACCTCACCGAAGGTGCCGCGCTGCTGAGCCTGATCGGTCGCCTGACCGGTTACACGCCGCGCTGGTTCACCTATTTCATCGGTGACGCCCACGTCTACGAAAACCACCTGGACATGCTCAACGAACAGCTCAAGCGCGAGCCGTTCCCGATGCCCAAGCTGGTGATTTCCGACCGCGTGCCGGAGTTCGCCAAGACCGGCGTGTACCAGCCGGAGTGGCTGGAACAGATCGAGCCGAGCGACTTCTCGCTGGAAGGTTACGAACACCACGCCCCAATGACCGCGCCAATGGCGGTCTAAAGACCTCCCGCCCTGATCGTTCCCACGCTGTGGGAGCGATCAAGCGTCAGTACCACGAATCTAAAAACCTACATGTCAGAAAATTCATCTCCCGGGGAAAGGGCCGATAAATAGCGCCCTATAGGATGAGCTCCAGTCAGGCCAATACAGGGTCTGGCAGAACCCAACTACTGGAGAGTTCCCAATGAAATCCCTGAAAGCTTTTTTGGTCGTTTCCCTGATGTGCGCTTCTGTGGCTGCGATGGCTGAAGGCGGCGGCGACAAGGTTCAGGCCCGAATGGACGCCGCACGCGATGTGGCGATGGTTCACTATCAGCAGTCTGAACATGCGCAGGCTGTAGCAAGCAGTCAGAAAGCCCAGTCCGACACTGTCGAACGCTCGAATTGACGGCGGCTTTTACCCAGTTGCTGATGCGCCGTGTGGCGGCAGAACTTGTGGCGATACAGGTGTCAAACGCCTGAAGCCCGGATGGCGGGGTACTCCGACTGTCCGGGCGATTGAAATGAGTAGGATAGGAACCGCTTGGCGTGTGATCGCGATGCGGGGTTTTCTGATGATCTGAATGGCGTCTATGTGTGGAAGAACTCAATCGCAGCCTGTTCCTGACGATCAACGCCAGCGCAGATGCCTCGGCGCCCATGCGGTCCTTGGCGATATTTCTGGCACAGTGGCTGATCCTCTGTGTACCGCTTTTGCTGGCCGGGTTGTGGTTGCAAGGCGCACGCCGGCAGCGGGCGGTGGCGCTCACTGCGACGCTGAGTATCGTCTTCGCGCTGGGCTGCAATCTGCTGATCAGCAGCCTTTGGTTTCACCCACGTCCCTTTATGCTGGGGCTGGGGCAAAATTTCCTGGCGCATGCCGCTGAATCATCTTTTCCCAGCGACCACGCCACGGTGATGTTTGCGCTAGCCTTTGGGTTGATACTGGCCTCGCTACGCAAGCTAGGCCTGCTGGTTTTGCTGCTGGGGGCGTTGGTTGGCTGGGCGCGTGTCTACCTGGGTGTGCACTTTCCATTCGATATCGCCGGGTCGTTCCTGGTTTCGCTGATCAGCGCCTGGCTGGTCAAGCAAGTGCTGGACTGGAGACAGCAGGGCGAGCGTCTGCTCGACGTTGTTGAGCGTCTGTACCAGCGAATATTTCCGGCACTCGCCCGGCGCAATATGCACTGATAGGGTCCGTTCATCGCCTTGAATAGGGCCCTGGAGCACGACAGGATGAACACGTGAATCAGGCCAGGTCGGAGTCTCTGCGTATCCCGCGAACCATTTGGGCCTTGGGCTTTGTCAGCCTGTTCATGGATGTTTCGTCCGAACTGGTGCACAGCCTGCTGCCGGTGTTTCTGGTCACGACCCTGGGCGCGAGCGCGCTGACTGTCGGGGTGATCGAGGGCATCGCCGAGGCGACGGCGATGGTCGTCAAAGTCTTCTCGGGGGCGATCAGCGACTTTATCGGTCGACGCAAAGGCTTGCTGTTAGTGGGATACGGTCTGGCCGCGTTGTCCAAACCGCTGTTCCCGCTGGCTCACTCGGTGGAGGTGGTGTTTACCGCGCGCTTTCTCGATCGTATCGGCAAAGGCATTCGCGGCTCGCCGCGCGATGCCTTGGTGGCGGATGTCGCTCCGCTGGAAATTCGCGGTGCCTGTTTCGGTTTGCGCCAGTCGATGGACACTGTCGGCGCCTTTTTCGGCCCTGCGCTGGCCATCGTGCTGATGCTCTGGCTCGCCGATATCCAGCTTGTACTCTGGTTCGCGGTGATCCCGGCGGTCATCGCGGTGGCGCTGATTGTCACCGGTGTAAAAGAGCCTGAGCACGCTGTTGGCAAGCACACCTTTCGATCGCCCATACATTGGCGAGTCCTTCACGACTTCTCGTCCGGGTACTGGTGGGTGGTCATTGTGGGTGGAGTGTTTACGCTGGCGCGTTTCAGCGAAGCATTTCTGGTGTTGAAGGCGCAGCAGACCGGTTTGTCAGCCACGTGGGTGCCGCTGGTGATGGTCGTCATGTCGGTGTTCTATGCGCTGTCCGCGTACCCGGCCGGTTGGCTGTCCGATCGCATCAGTCGCACTAAACTGCTTTGCCTCGGTATGGCGCTGTTGGTGCTGGCGGACCTGGTGCTCGCGCAAAGCCATTCGCCCCTGACAATGATGCTGGGCGTAGCCCTGTGGGGACTGCACATGGGTTTCAGCCAAGGCATCCTCGCCACACTGGTAGCTGACACCGCCCCCGACGAGCTGAAGGGCACGGCGTTCGGTATTTTCAATCTGATCAGCGGCGTTTGCCTGCTGATTGCCAGTGTTCTCGCCGGCTGGCTGTGGCAAACCGTCGGGGCGCAGAGCACGTTCATCACCGGCGCGGTGTTGGCCGCGTTAGCCATGCTTTTGCTGCTACGCCGGGCGGCTTAATGCCCGTGGCTTCGGCCGACATGGGAATGCTCGGCTTCGCTTGCCGCCACGCCGCCGCTGACTTCCAGCTGCTGCAAGATCCCGCACTGTTCGATATCCGGCCGTTCGCTGCAGCTTTGGCGCAGTTCCAGTAGTTGTGCCTGCAAGGCCAGCAGGCCGTCGATCCGTGCCTTGACGTGGTGGATGTGCTCGTCGATCAGCGCGTTGACGCTTTCGCATTGATCCTGCGGGCTGTCGCGCAGGCTGAGCAGGCTGCGGATTTCCTCGAGGGTCATGTCGAGGGTGCGGCAGTTACGGATGAAGGTCAGGCGCTCGGTGTGGGCCTGGGTGTACACGCGGTAATTGCCTTCACTGCGGGCTGGTTCCGGCAACAGGCCTYCGCGCTCGTAATAACGGATGGTTTCGACCTGGCAGTCGGTCAGTTTCGCCAGTTCGCCGATCTTCATTGCGTCGATCTCCAAAAGGTTGCTTGACCCTATAGTGGCTATAGGGTGTTCACTTGGCAACAGGCACCTTTTCGGACGCGACCTTATGAGCGATTCCCAGCACACCCACAAACCCCACGCTGATCACGATCACGATCACGATCACGGGCAAAAACTTCAGCCGGTCCAGAAACACGATCACGCCAACCATGGCGGCTCTTGCTGTTCCAGCGCCGCAGCGCCTTCATTGATCAAGCTCAGTGAAACGCCGACCGATGGCGCGCGCCTGAGCCGTTTTCGCATCGATGCCATGGACTGCCCGACCGAGCAGACGCTGATCCAGAACAAGCTCGGCAAGCTTGCGGGTGTGCAGCAACTGGAATTCAACCTGATCAACCGCGTACTCGGCGTCACCCATGATCTGCCGACGACTGCACCGATCATCGACGCCATCAAGTCCATCGGCATGTTGGCCGAGCCGATCGAGGAGGGCGCCAAAGCGAATGACAGCCGTCCGGCCCCAGTGAAAAAACCCTGGTGGCCGTTGGCAGTATCAGGTGTCGGTGCCTTGGCGGCCGAGGTGATTCACTTCACCGGCGCCGCGCCGACCTGGGTAGTGGCGATCGTTGCGCTGATCTCGATCCTCAGCGGCGGTTTGGGCACTTACAAGAAGGGCTGGATTGCCCTGAAGAACCTCAACCTGAACATCAACGCGCTGATGAGCATCGCGGTGACCGGTGCAGTGTTGATCGGCCAGTGGCCGGAAGCGGCGATGGTGATGTTCCTGTTCACCGTGGCCGAGCTGATCGAAGCCAAATCCCTGGACCGCGCGCGCAATGCAATCAGCGGGCTGATGCAGATGACCCCGGAAAAGGTCACGGTGCAGCAGGAAGACGGAAGCTGGGTCGAACGTGAAGCCAAAAGTATCGATCTCGGTGCGCGGGTGCGGGTTCGTCCCGGCGAGCGCATTGGTCTGGACGGCGAAGTGCTGTCCGGCAGCTCGACCATAGACCAGGCGCCGATTACCGGTGAAAGCCTGCCTGTCGAGAAAACTGTCGGCGACAAAGTCTTCGCCGGGACCATCAACCAGGCAGGTTCGCTGGAGTTCAAAGTGACCGCCGCGGCCAACAACTCGACCCTGGCGCGGATCATTCATGCCGTCGAAGCCGCCCAGGGCGCACGGGCGCCGACCCAGCGGTTCGTCGACCGCTTCTCGAAAATCTATACGCCGGTGGTGTTCATCCTCGCCTTGGCCGTGGCACTCATCCCGCCGCTGTTCATGGGTGCGGCCTGGTTCGACTGGATCTACCGCGCCCTGGTGCTGCTGGTGGTCGCTTGCCCTTGCGCACTGGTGATTTCCACCCCGGTGACCATCGTCAGCGGTCTGGCGGCAGCGGCGCGCAAAGGCATCCTGATCAAGGGCGGCGTGTACCTGGAGGGTGGTCACGAACTGGATTACCTGGCGCTGGACAAGACCGGCACGATCACCCATGGCAAGCCGGTGCAGACCGATTACCTGTCCCTGGACCCCACGGTCGAAAACACCGCGCAGGTCTTGGCCGCCAGCCTCGCCGGGCGTTCCGATCACCCGGTATCGCTGGCCATCGCCAGCGCGGCTGTGGATAAACAGCTGACGTTGCTCGCTGTGGATAACTTCGAAGCGCTGACCGGCCGTGGCGTGCGCGGTGAGATTGATGGTCAGGTTTACCACTTGGGCAATCACCGCTTGGTGGAAGAGCTGGGCCTGTGCTCGCCAGCGCTGGAAGAGAAACTGTTTGCCCTCGAAGAGCAGGGCAAGACCGTGGTGTTGTTGCTCGACACCTCGGGTCCGTTGGCACTGTTCGCAGTGGCCGATACGGTCAAGGCCTCCAGCCGCGAAGCGATCCGGCAGTTGCATGAACTGGGCATCAAGACCTTGATGCTGACCGGCGACAACCCGCACACCGCTCGGGCAATTGCCGCCCAGGTGGGTATCGATGAGGCGCGAGGCGACCTGCTGCCGACCGACAAGCTCAAGGCTATCGAAGGCTTGTACGCTAAGGGGCATCGGGTCGGGATGGTCGGCGACGGCATCAACGATGCACCGGCGCTGGCCCGTGCGCAGATCGGCTTTGCCATGGCTGCAGCCGGCACCGATACCGCGATTGAAACCGCCGATGTTGCCCTGATGGACGATGATCTGCGCAAGATTCCGGCATTTATCCGGCTGTCACGACAGACCTCGAATATCCTCACGCAAAATATCGCCCTGGCATTGATCATCAAGGCGATCTTTCTTGGGGTAACCTTCGTGGGGCTCGCCACCATGTGGATGGCGGTATTTGCCGACATGGGCGTGGCCCTGCTGGTGGTGTTTAACGGTCTGCGCCTGTTGCGCAAATAATCAAGACGAGGGTTAAGTGCTGAGTGCCGAGCTGAAGGCTTTTTACATGGTCGCGCGTTTGGGCAGCATTACCCTCGCGGCGAAAAAGCTCGGCCTGAGCCAACCCACGGTGACCACCCAGATTCGTCATCTGGAAAGCCAGTACTCGGTTGAATTGTTCTATCGCGGTGGTCGTCGGCTGACGGTCAGCGAGGACGGCGCGCGGTTGCTGCCGATGGTCAAAACGCTGTTGCAGCAGGAAGCCGACATCGAGTTTTTCCTGCGCAACAGCGGTCAGGTCCAGGGCGCGTTGCGTATCGCCGCCACTGCGCCGTATTACATTCTCGATCTGGTGAAGACCTTCCGCGAGCGCCTGCCGCACGTGGAAGTCTCGGTGGAAATCGGCAACTCCCAACAGGTGCTTGAGTCCCTTGAGGAATACCGGGTCGACATCGCTGCGTCATCGCAATTGCTCGAAGATTCGCGGTTGATCCGTCGCGTATTGGGCAGCGATCCGCTGGTGTTGGCGGTGCACCGCAACCATCCGCTGGCGGTGCATGATCATGTGCCGCTGAGCGCCTTGGTCGGACACACCTTGTTGATGCGTGAAAGCGGCTCGACCACCCGGCGTCTGACAGAAGCGTTGCTGGCAACCGCTGGAGTGAGTTTCGGCCCGTTGCTGGAGATCGGCAGCCGGGAGTCGATTCGTGAAGCGGTGCTGCGCAACATCGGCATCAGCATCATCGCCCGCCAGGAAGTGCCCCATGATCCGCAACTGCGGGTGCTGACGATCGAAAACGCGCCGCAGATCCCCGAATACCTGTACTGCCTCAAAGAGCGCAAAGGCGCACGCCTGCCGGCGGCGTTTCTCGGCCTGGCGCAGGAAATGGCCCCGGCGTAATGATCGTTCCCACCCTGTGGCGAGGGAGCTCGCTCCCGCTCGGCTGCGCAGCAGTCGTAAACCCCGAGAATGCGTTTTACCTGACAGTGCTCTGCTCTGATTTTGGGACCGCTGCGCGGTCCAGCGGGAGCAAGCTCCCTCGCCACAATGTTCCCGTCGGTAGATCCTGAAGTCTCGAACAACCCAAATCCCCGAATACCACTATCGGCCGTTTTTGCCTCGCTGCCACAGGACGGACGCATTACCCACCTAGGATGGCCTTCATCTGCTTGATGAGGTCCGACCATGAACCACCCGAACGCAACTGCCCAGGTCTTCCCCGGCGCGCCGATGAAGGTGCGCGGTATCGAGAAACGCTTTGGCGCATTCACCGCGCTGGATAACGTTTCTCTGGACGTCGCCGCAGGCGAGCTGGTGTGTCTGCTCGGGCCTTCCGGCTGTGGCAAAACCACCTTGCTGCGTTGTATCGCCGGCCTCGAACGCCAGGATCGCGGCGAGTTGTACCTCGGTGATCGAAACGTTTCCCTGCTGGCACCGCAGGCTCGGGACTACGGCATTCTGTTCCAGTCCTACGCGCTTTTCCCCAACCTCACCGTCGAAGCCAACATTGCCTACGGCCTGGCCGGCAGCGGCCGCGAGGAAGTGCGCAAGCGCGTCGTGCAAATGCTCGAACTGGTGGGCCTGATCGGCAGTGAAAAGAAGTACCCCGGCCAATTGTCCGGCGGTCAGCAACAACGCGTGGCACTGGCCCGAGCCCTGGCGCCGGCACCGTCGCTGTTGCTGCTGGACGAACCGATGTCGGCCCTCGACGCCCGGGTTCGCGAGCACCTGTGCACCGAGTTGCGTCAATTGCAGCGCAACCTCGGCATCACCACCTTGATGGTTACGCACAACCAGGACGAGGCCATGCTGATGGCCGACCGCATTGCCGTGATGAACAACGGCAAGGTCGAGCAGTACGCCACACCGCAGGAAATCTACAATCGTCCGGCCACGCCGTTTGTTGCCGAGTTCGTCGGGCAGGGTAACTGGCTGCCGTTCCAGCGCAGCAGTGACAGTCACGCGCAGGTCGGCGGGATGAATGTGCGCCTGGCCGACAACTCCGGTAAAGCCGCATCGGGCCGACTGTTCTGTCGCCCGGAGGCGATCAGCGTCAACCCGCCGGTGCATGAAGAAAACCTGTTTCCGGCCAAGGTCCGCGAGATCACCTTTCTCGGCAATCGCTGCCGGATGAGTTTCGAACTCAACCAATTGCCGGGCCATGCGCTGCTCGCCGAACTGGCGCCTGAAGCCATGCCACGCCTCGGCGCGCAGGACATCATGGTCGCCTTGCCGCCGCGCAGTTTGCAGGTGTTTGCCTGATGAGCACGCCGATCGCCCTGCCAATACCGCACAAGCAGGTTTGGCAGACTTCCCGGGCCGAAATCGGCGACCGGCTGTTCGTAGTCGGCGGAAAAGTGCTGCTGCTGTGCCTGCTCGGCATCGCGGTGTTGATGCCGCTACTGGCGATCTTCTGGCGCGGCTTCAGCAGCGACGCCGGGCAGGGCGGTGGTCTGGTTGCTGCCCGCGAACTGCTGACCAGTGGCAACTTCCACTGGTTGCTGGGCAACAGCCTGAAAGTCTCCCTCAGCGTGGCGGCCATTGTCGTACCGCTGGCCTACCTGTTTGCCTACGCGCTGCAACGCACACTGATTCCCGGCAAGGCGATCTGGCGCGGCATGTCGCTGTTGCCATTGATGGCGCCGTCAATGCTGCCGGGTATCGCCTTGGTCTACCTGTTCGGTAACCAGGGCCTGTTGCGCGGGCTGCTGCCGGAGAACATTTACGGCTTCTGGGGCATTGTCCTCGGCGAAGTGATTTACACCTTTCCCCACGCGCTGATGATCCTGCTCTCGGCGTTGTCGCTGGCCGATGCGCGCTTGTTCGACGCCGCGTCGAGCATGGGCGCCAGCCCCGCCAAGGCCTTTCGCAGCATCACCTGGCCGGCAACCCGGCAAGCAGTGTTCGCCGCGTTTTGCCTGGTGTTCACCCTGACCATCACCGATTTCGGCGTGCCGGTGGTGGTCGGTGGCGACTACCAAGTGCTGGCGCTGGAAGCCTACAAAGCCGTGATTGGCCAGCAGCAATTCGGTCGCGGTGCGTTGATCGGCATGGTGTTGCTGCTGCCGGCACTGTTCAGCTTCGGCGTCGACGGGTGGTTGCGTCGTCGGCATGGCGACGCCATGAGCGGGCGGGCGCAAGTCTTTCAACCGGCGCCGTCGCGGCTGCGGGACGGTTGCTACCTGACCATCGTGTTGCTGATCTGCGCCGCGCTGCTGCTGGTGTTCGGCATGGCGGTGTACTCGTCGCTGGTGAAGTTCTGGCCGTACAACCTGTCGCTGTCGCTCAACCACTATCAGTTCGGTGACACCGCCGGTGGCGGCTGGCTGGCTTACGGCAACAGCGTGAAGATGGCCTTGTGCACAGCGTTGATCGGCAGCGGGTTGATTTTCACCGGTGCCTATCTGATGGAAAAAACCCGTGGCCAGCGCGGCCTGAACCTGGCGCTGCGCATGCTCAGCTTTGTGCCGATGGCGGTGCCGGGTTTGGTGCTGGGCCTGGGCTACGTGTTCTTCTTCAACCTGAGCGGCAACCCGCTGCATGTGTTCTACGGGACCATGACCCTGCTGGTGGTCTGCACCATTGCGCACTATCTGACCACCGCGCAAATGACCGCCACCACCGCATTGCGCCAGCTCGACGCCGAGTTCGAAGCCGCTGCGCTGTCGCTCAAGGCGCCGCTGTACCGCCACTACCTGCGCGTCACCGTGCCGATCTGTCTGCCGGCGCTGCTGGACATCGTGCGCTACCTGTTCGTCTCGGCGATGACCACGGTGTCGGCGGCGATTTTCCTCTACAGCCCCGACACCATCCTCGCAGCGGTGGCGGTGTTGAACATGGACGACGCCGGCAACGTCGGCGGCGCAGCGGCCATGTCGACCCTGATTCTGTTCACCTCGGCGGGCGTTTCCCTGCTCCTGGCCTGGGCCTCGTGCGGCTTGCTGCGCCGTTCCCAGGCCTGGCGGCAAAGCGCGCCCGGTTGCTGATTTCCAATCCCGCAAACCTGAACTCAACTGCCGGTAAACAAAAGGAAAAAAACATGTTCAAGCCTATGGCCCTGGCCGCTGCTGTCCTCACTGCTTTCAGCCTGAACGCCTTCGCGGCGAAAACCGAGTTGACGGTCTACACCGCCCTCGAAGCCGAACAACTGAAGACCTACAAAGAAGCATTCGAAAAGGCCAATCCGGACGTCGAGATCAAGTGGGTGCGCGATTCCACCGGGATCATCACCGCCAAACTGCTGGCCGAAAAAGCCCGCCCGCAGGCTGATGTGGTCTGGGGCCTGGCCGCGTCCAGCCTGGCGATTCTCGACCAGCAAGGCATGCTGCAAAGCTACGCACCGAAGGACCTCGGCAAGATCGGCAGCAACTACCGCGACGTTGCCAACCCGCCAGCCTGGGTCGGCATGGACGTGTGGGCGGCGACCATTTGCTTCAACACCGTCGAAGCCGAGAAACAAGGCCTGAGCAAACCGGTGAGCTGGCAGGACCTGACCAAGCCTGAATACAAAGGCAAGATTGTCATGCCGAACCCGGCGTCGTCCGGCACCGGTTTCCTCGACGTCAGCGCCTGGCTGCAAACCTTCGGCGAGCAGCAGGGCTGGCAGTACATGGACGCACTGCACCAGAACATCGGCCAGTACGTTCATTCCGGTTCCAAGCCGTGCAAGCTGGCGGCTGCCGGCGAATTCCCGATTGGTATCTCGTTTGAATACCCGGCCGTGCAGTTGAAGCGCCAGGGTGCGCCGCTGGACATCATCCTGCCGAAGGAAGGCCTGGGCTGGGAAATCGAAGCCACCGCCGTGATCAAAGGCACGCCACATGAAGACGCGGCGAAGAAACTCGCGGACTTCTCCGCCAGCCCCGCGGCGATGGAGTTGTACAAGGAAAACTTCGCGGTACTCGCCCAGCCTGGCATCGCCAAGCCGCAGACCGAACTGCCGGCCGACTACGAGCAACGCCTGATCAAGAACGACTTCGCCTGGGCCTCGAAAAATCGCGACGAAATCCTCAGCGAGTGGCGCAAGCGTTATGACGGCAAGTCCGAGAAGGTGGTTGCCAAGTAAGATCTTCATCGGCTGATAGGGCCTCATCGCGAGCAGGCTCGCTCCCACAGGGGAACGCGGTCAACTGTGGGAGCGAGCCTGCTCGCGAAAGCGGTCTCGAACCCAGGACATATCTCCATGACACACCACAGCGACATGCTGATCATCGGCGCCGGCATTCTCGGCCTTTCCCACGCCTATGCCGCGGCCAGGCGCGGGCTCAAGGTCAAGGTCTTCGAGCGCAGCGCCACACCCTTGGGCGCGTCGGTGCGCAACTTTGGCCAGGCGCTGGTCACCGGCCAGCCGCCGGGGCAGATGCTCGAACTGGCCAGGGCCAGCCGCGAAATCTGGGGCCAATGGGCGCAACTCTCGGGCTTGCAGCTCAAGCGCAACGGCTCGTATCTGTTTGCTCGCACCGAAGCTGAAGAGCAACTGCTGGAAGCCTTCTGCGCCGGCCGCGCGATCGAACATGGTTACCGCGTCGAGCTGTTGCGCGGCGCCGCATTGGGCGATGTGTACGGCGGCCAGTTCCGTCATCACCGTGCGGCATTGCACGGTCTGGATGACCAGCAACTGTATTCGCGCGAAGCCATTCCAGCGTTGATCGACTACCTGCGTCGCGACCTCGGCGTGGAGTTTCACTTTTCCACCCTGGTGCGCGACATCGAACCCGGTCGTGTGCACAGCACCGCCGGCAGCTTCACGGGGGAGCAGATCATCGTCTGCTCCGGCCACGATTATCAGACCCTGCTGGCCGAGCCGATCGCTGCACTCAAACCGCAGATCTGCCGTCTGCAAATGCTCCGCGCGCGACCGCACATCCACCTCAATCTGCAACATGCGCTGCTCACCGGTTTGAGCTGCGTGCATTACGGCGCCTTTGCCGATTTGCCGGAAGCTGCGCCAGTGCAGGCGCAGATTCTGCGTGAGGCGCCGCACTTGYACGAACACGGTATTCACCTGTTGATCAGCCCGACGCCGCACGGCGAACTGATCCTCGGTGATTCTCACCATTACGGCAGCGACCCTTCACCGTTCAATGCTGAACAGGTCGATAACTGGCTGATCGAACTGGCCGAACAAACCCTGGGCTGCAAGGTGCAGGTGGTCGAGCGGTGGCAGGGCGTCTATGGCGCTCGTGGAGCGCAGCCGTTTTCGTTCCTGCAGGCCGCACCCGGTGTGCATGCCGCGTTGATGCACACGGGCGTCGGCATGAGCGTCGGGCCGGCGATGGCTGAGCGCAACATCAGGACCTTGTTGGGAGAACACTGATGGGCCGCAACGAACAGGTGATCGCTGAAGTATTCGGCTGGTACGAGCGCTTCGGCGACAGCGACTACATCGGTGAGCCGGTGTCGCAGATCGAGCACATGTCCCAGGCCGCCGAACTGGCCATGGCCGAAGGCTTCGACGATGAAGTGGTGCTGGCCGCGTTCTTCCACGACATCGGGCATCTGTGCGCCGAGAACGCCGAAAACATGGGTGGCTTTGGCGTGGTCAGTCATGAACGCCTCGGTGCTGACTACCTGCGTCGTCTGGGTTTTGGCGAGCGGATGGCGCGGCTGGTGGAATACCACGTTCAGGCCAAGCGTTACCTGACGTTCAAAGAGCCGGGGTACTACGAACGCTTGAGCGAGGCCAGTCGGCGCACGCTGGACTATCAGGGCGGGGTAATGACGGCTGAAGAGGCACAGGCGTTTGAGCTCGATCCGTTGTGTGCGATCAGCCTGCGGATGCGCCAGTGGGACGAGCAGGCGAAAGAGATATGGGTGCCGGTGATTGATCTGGAGGTCTTGAAGGCGAAAGCCTACAGGTTATTGCGCAGCACCGGCCCTGTGGCGCTCGCCGTGCGTTGAGCTATCTCACGACCAATAGCGAAACGCGGCATGGACCGCCTTGATGCAAGGATTTAGGTTGGTCTTTTGAGAAGGAAGCGCATGGATGCGTTATGTAAACGTGATTGCTTGGGACAGTAGCGAAAGGGGAGCGGTGGACACCGTTCATTTTCAGTTTTATGCGGATGCGGTGGTGTATCGGGAAGAGACAATCCGTGACGCTGGAACTGATCTTCCAGCTCTTCGCACGTTCGCCCAGGCTTTTTTGAAGCTCGACTGGCACAAGACGGATGAGGCTGAGCGTTATCTGCACATCCTCGCTGATAACCTCACCGGTGACGGCAGGCCTGAGGCGGTGTGGATGTACTTCCGCGAAGGGGCGATAACAGTCTACAAAGCCGTTGCACGTGACCTTGATAACGACGGGACTCTGGAGTTGATCTTGAGTTCGGACGTGAACAATGACGGGCGGGCAGACCGAAAGGACCGGGGGCTTGTCAGGTTGTTGGCCAAGGAGTTTTTGAAGTTTGGCTGGAAATAGATCATTCCAGCACTTTGCCTGTCAGCGCCTCAATCTGCTCCTGGCGTTCCGCCTGGCTCAACCGTGCATGAGGATTGAGCGAAGACCACTGCGGATGGGCGCGAGCCTTGGTCAGCGCCTCCGGCAGTTTGCCTTCGCGCCAACTCTTGTCCTGTGGTGTGGCGACCTGGATGCTGTCCATCGCCGCGTGTCCGCGCATGTTCATGGCCTGCACCAGTTGCCGCTGACGCAACGCCAACAAACGCAGCACGCTGTCGTCAACGGTCAGCTCACGCTGGCCTTTGATTTTGCCCAGCAAGCGGCTGCCGTAGCCGCGCGCCGTTTGCAGGGCGCCGCCGGCAATCGCCCCGGCCAGCGCCGCCGCGCCGAGGGTCAGGCCGCCGACCAGCAAATCCACGCCGGCACCGGCCGCCGCGCCAGCGGCGATCCCGCCGCCGACGCGTACGCCCAGTTGCTTGAGGGTTTCGGGGTTGAACAAATCATCGCCCCAGCGGCCGTCCAATAGCGGCAAGTCGCTGGCGGCGGCGTCTTGTGGGCGGAAGGCGTACAGCTTGAGCAGCGCGTCGACGCAACGTTGTTCACGCTGGCGAACGGCTTTGCGCAGTTCGCCGATGGCCTGCTGTTCCTGTGCGGCATCGCTGACCACGCTGCGCCGACAGGCGGCGCAATCGATCAGCAGTTCGGCAATCAAGCGTGCCGCGCTTTGCTGGCGCGCTGCGCGTTGCGCCTGTTGGTCGATGATCAATCGCTCAAGCTGAGCGCGTGCGCTTTCCATCAGCAGCGCGAGGCTTTCATAGAGCCGGCGCTCGCCATCTTCGGGCGGCGCCACGCTGTCGAAACGCACCAGCGCATGCAGGCCCAAACGGGCCAGGGCGTCGCGCCAATCCGGCTCGCGGTGGTTGGCGCTGCTGACGAAATTCAGCACCGGCAGCAGCGGTTTTCCGCAACTGGCCAGCACTTCCAGTTCATCGCGGTACTTGGCCAGCACCGGTTCGCGGGCGTCGATCACATAGAGGCCGGCGTCGGACGCCAGCAGTTGCCGCAGCACCTTGGCTTCCTGCTCGAAACGTTGACGCGCCTCGCTGCCGTCGAGGAAACGCGCCAGCCGCGCCGGGCCGTCGAGGCGTTCGCCGGGGCGTTCCAGCCGCTCCAGGTAATCGAGCAGGGCGATGGCGTCTTCCAGCCCCGGCGTGTCGTAAAGCTCAAGCAAGGCCTCGCCGTCCACCGACAACCGGGCGCCCTCGACATGCCGCGTTGTGCTCGGACGATGGGAGACTTCGCCGAAACCGACGTCGCGGGTCAGGGTGCGCAGCAATGAGGTTTTGCCGACGTTGGTGTGGCCGACCACGGCGAGCTTCAGCGGCTTCTTTGCAGAATCAGTCATGACCCGACTCCAGCCAGTTCATCGGCGCGCAGTCAGCGAACGGCAACGCCAACTGTTGCAGCGCGGTGTGCCAGTCGCCGAGGCGTTCGGCGTCGAGTGCCTGACCGGGTGGCGCTTGCAGCAGCCAGATCCGGGTCGCGCTGGCGCTGCGGGCGAGTTCGGCGATCAATGCCAGGCTGCCGCGATCCGGTGAACGCCGAGGGTCGCAGGCAATGGCCAGGCGTTCCGGTGGGAAACGGGTCAGCTGTTCCAGCAACTTTTGTCGGGACTCGCGGCTGTCGAGGATGCCTGCGTTCTTGACGTTCTTCGGCAGTTGCGGCGGCCATGGACGCTGGTCGTCGAGTTCGATGGCCACCAGCAACGCACCGTCGCTGTCCAGCGCGCTGGCGCCGCCTTCGACCTGATGCAGGCGCTCGGGCGCGAGATCGTTGACGCCGAGGCGTTCGCTGCTCGGCATCAGTTGTTCACGCAACGGCGCGTAGCCGGGCAGGTTCAAGTCCAGATGCAATGCCGCACGACCGGTAGTCCAGCGCCACAGGCAGAACAGCGCGAGCAGCAGGCGCGGCAATACGCCGTACACCAGCAATACGCCCACCAGCCATGCGGCCCAGGCTTGCCGGGCGCTTTCGATATTCAGCGCGGTGTCGCCGCTGGCGCGGATCATCTCCACCGTCGGCACGCTGAAGCCGAGCAGTGCCGGTAGCGCACCAAGGGCCTGGGTCATGGCCACGAACGTGTCGCCGCTGAGAATCGTGGTTTCCCAGACGAAACCGTAGCGCCGGGTGGCCATCAGCGTCAGCAGAATCGCCAGGGCGCTGAGCATTGCCAGCAGCCACAAGCCGTTGACCAGCATGCCGAGCGCCCAGCGATTGAGTTTCTGCCGTTGCAGCAACAGCAGCAGGGCCGGCGCCAGTTGTGCGGCTTTGGCGTCGCGGGCGAGTTTTTCGCTGAGCCACAACCACAAGCGCCCGAGCGTGGCGCCGTAATCGCCAGCGAATATCAGGCCCGAGGCCCAGCTCAGCAGCAGAATCAGGTTCAACCCCAGCAGACTGCCGAGGGCCCAGAACACGTTGACCGGTGTCTGGCCGTCGTTCAATGCGGCAAATGCCAGCCCGGCACCGCTGACGATCGCCAATACGACCAGAACGATCAGCGCCAGTCGCGCCCCTTGCAGCCAATGGCGCAGCGCGCCGGTCAAGCCATCGCGTTCGGCCAGCCACAGGGCGCGGGCCTCGATGCGGGTCGGCAGATCGCCGCCCGCGCTGCGGGCCAGACGATTGGCTTCCTGATCTTCCAGGGGGCCCGCGTGTTCCTCGCGCAGGCGGATGGTTTCGGTCAGCCAAAGTGTTTGCAGTGTGGTCAGTTCAGTCACGCGGCATCCCGTCGCTCAAATGAACGTTGAGCATAACCGCTGTGGCGCTTATCGGGGTAAGCGAGGCTCTGGTATCCTCGCCGACATGAAAAAAACTCTCCCTCTCAGCCTGATCGCAGCCCTCGGTGAAAACCGCGTGATCGGCGTCGACAACAGCATGCCCTGGCACTTGCCGGGGGATTTCAAATACTTCAAGGCCACAACGCTGGGCAAGCCGATCATCATGGGGCGCAAGACCTGGGATTCGCTCGGTCGCCCGCTGCCCGGCCGGCTGAACATCGTGGTCAGCCGTCAGACCGACCTGCAACTTGAAGGCGCGGAAGTCTATCCGTCGCTGGAAGCCGCAGTGATACGGGCGCAGGAATGGGCGCTGGAGCAGGGCGTCGATGAGCTGATGCTGATTGGCGGCGCGCAGTTGTATGCGCAAGGCCTGGCACAGGCCGATCGGCTATACCTGACCCGCGTGGCGCTGAGCCCCGAGGGCGATGCATGGTTTCCGGAGTTTGATCTGGAACAGTGGACGCTTGTGTCGAATGTCCCGAATCCGGCGGAAGGCGATAAGCCCGCCTACAGCTTCGAGGTTTGGGAGAAAGCTTAAAAGCATCGCGAGCAAGCTCGCTCCCACAGGGTTTCAGGTTTGCTACAAATTTTGTGAACAACTGAAATCTACTGTGGGAGCGAGCTTGCTCGCGATAGCGGTCTACAGGCATTGATTACGCCTGCGCCAACTCCTCATGCTCATCCGCATCCAGCAGCTCTTTGTCAGTCTGCTGCATGATCTGGCTGGTGATCGCGCCAGCGGTCATCGAACCACTGACGTTCAATGCCGTGCGGCCCATGTCGATCAGCGGTTCAACCGAGATCAGCAGCGCCACCAGTGACACCGGCAAGCCCATGGCCGGCAGCACGATCAGCGCGGCGAAGGTTGCGCCACCGCCGACACCGGCAACGCCTGCCGAACTCAAGGTCACAATCGCTACCAAGGTCGCGATCCACAGCGGGTCCAACGGGTTGATGCCCACGGTCGGCGCAACCATCACTGCCAACATCGCAGGGTAAAGACCGGCACAACCGTTCTGGCCAATAGTCGCGCCAAACGAGGCGGCGAAGCTGGCGATCGATTGTGGAATGCCCAGGCGGCGGGTTTGCGCTTCGATGCTCAGCGGAATGCTCGCGGCGCTGGAGCGGCTGGTGAAGGCGAAGGTCAGCACCGGCCAGACCTTGCGGAAGAAGCGCAGCGGGTTGATCCCGGCCAGCGACACCAGCAGGCCGTGAACCACGAACATCAGGCCCAGGCCGATGTACGACACCACCACGAAACTGCCGAGCTTGATGATGTCTTGCAGGTTGGAACCGGCGACCACTTTGGTCATCAGCGCCAGTACGCCGTACGGGGTCAGCTTCATCACCAGACGCACCAGACGCATCACCCAGGCTTGCAGGGTGTCGATGGCGTTGAGCACTTTCTGACCTTTTTCGACGTCATCCTTGAGCAGTTGCAGCGCCGCGACCCCAAGGAATGCAGCGAAGATCACCACGCTGATGATCGAGGTCGGCTTGGCCCGGGCCAGATCGGCGAACGGGTTCTGCGGGATGAACGACAACAGCAACTGTGGGACATTCAGGTCGGCGACCTTGCCCGCGTAGTCGGTCTGGATGGTTTGCAGGCGAGCCATTTCCTGGGTGCCGGCGACCAGGCCTTCAGCCGTCAGGCCGAACAGGTTGGTCAGGCCAATGCCGATCAGCGCCGCAATGGCGGTGGTGAACAGCAGGGTGCCGATGGTCAGGAAGCTGATCTTGCCCAGCGAAGAGGCATTGTGCAGACGGGCTACGGCGCTGAGGATCGAGGCGAATACCAGCGGGATCACGATCATTTGCAGCAACTGCACATAACCGTTGCCGACCAGATCGAACCAGCCGATCGAGGCCTTCAGCACCGGGCTACCGGCGCCGTAAACAGTGTGCAGGGCAACACCGAACACCACGCCGAGCACCAGCGCGACCAGGACTTTTTTCGCCAGGCTCCAGGTGGTGTGACGGGTTTGCGCCAGGCCGAACAGCAAGGCGAGGAATACCAGCAGATTGAGGATCAGCGGCAGATTCATTGAGGCTCCAAAAAGACTTGTGCCAATCGCGTTCCGGGGCGATTGCGAACCGGCAAGCCTAACAGCTTGATATCTAATGAATTAATATCAAAAACGTATGGCTGCCATGGTTTTTGGAATAAGCAGATGGCGTTGTGGCGAAACCGGCCAAGCTGAGCTGTACAACAAGCTCATGGAAAACGGTATCGAGGTTTATGTGATTACCGCGGCTTCTGAAGGGCTGGTGCGCCTGGTCGCTTTGTTCGTTCGTAATAGTGTTTCAACTTGTGACGGCGAAAGGCGTTCTGCCATACTCGCGGCCGTTTGCGCCCCGGCCTGTTTTTCAGTGCCGGGCTTGGATTTCTGCAGTACGTAATGGACTACGTTGTGAGCTATCTCTCGATTGAATTCGGCTTGTGTTTCATCCTTTTTTTCCTCGTTTACTGGTCTGTGTGCTGGAGTACGCGTCTACAGAACGTACTGTTGCTGGCCGCCAGTTACGCGATCCTCGCCAGTTTCAGTCTGGGCTTCCTCTACATCCTGCTGGGCTACACCGCACTGGTGTACCTGCTCGGGTTGCTGAGTGAACGTTTTCCGGGGCGCTCATTCGTCAACGGGTTGATGTTGTTACTGGTGCTCGGCTGCTTTTACCTGTTCAAGTACCAGGACTTCTTTACCAGTACGGTGCAAAGCGCCTTCGCTCAGCTAGGGCTTGAAGTCTCGCTGCCGCTGCTGGAAGTGTTGCTGCCGGTCGGACTGTCGTTTTACACCTTTCACTCAGTCAGCTACCTGGTGTCGATCAACCGTGGCGAGCTGAAACCAGGTTCGCCTTTTGACCTGGCGTTGTACCTGGCGTTTTTCCCGAGCCTGATCGCCGGTCCCGTGAACCGGGCCACCGACATGCTGCCGCAGATTCGCCCAGTGCAAGCCCGGCAGGTGCTGGAACCGCAGCGGGCGTTGGGGCTGATTGCGCTGGCGGTGGTCAAGCTGTTCTTCCTCAGCTCCTGGCTGGCCAACGAGTGGGTCGACCCGGTGTTCGAGTCGTCCGCCAGCTTTTCGGCCGAGCAGATCTTGCGCAGCGTTTACGGTTATTCGTTCCTGATTTACTTCAACTTCAGCGGCTACACCGACCTGGTGACGGGCATTGCCTTGTTGCTGGGTTTCCGTTTGCCGCTGAACTTCAACTTCCCGTACACCGCGCGTAACCTCAAGGAGTTCTGGGGGCGCTGGCACATCAGCCTGTCGACGTTTATCCGTGACTACGTGTACATCCCGCTCGGTGGCAATCGCCGTGGGGTCTGGCGCGGCAATCTGAACATGCTGCTGGCCATGCTGATTTCCGGGCTGTGGCACGGCGCCAGTGTGAATTTCATCATCTGGGGTGCACTGCATGGCGTGGGACTGGCGCTGTACAAACTCTTCAGCCATTGGCTGCCGGAGCGTCCGACCTGGCTGGGGGCCGATCTGCTGGCGCGGTTGTTGACCTTCCACTATGTGGCGTTTGCCTGGATCTTCTTCCGTTGTGCATCCCTTGGGGATGCCATTGAGATGCTCGGCGGTCTGGGCGGGATGTCGCGGGCGGGGCTGGTCAGCAATGGTCTTTCATTGTTGGGCTGCCTGCTGTTCGTGGCGATCTATCCACAGATTGTGGCGCTGACGCGTCGGTTGTTCGACGCCAGTGTCCGGTTGCCATGGCTGCTGTATCCAGTGCCGTTGGGGCTGTTCATTTGCGTGGTGATCTTTGCTTCTCCATCGGGCGTACCGGGGTTTATCTATGCCAGTTTCTAACGCATCGCCACTGTCCACGAACCTGAGCGGCGCACTCAAAGTGCTGTATGCGATCCTCGTCATCAGCGCGCTGCTGTTTTGGTTCAACCAGGACTCGATTCGTCTGTACTGCCAGCAGAAGTATCACGATGGCTGCGAGATTCCCGGTCTGGCGCAGAATCCGCAGTGGCGTTTCGGAGCTCAGTTGAACCAGACGCTGGCGGAGGCGCGGTCAGGTTTCATCGCCCGGCTTGAGGGCCTGGATGACGTCAAACTGATCGATCAGGCTCAAGCCGCAGTGAATGAAGAGGAACCGCTTGGCGAGACGCTTGCGCCATTGCCGACACTCGAACAGGCAGCGAAACCGGTAGAAGCTCCACCCCAGGTCGTGACTGATCCCGCGGTGAAGCCTGCGCCGTCCGTTGACGGCGCGCCGGTCACTCCGCTGATGGCGACGCTGGCGCTCGGTGATGAGGTGCTTTTTGTCGGTGACTCGCTGATGCAAGGGGTTGCCCCGCATATGGCGAATACCCTGCTCAAGCGTTACAAGGTCAAGAGCATCAACCTGAGCCGGCAGAGTACCGGGCTGGCCTACCCGAGCTTCTTCAACTGGCCGAAGACCGTCGAAAGCACCTTGCAGGGCCACCCGAAGATTCGCCTGATGGTGATGTTCCTCGGTCCCAACGATCCCTGGGACATGCCCGACGGCAAGCACAAACCGTTCTTGCGCTTCAAGACCCCTGAATGGGAAGTGGCCTATCGTCAGCGTATCGACTCCATTCTCGACTCCGCCCGCGCGCATCGGGTACAGGTGATCTGGGTCGGCCCGCCAAACATGGAGAAGGCCAAGCTGTCGGCGGCCATGGCCTACCTGAACGGGCTCTACAAGAGCCAGCTTGCGGCCTACCATCAGCAGTTTGTGTCGGCCAACGAGATTCTGGGCTATCAAACCGATGAGTTCTCCTATTACCTGACGGTCGACGGTAACCGGAAGGTCAAGACCCGGGTCGATGACGGCATCCATTTCACGCCGACCGGGCAAAGGCTGATCGCCGAACGCGTGTTGTCGCTGATCAACTTTCCCAGCCAACAATTGACGGAGCACTGATATGCGGCGACTGCACGGCATTGCGCTGTTGTTGAGCATTACCCTGCTGAGCAGTTGCAGCCCCACGGCCGAGGTCCAGGCCACACCGGCGCCTGCGCCGAAAAAGCCTGGCTACACCTCGAAGAACGTCGTGCCGGTGGGGGGCGGCGATCCGAACCTGGCGGCACTGGCGCGCAAGTTCAAAACGGCGGATCGCACGCCGATCACTATTGTGCAGTTGGGCGACTCCCACACGGCGGCCGATCTGTTCAGTGGTGAGGTGCGGCGGTTGTTGCAGGCCCAGTACGGTGACGGCGGGATAGGGGTTGTCGCCGCAACGCCTGTGCCCGGCACGCGCTATGAACGCGTCATCCTCACCGCCGCCAATCGTCAGTGGTCGCTGGTCTCGGCGCGCAATCAACAAAGTACTCAGTTCCCACTGGGCGGTTACTTGTCGTTACCGATGACCCCGGGGGCCAAGGTGCAGATTGCCGAGCGCGAAGGCAGTCTCCAGCAGTACCGGATTTCAGCGCTCTATCAGGCGTCTGCCAACAGCAGCCTCAAGGCCCAGACCAATCTCACTCAGGCCACTCGCATGCTTGCGGCCACGGGCGGGCAGTGGCGCTTCAGCCCGCCGTTCAACAACGTGACGCTGCCAGTGGAAATGAGTGTCACCCATACCGAGGGACTGGCCCTGGGTGGCTGGAATATCCTTGGGCAGAAGAGCTCCGGGGTGATTTATTCGGCGCTGGGCATCAACGGTGCCCGGCTGGACGTGCTGGACAAGTGGCAGGCCGATTGGCCGGACACCCTCAAGGCGTTGCTCCCGGACATGGTTATCCTGGCCTACGGCACCAACGAGGCCTTCGACGACGACCTGGACCTGGATAAATACCGGAGCCAGTTGCAGGACAAAATCACCCTGTTGCGTAAAACCTTGCCCAAGGCCGTGATTCTGCTGGTCGGTGCGCCGGACTCCATCAAACACCGTGGCGCGAGTGCCTGCGCTTCCGCGCAGCCGCAGCCCTTGCGACAGCTTATCCAGATCCAGAAAGCCGTGGCGCAGCGCAATCGCGTGCTGTTCTGGGACTGGCAAGCCTTTATGGGCGGTGATTGCTCAATCAGCCGGTGGCAGGCCAATGAGCTGGCCCGCAATGATCTGGTGCACCTGACCGCGGATGGTTATCGCAAGAGCGCCGAGGGACTGTATCGCTTCCTGCGGGAGCAGTTGGGCGAGCGCATGCCGTGAGCCTTGCTGCGGCTGCACAGCTTTAGGCGCCCACAGAGGCTTCTGAAACGCAAAAAAATGCCCCGCACTTGGCGGGGCATTTTTGTGTTCAACGGTTAAGCATTACAGCCCGTCGAGCATCGCTTTGTTACGTACAGCGCCCTTGTCGGCGCTGGTCGCCAGCAAGGCATAGGCTTTCAGTGCGGTGGTCACTTTACGTGGGCGCACTTCAACCGGTTTCCAGCCTTTCTTGTCTTGCTCTACGCGGCGCGCAGCCAGTTCTTCGTCGCTGACCAACAGGTTGATCGAGCGGTTCGGAATGTCGATCAGCACCTTGTCGCCGTCCCGTACCAGGCCAATTGCACCGCCGGCAGCGGCTTCTGGGGAAGCGTGACCGATGGACAGGCCCGAGGTGCCGCCGGAGAAGCGACCATCGGTGAGCAAGGCGCAGGCTTTGCCCAGGCCCTTGGATTTCAGGTAGGACGTCGGGTAGAGCATTTCCTGCATGCCCGGGCCGCCTTTCGGACCTTCGTAGCGAATGATGACGATATCGCCTTCTTTCACTTCATCGGCAAGGATGCCGCGCACGGCGCTGTCCTGGCTTTCGAAGATCTTCGCGTTGCCTTCGAAGACGTGGATCGACTCGTCGACACCAGCAGTTTTCACCACGCAGCCGTCGAGGGCGATGTTGCCGTACAGCACGGCCAGGCCGCCTTCTTGCGAGTAAGCGTGCTCGACACTGCGGATGCAGCCGTTTTCACGGTCGTCGTCGAGGGTTTCCCAACGGGTCGACTGGCTGAACGCGGTTTGGGTCGGGATGCCTGCCGGACCGGCCTTGAAGAAGTGGTGCACCGCTTCGTCGTTGGTCTGGGTAATGTCCCACTTGGCGATGCCTTCAGCCATGGTCTTGCTGTGCACGGTCGGCAGGTCGGTGTGCAGCAAGCCGCCACGGGCCAGGGAACCGAGGATGCTGAAGATCCCGCCGGCGCGGTGCACGTCTTCCATGTGGTACTTCTGGATGTTCGGCGCGACTTTGCACAGTTGCGGAACGTGGCGCGAAAGACGGTCGATGTCGCGCAGGTCGAAATCGATCTCGGCTTCCTGGGCAGCGGCCAGCAAGTGCAGGATGGTGTTGGTCGAGCCGCCCATGGCGATGTCCAGCGTCATGGCGTTCTCGAACGCCTTGAAGTTGGCGATGTTGCGTGGCAACACCGACTCATCGTTCTCGCCGTAGTAGCGTTTGCACAGTTCGACGATGGTGCGGCCGGCTTGCAGGAACAGTTGTTCACGGTCGCTGTGGGTAGCCAGTGTCGAACCGTTACCAGGCAGCGCCAGGCCGAGGGCTTCGGTCAGGCAGTTCATCGAGTTGGCGGTGAACATGCCGGAGCATGAACCGCAGGTCGGGCAGGCGCTGCGCTCGTACTCGGCGACTTTCTCGTCAGAAGCGCTGGAGTCGGCGGCGATGACCATGGCGTCGACCAGGTCGAGGCCGTGGCTGGCGAGTTTGGTCTTGCCGGCTTCCATCGGGCCGCCGGAGACGAAGATCACCGGGATGTTCAGGCGCAGGGCGGCCATCAGCATGCCAGGGGTGATCTTGTCGCAGTTGGAGATGCACACGATGGCGTCGGCGCAGTGGGCGTTGACCATGTACTCGACGGAGTCGGCGATGATCTCGCGGCTCGGCAGCGAATACAGCATGCCGTCATGGCCCATGGCGATGCCGTCATCGACTGCGATGGTGTTGAATTCCTTGGCAACGCCGCCAGCACGTTCGATCTCGCGGGCGACCAGTTGGCCGAGGTCCTTGAGGTGGACGTGGCCCGGTACGAACTGGGTGAACGAGTTGGCAATGGCGATGATCGGCTTTTTGAAGTCGTCATCTTTCATCCCCGTGGCGCGCCACAATGCGCGGGCGCCGGCCATGTTGCGGCCGTGGGTGGATGTTTTCGAGCGGTAATCAGGCATGGAGCACTCCGGGCGGCTAAGCAGGTATCAAAAGGGGAGTGAGCTTCTATTGACCTCGGGAACACTCAGAAATGGCCGTGTGTCCGAAAGTTGCCGATGACTTTGCGGGATCGCCGCGCGCCTCAGCCTGAGCTCATAAACCCGCCGGGGGATGACTGGCGATGAATCGTTCGATTCTACACCGCTGGCGGCTGGAGGGAACGGGGCAATACTCAGGGCCGGCGGCTTTGTTTAGACTGGCGACCTTTTGCCCTTCCCCCACTCCAAAGGAACTGGAATGCCCGGTCTCAATCGTTTTCTTGGGTTTTACCTGCTGATCGGCCTGATCCAGGGAATCGTATTCTTCTACTCCGACCAGCTCTATCGCGTGAGCGAAACGCTGTTTTTTGTCACCTGCACCGTGGTCCTGGTGGGCGGGACAACGTTGCAGTTGCTCGGGGAGAAAGTCCGACAGTGGCGCTCTCTGCTGCCTACGCTGGCGTTCACCCTGCTGATGGGCGGTATGACGCTGTGGGTCTGCTACGGCCCCGAGCATGTCGTCAGCAGCCGCTGGGCGATCAACTCCTGGTTCATCAGCCTGGTGTTGCTGAGCTATGTCTGCGCCAGCTTCCTGTTCGCCTGGCCCGCCGTCAAAGGGCAGCGCTGGCGCTATGAAGACTTGTTTCAGCAAGCCTGGAACAGTGTGTTCATCGTGCTGTACGCGCTGATTCTGGTGGGATTGTTCATGTTGTTGCTCAAGCTTTGGAGCCGACTGTTCCTGATGTTGGGCATCGAATTTTTCGAGCGCCACTTCTGGAGCCAGGTGTTCCTGTGCTTCAGCCTGCCGCTGGTGTTCGCGTCAGGCATGTACTTGGCGGCGCGCAGCGAGAAAGTCATCGGCCAGATGCGCGGCATGTTGTTCAGTGCCTGTGGATTGCTGTTGCCGTTGATTGCTCTGATCAGTGTGCTGTTTACCCTGACCTTGCCTTTCACCGGGCTTGATCGGATTTGGGCCACGGGCTACTCCACCCCGATTTTGCTGGTGTTGGCCGGCGCTCAACTGTTCTTGCTCAATGGCGTTTTCCAGGAGGGCGTCCAGACTCGGCCGTACCCCAAATGGTTGACGCACTTTATCGAGTTGAGCCTTTTGTGCTTGCCGGTTCTCGCCGCCTTGGCGTTTTACTCAAGCTGGCTGCGGGTCGAGCAATATGCCTTGTCGCCGCAACGTTTCGTCGCGCTGGCGCTTGCCTTGCTGTGTAGCTTGTACGGCCTGGCGGCGGTGTGGGCGGTGGCCTTGCGCTCGCCGGCCTGGCTGGGCAACTTGCGTGTGACCAACCCGGCACTGGCGTTGCTGTTTTGTGGGCTGTTGGTGTTGATCAATACGCCGCTGCTCAACCCGGTACAGCTCAGCGTTGACGATCAGGTGCGGCGCTTGCTCGATGGGCGCACCAAGGCTGAGGCGTTTGATGCGCACTACCTGCGGTTTGGCCTGGAGAAGGCCGGTGAAGAGGCGTATGCCAAGCTGCAAGTCGATCTGGATCAGGAGAGCATTCTTGATCCGGACGCACGCCGCGCGTTGCGCGAGAGGATGGACGACACATCGCTGAGTTACAGTGAGCAGGATGCAAAGGAGCGGTCCCGACGACCCAAGCCCGAACTGGAATGGATCGGCCCCAAGCCCAAAGGCAGTGAGCAGTTTGCCGAGATCAGTCTGAACACCGATTCGCCTTGCGAGTCCGGCTGCGTGCTATGGGCGGTCGACCTCGACCAGGACGGCCAGAACGAGGTGTTGGTAGTGCCTCGCACCATTTTCCGCCACGATTTCAAACCGCCGCGCATTTATGCCCTGGACGGGAAAGGCGAGTGGGACGATCGCGGCCCTCTGGTGTGGACGCAACTCCCCGAAGGTTATGTTGACACCGAGACGCTGATTAACGATATCCGCGAAGGCAGGATTTCGTTGGTCAAACCGCGTTACAGACAATTGCAGTCCAGCGATATGCTGCTCACACCAGTGATTCGAGAGCCTTAGCGGCGGCCTGTTCGGTGATTGGTCAGTAACCCCCATAGGCTGAGCCCAATGAAACTGAAGGCGATGGTCATGAGTAGATGATCGCCAGCCTGGGCCAATGCCGCACTGCTGACGGCGGCCGTGAGGAACATAATGCTGTTGCCCGCCGAGGCTGCCGTGCCGGCGCTGCTGGAAAACAGCAGCATCGCCGCAGAAATCGCGGCGGGTCGAACCAGGGTGACGGCGAGGGCGCTGATGAGCATCGGGATCAGCAGAGTCACGGTGGTGATGACATCAAAGCTGAGGATCAGCGTCAGCAGCACACCCGCGACGCAAAGCAATCCGAGGCCGATATTGATTTGCCGGGACAGCGCGATGCGTTTTTGCAGATACGAGGCCGCCACACCGCCAAGCAGATAAGCCACGCCGTACACCATCAGCACCAGTGCGTACTGGTATTCGGACAGTTTCAGCGCATCCATGAAAATCAATGGCGTCACGCTGATCAGCGCGAAGTAGCAGGCGAATACCAGCGCGGCGATCCACCAGTAGCGCAGGAAGTCTCCATTACGTATGACGGCTTTCAGCGTGCCGATGATCGATGAGGGCTCGCGGTGCGGGCTGGCGGACTTGGAGGGCAGGATGCAGAACGCATGGATCAACATGCCCAGCGCCATCGCGGCGAACCCGTAGAAGCTACCTTGCCAGTCGAATGTGGTTTGCAGCCATGAGCCGATCAGCGGCGAGAGTGCGACGAACGAACCGCTCAAGGTCATGTAATAGAGGCGCACGCGGGCACGGTCTTGTTCGTCGAACAGGTCCTCCACCAGCGCGTGGCCCAGGACGAAGAAACCACAGCCTATGGCTTGGACACCGCGAAACAGTAGGAAGGCCAGGTAGTTGGGGGCCAGTGCACAACCAATAGCGCCGAGGATCGACAGGGTAATGCAGCCGATCAGGACTTCCTTGCGGCCCCATTTATCCGATAGCGGACCGGCGATCAGTTGGGAGATCGAGAAGACGAGCGTGAACAAGCTGATGGAGAGTGCGACTTCTGCCGTTGGCGTATCGAACCTGGAACCCAGGGCAGGAAAAGAAGGCAGCAGGATGTTGATCGGGAAAAAGCTGATCAAGGAAATGCAGGTGATGAGGATGAAACGGGAGAGTTGTTGGCGCTTTACGTCGCCACTGATTGAGGGTGAACAGGTGGACTCAGACATTGTTTTTGTTTTCCGGAGTAAATCCAGAAACCGATACTAGTCTGCGAAAAATGGAATTCAATCAAAAGTAACGTAGGAGGCTTCCCGTAGTAATGCGGGCCGTCGCTGTAGGAGCGGGAAAACCCGTTCCTACAGCGAGTTCAGCCATCAGCTGTTAGGTAGCAGTCGGCAAGTAATGCTCTTGATATACCGCGTCTCGGCAATCGCCGGGTGCACCGGGTGATCCGGACCCTGACCGCCACGTTCCAGCAGCTGGATGTTGCGGTCCAGGTGACGGGCGCTGGTCAGCAGGATGTTCTGCAGATCGTCTTCGGGCAGGTGCATCGAGCACGAAGCGCTGACCAGGATGCCGTCCTTGTTGAGCAGACGCATGGCTTGCTCGTTCAGGCGACGGTAGGCGCCTTCGCCATTCTTCATGTCTTTCTTGCGTTTGATGAAGGCTGGCGGGTCGGCCACGATGACGTCGAATCGTTCTTCGTTGGCTTTCAGCTCTTTCAGGGCTTCGAACACGTCGCCTTCAAGGCAGGTTATTTTGTCGGTGAAACCGTTCAGTGCGGCGTTACGCTCGACACCATCGAGGGCAAAGGTCGAAGCGTCGACGCAGAACACTTCACTGGCACCGAAAGCGGCAGCTTGCACGCCCCAGCCGCCGATGTAGCTGTACAGGTCCAGCACGCGTTTACCTTTGGCATAGGGTGCCAGGCGCGCGCGGTTCATACGGTGGTCGTAGAACCAGCCGGTTTTCTGTCCCTGGATGACCGGTGCTTCGAACTTCACGCCGTTCTCTTCCAGGGCAACCCACTCCGGCACCAGGCCGAAGACGGTTTCGACGTAGCGGTTGAGGCCTTCGGCGTCACGGGCCGCAGAGTCATTCTTGAACAGAATGCCGCTTGGCTTGAGCACTTGGGTCAGCGCAGCGATCACGTCGTCCTTATGAGCTTCCATGGTCGCCGAAGCGATCTGCACCACCAGGATGTCGCCGAAACGGTCGACCACCAGGCCCGGCAGCAGGTCGGAGTCACCGTAGACCAGGCGGTAGAACGGTTTGTCGAACAGGCGCTCGCGCAGGGACAGCGCAACGTTGAGGCGGTGCACCAGCAGCGACTTGTCGAGCGGCAACTTGATGTCGCGCGACAGCAGGCGAGCGCAGATCAGGTTGTTCGGGCTCATGGCGACGATGCCCAGCGGCTTGCCGCCGGCAGCTTCGAGAATCGCTTGGTCGCCAGCCTTGAAGCCGTGCAGCGGGGTGGCGGCTACGTCGATTTCGTTACTGTAGACCCACAGGTGGCCGGCGCGCAGGCGACGGTCGGCGTTGGCTTTGAGGCGCAAGCTTGGCAGGGACATGACGTCGCTCCAGGTGAAAAAAAAGAGCGGGATTATAGCGCTAGATGGGAGGCGCAGCGCGGTTGTTTCTGGGCGTTGCGTCGGACAGATCGCCCATGTGGCGGATTTTTTCCGCTAGAATCGCCCCTTGGCCCAGAGTGAGTACGTATGTCCCAAGAGCTATCTTCCGAACAGATTCAACAGGCCCTGCAAGGCATCAGCGTGCCGCCTCAGCCGCAAATCATGGTGGATTTGCAGATGGAGCAGTACATGCCGGACCCGGACCTGGAAGTGATTGCGAAGTTGATCTCCCAGGACCCGGGCCTCTCTGGCGCTTTGTTGAAGATCGTCAATTCGCCGTATTACGGGCTGAGCAACAAGATCGCCTCGATCCAGCGCGCGGTGAACCTGCTGGGCAGTCGTTCGGTCATCAACCTGATCAACGCACAGTCGATCAAGGGCGAGATGAATGATGACACCATCGTCACCTTGAACCGGTTCTGGGACACCGCCCAGGACGTGGCGATGACCAGCCTGAGCCTGGCCAAGCGCATTGGCTCGCAAGCGGTGGACGAGGCTTATGCGTTAGGCCTGTTCCACGATTGCGGCGTACCGTTGATGCTCAAGCGATTCCCCAACTATATGTCGGTGCTGGAAGAAGCCTACGCCAGTGCCAACGCCGAGTGCCGGGTGGTGGATACCGAGAACCGTGTGCTCAATACCAACCACGCCGTGGTCGGTTACTACACTGCGAAGTCCTGGCGTCTGCCGGAGCATGTGACCGACGCTATCGCCAATCACCACAATGCGCTGGCGATTTTCAGCGACGAATCATCCCGTAACAGCCAGTTGAAAAACTTGCTGGCGATCCTGAAGATGGCGGAACACATTTGCGCGTCGTATCGGGTGCTGGGCAATCAGACCGAAGACCACGAGTGGGATAGCATCGGGCACCTGGTGCTCGATTATGTCGGTCTCTCGGACTACGACTTCGAAAACCTCAAACAGACGATTCGTGAGCTCGGCGCTCACCACTGAGTGTTAGGGGCTGTTGACGTTTGGTGGCATCCGTCGCGGCCGCCACCAAACGTCAACAGACCCTAGACCTTTCCTGAACCGAGTGCGCCATGCCTGAACTGCCAGAAGTCGAAACCACCCGTCGCGGTATTGCCCCGTTCCTTGAAGGGCAGCGCGTCAGCCGCGTGATTGTGCGTGATCGGCGTCTGCGCTGGCCGATCCCCGAGGACCTCGATGTGCGGCTGTCCGGGCAGCGCATCGTGTTGGTGGAGCGACGTGCCAAGTATTTGCTGATCAACGCCGAGGTCGGCACGTTGATCAGCCATTTGGGCATGTCGGGAAATTTGCGTCTGGTGGAAGTCGGCTTGCCGGCGCTCAAGCACGAGCATGTGGACATCGAACTCGAATCCGGCCTGGCGCTGCGATACACCGACCCGCGACGTTTTGGGGCGATGCTCTGGAGCCTCGATCCGCTGAATCACGAATTGCTGGTTCGTCTGGGGCCGGAGCCGCTGACTGATCTGTTCGATGGTGAGCGGCTGTTCCAGCTGTCACGCGGGCGTTCGATGGCGGTCAAGCCGTTCATCATGGACAACGCGGTGGTGGTCGGGGTTGGCAACATTTATGCGACCGAAGCGCTGTTTGCTGCCGGGATCGACCCGCGCCGCGAGGCCAAGGGGATTTCCCGGGCGCGCTATCTGAAGCTGGCGATCGAGATCAAACGCATTCTGGCCGCCGCGATCGAACGCGGCGGCACCACGCTGCGCGACTTCATTGGCGGTGACGGCCAGCCGGGCTATTTCCAGCAAGAGCTGTTCGTGTACGGCCGTGGCGGTGAGCAGTGCAAGGTCTGTGGTAGCGAATTGCGGGAAGTTCGCCTCGGGCAGCGCGCCAGCGTCTTTTGCCCACGTTGTCAGAGCTGAGAATTCCTACGGTCTATAGTTAGTGGTCTGATTGCCCAGACGAAGGACCGTACCATGACATCGATTCGATCCCTTGCTGCCGCGCTGCTGTTGAGCATCGGCTTATCTGCCCAGGCGTCCGACGGCGGCAGTGGCGACCCCAATTACAGCATCCACAACCCACCGGCCTACGCGATGATCGGCGATCTGCTGATCGCCCGCCCGTTGCTGGTGGCAGCGACGGTGATTGGTGCGGGGGTGTTTATCGTGTCATTGCCGTTTACCGCGCTGGGCGGCGGGGTAGGCGATGCGGGGCAGGCGCTGGTGGTCGATCCGGCGAAAGCGGCGTTCGTCCGTTGCCTGGGGTGTATCGGGGAGGGTTTTGAGCAGCAGAACTGAATCAGCTGGATCATCGGTGTGGCTGATGGCCTCTTCGCGAGCAGGCTCGCTCCCACATTAGCTTTGTGGCGTCCACAACAAGTGTGTTCGACATAGATCCAATGTGGGAGCGAGCCTGCTCGCGATGGCGTCCTTACGGACACCGCATACTTAAGCCTTGCCGGTAAGCTTGCGGTACTTCTCCATCAACTGCTCTTGAGTCTCTGGATGCGCTTCGTCCAGCGGAATGCAATCCACCGGGCAAACCTGCTGGCACTGTGGCTCGTCGTAGTGGCCGACGCACTGGGTGCAGAGGTTCGGGTCGATCACATAGATCTCTTCGCCCTGGGAGATGGCGGCGTTCGGGCACTCGGGTTCGCAGACGTCGCAGTTGATGCAATCGTCGGTGATGATCAGGGACATTGGGACTGACTCCTGCCGGGGTAGTCTGCCCAGGCATCTGAAAACTGATGCGTACAATTGTGCCGCATCGGCGCCCGCAGTGCACGCAGGCGCGATGGACTGCAAGAGATTGCAGTCTGCGGCAGCGCTTACTTCTTGAAGCGCAGGGTCAGCGCGTCGGCCACGACAGGGTGGACGAACTTGGTGATATCGCCGCCCAGGGCAGCAATTTCACGGACCAGCGTCGAAGAAATGAACGAATAACGCTCGGACGGGGTAAGAAACAGGCTTTCCACATCCGGGGCCAACTGGCGGTTCATGTTGGCCAGCTGGAATTCGTATTCGAAATCCGATACCGCGCGCAGGCCACGCAGGAACACGTTGGCGTTCTGCTCTTTGGCAAAGTGCGCCAGCAGCGTCGAAAATCCGACGACTTCGACGTTCGGCAGATGTTTAGTGACCTCGCGGGCCAGCTCAACACGCTGTTCCAGGGGAAATAGCGGGTTTTTCTTCGGGCTGGCGGCGACGGCGATGATCACATGATCGAACAGGCGCGAGGCGCGTTCGACCAGATCGCCATGGCCCTTGGTAATAGGGTCGAAGGTACCTGGGTACAACACTCGGTTCATCGCGTCGTCCTGGCGGGAGTCCGTTGGGGAGTCGGATGGTATCGCAGCCTTCCCGGTCGGCCAAGTCGCCTTTGGGGTAAGAAAGCACTATAGACGATGCGAATTATGGGTTTTTTCATGGGTTTTTTAAACGCATGGCCAACGCTGTCGCCAGTTGCGCGGTCAGTCCATAGACCGACAATTGCGGGTTGGCGCCAATGCTGGTGGGGAACAGCGAGCCATCATGGATCGAAAGATTACTCAGTTGATGATGACGACCGAGACTGTCGGTGACGGCATTTTTCGGGTCTTCACCCATGGCACATCCACCCATCACATGAGCACTGCCCAGTCGAGTGCGGTACAGCTCAAGGCTCAGGCCGTCGACCAATGTGCGCACCTCGGCGAGGGTTTTCACGTAGCGCGCGTCGGCGTGCATCGGCATGACCGCGTTGGCGCCACCGGCAAACTGGATCTCGGCCATGCTATGAAACGCTCGACGTATCCCGTCCCAGGCATAGGCTGAGACCTGATAGTCGAGCACCGGTGAGCCATCGCCGCGCAATTCGACGCTGCCGCCAGGGCTGTCAGGGTGAAAACCGTCACGCAGCAGGGCCAGCATCGCGTGGGTGTGCGGCAATTGCTGCATGTGTCGAGCGTTCTCTTCGCCAAAGCCACCGAGCAAGGTCGCCGCCAACGCGGGGTGTAGCGGCGGCACTTCCAGCTTGTAGGACATTTTGCCGGTGGTGCCGTCCTGCCATTGAAAGTGGTCGGAGTAAATCGACTGCGGCGCGCCGTAGAACGGGTTGATCACCTCGTCGAACAGCCCGGCAGACATGTTCACCAGGTGCAGAAAGGTCCGCTTGCCAAGGCGCTCATGGGGATCCGGGGCTTTGGAGCGCAGCAACAATGCCGGGCTGTTGATGCCGCCACCGGCCAGCACATAGTGCCGCGCCTTGACGGTGATGCTGCGCCCGGTCGGCGCCACGCAGCGCTCATCCATTGCCACGCAGCGCAGGCCGGTGACGTTGTCATCCTTGATCAGCAATTGTTCGACACGGGCCAGATAGAGCAGCTCACCGCCTTTTTCCAGGGTCGCGGGAATGGTCGTGACCATCATCGATTGCTTGGCGTTGGTCGGGCAACCCATGCCGCAATAGCCGAGGTTCCAGCAACCGCGCACGTTGCGCGGGATCACGTGCCAGCTGTAGCCGAGCTGTTCACAACCTTTTTTGATCACATCGTTGTTGGCGTTGGGCGGGACCATCCACGGGGCGACACCGAGGCGCTGCTCCATTTTTTCGAACCAGGGCGCCATTTCCGCCGGGCTGTGGCCCTTGACGTCGTGTTCTGTGGCCCAGTGTTCGAGGGTCGGCGCGGGGGTGCGAAAACTTGAGGTCCAGTTGACCAGCGTCGTGCCACCGACTGCGCGGCCTTGCAGGATGGTGATCGCGCCGTCCTTGCTCATGCGGCCGATGCCTTCCTGATAAAGGCTGGAATAGGCCTGGTCTTCGAGCATCTTGAAGTCGCTGCTGGTCTTGAGCGGGCCTTCTTCGATCAGCAGCACCTTGTAGCCGGCGGCGCTGAGAATTTCGGCGGTAGTGCCACCACCAGCGCCACTGCCGATGATCGCAATGTCGGCCTCCAGCGTCAGATCATTGGCCAGTTGCGAGCCGTTGTAGGTTTTCCAGCCACGGGCCAGGCCTTCGCGGAACGGATCGGGTACGGGCATCTTTGGGCTCTCTTATTGTTTTGGATTCGGTGGTGATGCGGCTGCGGCCTTCGCGAGCAAGCGGAACGCGATAGGGACACCTCGGTCTCAAACGGCGGGCGGCCCCGGATACCCGCAATGTGCCCACGATTCGGCGCGTTTGTACCAGGCCATCATCACCAGTTGCAGGATCGAGCTGTGGCCCATGCGCAACAGGCTCAGCGAGCTGTTTTGCCAGCGCTGGAGGAATTGGCGGATGTCGTCGCTGCTGGCGTTTTCCCAGTGGCCCCAGATTCCGGTCAGTGGCCCGCGAGTGATAGCCATGCCGAGCACATCGAACAGTTGTTGGGTCAGCTTGAGCATTTCCGGCGACAGGTGATTGAGGTCATGGTCGAGCGATAGCAGGGTGCCTTCGACGGCGGCCGGGAGTTTTTCGACGGCCACGGCGCCGTCGAGCATCACCGGGATCAGCGCGCGCAAGAACGGCAGATCACTGCTGCGCAAAATCGCGAAACCGCTGGCCGGGCTGCTGGCCGAGCAACCACTGAGGCTGGCGCCAAGGCCGGCCGTGGTCAGGAAGGCCGTGGCGCAGAGACTGAATTTGAGCAGGCCGCGCCGCGTCAGCGCGGGGGATTCGGTCAGGCTTGGATGCATTATTGTTATTACCCGGTCATGAGGCGTCAGCGGATGAACAGCTTCTGGATCAGTTTCTGGATCGACTTGCCGTAAGGCGGATAAATCAGCTTCGCCGCGTTAAAGCGCTGCTTGATCAGCACGCCTTTGGCTTTGCTGAACGTCAGGAAGCCTTCATGTCCGTGGTAATGGCCCATGCCTGAAGCGCCGATACCACCAAACGGCATGTCGTCTTGCGCGACGTGCAGCAAGGTGTCGTTCAGGCACACGCCGCCGGAATGGGTTTCGTTGAGTACGCGGTTTTGTTCGGCCTTGTTGTAGCCGAAGAAGTACAGCGCCAGCGGACGTGGCCGCTGGTTGATGTAGGCGAACGCCTGGTCCAGATTCTTGTAAGGCACGATCGGCAGCACCGGGCCGAAGATTTCGTCCTGCATCACGGTCATCTCGTCGCTGACATTCAGCAGCAGGCTATGGCTCATGCGTCGGTCCTGATCCTGTTCGAAGACCGGGATCAGCAGCGCGCCCTTGCTGGTGGCATCGCTGAGGTAGCTGCGCAGCCGGGCCAATTGGCGCTCATTGATGATCGCGGTGTAGTCCGGGTTGTCCGCGAGTGTCGGGTAAAACCCGCGAACCGCCTGACGATAGGCTTCGACAAAGGAGCCGACCCGTTCTTCCGGGACCAGCACGTAGTCCGGCGCGACACAGGTTTGTCCGGCATTCAGGGTTTTACCGAAGGCAATACGTTCGGCGGCGTCCTTGAGCGGTACGTCGTGGGAAACGATGGCTGGAGACTTGCCGCCCAATTCCAGTGTCACCGGCGTCAGGTTCTCTGCCGCCGCACGCATGACATGTTTGCCGATGCTGGTGGCGCCAGTGAACAGCAGGTGATCGAAGGGCAGCCTGGAAAAGGCCACGCCGACCTCGGCTTCGCCCAACACCACGCACACCAGGTCTTCGGGGAACACTTTGGCCAGCAACGTTTTCAGCAGTTGCCCGGTGGCTGGCGTGGACTCGCTGAGTTTGAGCATCACCCGGTTTCCCGCCGACAACGCGCCGACCAACGGGCCGATGGCCAGGTACAGCGGATAGTTCCACGGCACGATGACCCCGACCACGCCTAGCGGCTGATAAACCACCTTGGCCGCTGCCAGCTGAAAGGCAATTCCTACCTTGCGCGGGGACGCTTTCATCCAGCCTTTGAGGTGTTTGCTGGCGTACTGAATGCCGTGCAGGCTCGGCATCAGCTCGGCGAGCAGGGTTTCATCGGCGCTGCGGTTGCTGAAATCCTGGCTGATCGCGTCGATCAAGGCCTGACGCTCGTCACTCAGCAGATCACGCAGTGCCTTGAGCCATTGCTGGCGTTGCGCCGCCGGCGGCATCGGGTGGGCCGCGTAGGCCTGACGCTGGGCGGCAAACAGATCGTGAAGCTCACTCAGTAGCTGTTGGGAGCTTTGCAGGTAGGCAATGTCGGCGGGCATGGTAGCTCCGGTTTTTTTTAGAATGAGGAAGTTTTTAGAGTCTATGCTCTAGAAAGTCAAATGATGTCCTCGGGAAGCGATGATTTATCCGCCAGCGGATAGGTCGTAAGATGCCCGGCAACGCACTGAAGAATTAAAGCTCAAGCCATGGCCCCACGAATAAAAACCAGCGAGCGCATCGTGCAGAACAGCCTGGAGCTGTTCAATCAACAGGGTGAACGCAGCATCAGTACCAACCATATCGCTGCGCATATGGAGATTTCTCCGGGCAACCTGTACTACCACTTCCCCAACAAGCAGGCGATCATCGCCGTGTTGTTCAGTGAGTACGAAGCCCTGGTAGAGAGCTTCCTGCGCCCACCCCAGGGCCGCGCCGCGACCGTTGAAGACAAGCGCTTCTACTTGCAGGAACTCCTGTCGGCCATGTGGCGCTACCGTTTTTTGCACCGCGATCTCGAGCACTTGCTCGACAACGATGCGGAACTGGCTGCCCGCTACCGGCGTTTTTCCCAGCGTTGCCTGATACAGGGCACGGCGATTTATGCAGGCTTCGTCGACGCCGGCATCCTGAGCATGGACAAGGTCCAGATCGAATCCCTGACGCTCAATGCCTGGATCATCCTCACGTCCTGGGTGCGTTTTCTGTGCACCACACGGGAAAACTCCAACCACCTCAGCGAGCAAGCCATTAAACGTGGCGTGTATCAGGTGCTGGTGCTGGAAGCAGGATTTGTCACGGAGCAAGCCCGCGAGGCGGTCAACGCCTTGTTCGAGGAGTTTTACGTGCCGTTGGCCCAGGCCCTGGAAGAAGTGCAGTAGGATCGATCAAAGACTTAAAGGAGCCCGCTATGCCCATTGCGCAACTGATCAGCCCGAATGCCCTGGACCAGAAAAAGGCTCAGGCCGGGTTGGTGATTCTGGATTGTCGTTTTGCCCTCGAAGACCCGGATTACGGCCAGCGCAGCTATGCCCTGGGGCACATCGAGGGGGCCTCGTTTGCGGACCTCGAACGTGACCTCAGCGGACCCGTGGTCAAGGGTGTCACCGGTCGCCATCCATTGCCGACGCCGCACCACTTGATTCAGCGTTTGCAGGATTGGGGTATCAGTCACGACAGCGAAATCGTTTTGTATGACGACGGCCCCGGCATGTATGCCGCGCGGGCCTGGTGGTTGCTGGCGTGGTTGGGCAAGCGCGATGGCGTGTTCATTCTCGACGGTGGCCTCAAGGCCTGGCACGCGGCCGGTTTACCGCTGAGCCTGGATGCACCGGCAATCAGCCGTGGCTCCTTCACCGGCGCGCCGGACCACACCTTGTTAGTGAGTGCCGAAAAACTGCAACAGCGTCTCGGTCAACCGAGCCTGACCTTGCTTGACGCCCGAGGCCTGCCGCGTTTTCGAGGCGAGGTCGAGCCGATTGACCCGGTCGCCGGGCACATTCCCGGCGCGCAATGCGCGGCCTTTACCGACAACCTGGATGCCGACGGGCGCTTTCTTCCTGCCGATCAGCTCAAGCAGCGCTTTGCCGCGAAACTGGGCGATCGTTCGCCGACCGAACTGGTGGCGTATTGTGGCTCGGGCGTGACCGCGTGCCATAACCTGTTTGCGTTGTGCCTGGCCGGTTATCCGTTGGGTTCGCTGTATGCCGGGTCGTGGAGCGAGTGGATCACCGATCCCGCGCGTGGCGTTGCTACCGGCGACTAATCGCAGATCCCTTGTGGGAGCGAGCCTGCTCGCGATGGCGGACTGTCAGTCAACATCGTTGTTGAGTCTGACGGCCTCATCGTCGGAGCGCCGCCCGGAGCAGGCTCGCTCCCACATGGGTATTGGGCTTTGAGATTCAAAGCAGTCGGGCACTGCGATAAGCCCCCGGCCCTACGCCGTAAACCTTCTTGAACTGCCGGCTCAGATGACTCTGGTCGGCAAAGCCGAGCCGGGCGGCAACGTCCAGCGGCAGGCAGCCTTCCTGTAATAACGCACGGGCCTGGGCGATACGCTGCTGCATCAGCCAGGCGTGCGGCGGCATGCCGGTGGCGTAGCGAAACACTCGGGCGAAGTGGAAGGGCGAAAGGCTCACCGCAGCGGCCAGTTCTTCCAGGGAGGGCGGTGCAGCGAGCTGCGCGTGCATCAGTTCCTTGGCCCGGGCGATGGCCCGATGTTCCTGGCCGGGTTGACCGGGCGTTGCCACTGCGGCGTGACGTTGCAGCAACGCCAGCATCATTTCCCGCCACGCGGTCTGCTGTTGCAGCGCACTGGCAGGACTCTCCAGCAAACGGTGCAGTTGGCAGAGGCCACTCACCAGGTCCGGGTCGCGATACAGCGTCGCCCCAAAGGCCGGCAAGTCGTGGTCAGGCAGCTCGAGTTCGCTGAGCAACGAAAGGATTTGCCGGTTGTCGGGATAGAACGCCCGGTACAACCAGCCGTTGTCCGTCCCTTTGTGGCCAGTGTGCAATTCGTCCGGATTGATCACCACCAGCGTCCCGCTGCCGGCCAGATGTTCGGCGCCACGGTAGCGGTAGCGTTGAGCGCCGGCCATGATGATGCCGATGACAAAACCGTCGTGTACATGAGGGACGAAGCGCTGTTCGATGTAGCGCGCAGACAGTAGCTCGACGCCGGCCAATGGGGCCGTTTGCCAGAAGTGGATCGACTCGCCCGGATTGGCCCCCATGACCTTACTCGCGACCTGCGTTGGTCAGCCAGCGCGGGATACGCCGCTCCAGGTAGTAACCGGGGTTGCGGAACGTACCGTCGACAAAACCGACATGCCCACCCTTGGCCTGCAATTCGAACTGCGTGCAGTCCGATAGCTCGCTGGCGTGCGGCAGGCTGTGGAGAAACACGAAAGGATCGTCGGCCGCTTGAATGATCAGGGTCGGCGTGCGGATTTCACCGAGAAAATAACGGCTGGAGGCGCGGCGATAATAGTCATGCGCGTCCTTGAAGCCGTTCAGTGGCGCAGTCACCCGGCCATCGAAATCCCAGAAAGTGCGCAGGTTCTCCAGTGACCCCAGTCTGGCCAGGGTCTCCAGGCCCTCATGGTGGCCGTCGTGCAGGAACTTCTGTTGCTTGGTCTTGATGTAGGCGAGCATTTCGCGCATGAAGTGCGCTTGATAGATCTTCGAAAATCCCTGGCCGATGCGGTCGGCGCATTGGTCCAGGCGAAAGGGTACCGAGACCGCCACCGCAGCCTGCAACTGACTGTCGCTGCCGGTTTCCCCCAGGTGCTTGAGCAGCACGTTGCCGCCCAGCGAATAGCCGACGGCATACAGCGGCGCCGACGGGCGGGTGGCTCGAAGGTGGTTGATCGCCGCCGCGAGGTCTTCGCTGGCGCCGGAGTGATAGCTGCGCGGCAACAGATTCGGTTCGCCCGAACAGCCGCGCCAGTTCAGCGCCACGCTGGCCCAGCCTTGGGCGAACAGGGCTTTTTGCAGGCCGGCGACATAGGGCGAGTTCGAAGAACCGGTCAAACCGTGCAACACCAGCACCAAGGGCGCATCGGCGCTGTGCGGCCCGTGCCAGTCCAGGTCAAGAAAGTCGCCATCCTCGAGCCACAAGCGTTCGCGCTCGCGTTCGATGTGCGTGGTTTTGCGCCACAGCGGTCCCCACAAGGTTTGCAAGTGCGGGTTGCCAAGGCCGAAGGCAGGGGTGAAGCGTTCAGGCGGAAAAAACACGATGGCTCTCAATGCAACGGTGCGCAACCTGTGCGCACCTTTTCAGAATAGTCGGTTAACCGGCAATCTTCGCCATACGTTGCCACAACGAACAACAGAGTTGCTCGGTTTTCTGCTTTCCGATGCTTTGATAGTCGCCTGACGGATTGGCAATTACCTGGCAGGTTTGCCGGTAGGCTCTGGCAATGGCTTTTGCAGGACGATCGGTCCCGCGCTGATGATGACCAATTTGTCCATGCTCAGGTGTTTTTTCAATGCGGTTTTGACTTGCTCGACGGTTAGACGCTGAGACTGCTGCATGAAGTCGTCCAAGTGATTCAACGGCAGGTTATAAAAACCGATAGACGCCAGTTTCGAGACGATTTGTGAGTTGCTGGCAGTGGATTGCGGGAAGCTGCCGGCCAACTCACGTTTGGCATCCTCAAGTTCTTTTTCGGTCGGACCGGTTTTGAGGTAGTCGTCGAGTAAGTCCTTTACCAGTTTCAGAGTGCCTTCGCTCATTTCGGCGCGGGTCTGCAGCTTGATCATGAACGTTCCGCGTGCCTGCATTGGGGTGAAGGCCGAAACCACGCCGTACGTCAGGCCACGTTTCTCGCGGACTTCGCTCATCAGTCGAGTGCCGAAACCGCCGCCAAGGATCTGGTTGCCCATGGACAGTGCCGCGTAGTCTGGATTGTCACGGTCGATGCCCAGCTGCGCGAGCATCAGAGTGGTCTGTTTCGATGGGAATTCGATGTGGCTGATGCTGGCCTTGGGTTCTATCGGTTGCGGGATTTTCGCCAGGGCCGGGCCTTTGGGCAGGCTAGCGGATACCTTCGCGGCAATGGCTTCGGCTTCGGCACGGGACAAGTCGCCCACCAAGGCGATCACCACGTTGCCGGCCGTGTAGGCTTTTTCATGAAATGCGCGCAGCTGTGCCGGGGTCACGGACGGAATGGCTTGCGCCGTGCCATCGCTGGCGTGCGCGTACGGATGATCACCATACAAACGGTTCATCAACTCAAGGCTCGCCAGTTTGCCGGGGTCACGCTTCTGATCTTCGAAAGCGGCGAGGGTCTGATTGCTCAGGCGTGCATACGAGTCGTCAGGGAAGGTCGGCTTGCCTACGACTTCGGTGAAGAGCGTCAATGCCGGATCGCGTTTGTCCTTGGCGCTAAGGCTGCGCAGGGATACCTGCGCCGTATCCAGATCAGTGCCGGGGACATACTGTGCGCCCAGGCTTTCGAAACCTTGGGCAATAGCGTTGGCATCCCTGCCGGCAACACCTTCGTTGAGCATCAGGTTTGTCAGCATTGCCAGACCCGGAGTGTCTCCATCCCGGCTGCTGCCGGCAGCGAAGGTCAGCCGCACATCGAACATCGGTAACCCTCGGGCTTCGGCGAACAACACCTTGGCGCCTTCGGCGGTGTTCCAGGTCTGGATATCAAGCGTGCGGTGACTGGGTGCCTTGCCGTCGAGCTCAGTCAGCGATTGCAGCATCTGGCTGGAGTTTTCCTTGTCTGGCACTTCACCGTCGCCGGACTCATCCCCATCCTCTTTATTTGCCTCCGTTGGCAGTACGTGGGCGACGCTGAGCCGCTCGCGGGTGAAATACAGCCTGGCGGCTTTCTGGATGTCTTCTGGCGTTACACTTTCCAGTTCGGCCAGTTCGGTGTCCATCAGTTTCCACGACAGACCGAAGGTTTCCAGTCGGCCAATAGCTCTGGCCTGGCTGGTGATCGAGTCACGCTCGTAAACCAGCTCGGCGATGACCTGCGCGCGTACGCGTCCCAGTTCTTCAGTGGTTGGCGGAGTGGTTTTCAGCTGGTCCAGTAGCCTCCACAAACCGGCTTCGGCCTGGGCGATGGTTTTGTTTTTATGGCTGTTGGGTGTTGCCGACAGGAGGAACAGGCTGTCGCCCCGGGTGTAGGCGCTATAGCTCGACGAACCGTCGGACACCAGCTCTTCATCGCGTTGCAGTTGCGTCGGGATGCGCGCGCTGTGGCCGTCGCCGAGCAGGGCCGAAATCAGGCGCAAGGCATTCACAGAGCGTTTGTCTTTGGCGGTGGCAATGCTCGGCACGTTGAAGGTCAGCATCAGGCTGGGCACTTGGGTCTTCACGTGCAGCGTGATCTGGCGTTCACCGGGCCTTGCCAGTTCCAGCGGTCTTTTCGCGGCCGGCACATTGCGTCTGGCGATCGGGCCGAAGTAGCGCTGGGCCAGGGTTTTGACTTCGTTCGGGGTCACGTCGCCGACCACCACCAGCGTGGCGTTGTTCGGTGCATACCAGGACTGATACCAGTGGCGCAGTTCTTCGACCTTCATCCGGTCGAGGTCCGCCATCCAGCCGATGGTCGGCGTGTGATAACCGCTGGTCGGGTAGGCCATGGCCTTGAAGCGTTCGTAGGCATTGGCCAGTGGTTTGTCATCGGTGGTCTGGCGACGTTCTTCCTTGATGACTTCGATCTCCCGGGCGAACTCGTCGGCCGGCAGAAGCAGATTGGCCATGCGGTCCGCTTCCAGTTCGAAGGCCACGCCCAGACGATCCCGCGCCAGCGTTTGGTAGTACGCGGTGGAGTCGCTGCTGGTGAAGGCGTTGAATTTGGTACCGAGCTCGCGCAGAAGCGGCAAGAGTTTGCCTGGGCCGACTTTTTTGCTGCCCATGAACATCATGTGTTCCAGGGCGTGGGACAAGCCGGTCTGACCCGGAGGCTCGTAGCTGGCACCGACCTTGTACCAGACCTGGGAAGCGACCACCGGTGCCCGATGATCCTCGCGCACGATGACCTTGAGGCCGTTATCGAGTGTGAACTCGGTAGTTGAACTGGAAGTTATCTCGTTAGTTAATGCGTTCATTCCGTTAATAGTCCTTTGCGTCCATGCGATTTGTTTCGCAAGTTCACAATGAACTAAAGGAAAAGAACTAAGCAAACCGGGTATGTTGCTGTTTGAAAAAACGGGAGGGCGCCCCGAGCAGGCGGTTCGCCCGTCTAGGCGATTCCTTTAAGAATTTAGTTCAGTGCTTCGCTGCCACAACGCGTAGTAGACCCGCCCGGACTTTTGCTCCCGGTGCAGGCGCCAGCCCGCTGGCAGACCGAGGGTTGATGGCGCGGTTTCACTTTCAGTGTAGATCCACGCGTTGTCGGCGAGCCATTGGCGTTCTTCAAGCAGCGTGCAAACGGCGGGCAACAGGTTCTGGTTGAACGGTGGGTCGAGGAACACCAGGTCGTAGGCGATCGCTGGCTGGGTTTCCAGGTAGCGCAAGGCATCGGCGGTTTGCACCTGGCCGACGGTGCAACGCAGCGTTCCCAAATGCTCTTTCAGGCTGGAAACCGCCAGGCTGCTGGCATCCAGCGCCTGGCCCATGGCGGCGCCACGGGACAGCGCTTCAAGGAACAACGCGCCGCTGCCGGCAAACGGGTCGAGCACTTTGGCCCCGGCAACATACGGTGCGAGCCAGTTGAACAGGGTTTCACGCACGCGGTCGGGCGTCGGGCGCAGGCCCGGAGCGTCCGGGAAGCTCAGGCGCCGGCTGCGCCATTCGCCGCCGATGATGCGCAATTGGTTCACGCCGTTGTGCACGTTATGAACTGGTTTTTTAGGACGCGATGGACTGGCCATTAATGCTCCGGAACCCCGAGCGGCTGCTCGGATGGTTTGTCAGTGGGGGCCGGTAACGGCTTTTGCGGCACGGTCGGGCCAGCAGAAACGATGACCATTTTGTCCGTGCTCAGGTGTTTGTTCATTGCCGCGGTGACCTGCTCGACGGTCAGGCTTTGCGACTGCCGCATGAAGTCTTCAAGGTAACTCAGCGGCAAGTCGTAGAAGCCCATGGCGCCCAGTTGGCCGACGATATCGGCGTTGCTGGCGTTGGACAGCGGGAAGCTGCCGGCCAGTTCACGCTTGGCGTCGTCGAGTTCTTTCTGGGTGGGGCCGGTTTTCAAGTAGTCGGCGAGCACGTCCTGCACCAGTTTGAGCGTGCCTTCGCTCATTTCGGCGCGGGTTTGCAGGTTGACCATGAACGGGCCGCGGACCTGCATTGGGGTGAATCCGGAGTAGACGCCATAGGTCAGGCCGCGTTTTTCACGGACTTCGCTCATCAGTCGGGTGCCGAAGCCACCGCCGCCGAGGATCTGGTTGCCCAGGGAGACAGCCGCATAGTCCGGATCGCTACGGTCGATGCCCAGTTGCGCGAGCATCAGGTTGGTTTGCTTGGACGGAAACTCGATGTGACCGATGCTGGCTTTCGGTTCAACCGGTTGTTCGATTTTCGCCAGCGCCGGGCCCTTTGGCAGTGCGGCGGAAATCTGTTCGGCAATCGCTTCGGCTTCGCTGCGCGACAAGTCGCCCACCAGTGCAATCACCACGTTGCCCGCGGCATAGGCTTTCTCGTGGAAGGCCCGCAGTTGCGCCACGCTAATCGGTGGGACACTTTGCGCGTTTCCGTCGCTTGAGTGCGCGTAAGGATGGTTGCCATACAGGCGCTTCATCAGCTCCAGGTTCGCCAGTTTGCCGGGGTTCTGCTTCTGGTATTCGAAGCCGGCGAGCAACTGGTTCTTGATCCGCGCCAGTGAGTCAGTCGGGAGCGTCGGCTTGCCAACGACTTCAGCGAACAGCTTCAACGCCGGTTCGCGTTTATCCACTGCACTCAGGCTGCGCAGCGAGGCGACGGCCATGTCCTTGTAAGCGCCGTTGCCGAAGTCGGCGCCCAGGCTTTCGAAACCTTCGGCGATCTTGCCGACATCTTTGCCGGCGATGCCTTCGTTGAGCATGGCATTGGTCAGCACGGCCAGCCCTGGCGTATCACCGTCCTGACTGCTGCCGGCGGCGAAGATCAGGCGCATGTCGAACATCGGCAGTTCCGGGGCTGCAACGAACAACACCTTGGAGCCTTCTGCGGTTTTCCAGGTTTGCACGTCCAGCGTGCGGTGGCTCGGCGCTTTACCGTCGAGTTCGGCCAGTGATTGCAGCTTTTTGCTGGCCTTGGCCTGGTCGAGGGCTTCGCTGGCATGGGTGTCGGTCGAACGGCTGAAGTAAAAGCCGAGCGAAGCGGCCAGTGCGACGAGTACCAGGCCGATCAGGGCCAGGCGTGGTTTTTTACTCTCACTCATGAGCGGTTTCCTCGGGCAGTGGCAGTACATGCGCAACGCTGAGACGTTCGCGAGTGAAATAGGTGCGGGCGGCTTTCTGGATGTCTTCCGGTGTCACGCTTTGCAGCTCGGCGAGTTCGGTGTCCATCAACTTCCACGACAGACCGACGGTTTCCAGCTGACCAATGGCAGTGGCCTGGCTGGTGATCGAGTCGCGCTGGTAGACCAGGCCGGCGATCACTTGCGCGCGTACGCGTTCAACCTCATCAGCCGATGGCGCGGTGGTTTTCAGCTGATCGAGCAGTTTCCACAGACCGGCTTCGACCTGGGCCATGGTTTTGTGTTTCTGGGTGTTCGGCGTTGCCGACAAGGTAAACAGACTGTCACCGCGGGTGTAGGCGTCGTAGCCCGACGAACCGCCGGAGACCAGTTCTTCGCCGCGCTCCAGTTGTGCCGAGATGCGTGCGCTGTAGCCGCCATCAAGCAATGCCGCGATCAACCGCAGGGCATTGACCGAGCGTTTGTCTTGCGCGGTGGCGATGCTCGGCACGTTGAAGGCCAGCATCAGGCTTGGCAACTGCGTCTGTACATGCAGGGTGATCTGGCGCTCGCCGGGCTCGGCCAGCTCCAGCGGAATCTTAGCTGGCGGTACGTCGCGCTTCGGGATCGGCCCGAAGTAGCGTTGCGCCAGGGCTTTGACTTCGTCCGGGGTTACGTCACCGACCACTACCAGCGTGGCGTTGTTTGGCACGTACCAGGATTTGTACCAGTGGCGCAGTTCTTCGACCTTCATGCGGTCCAGGTCGGCCATCCAGCCGATGGTCGGCGTGTGGTAGCCGCTGGCCGGGTAGGCCATGGCCTTGAAGCGCTCGTAAGCCTTGGCCATCGGCTTGTCGTCGGTGCGCATGCGGCGCTCTTCCTTGATCACTTCGATCTCGCGGCTGAACTCGTCGGCCGGCAGGCGCAGGTTGGCCATGCGGTCGGCTTCCAGTTCAAAGGCCACGCCCAGGCGGTCACGGGCCAGCACCTGGTAGTACGCGGTGTAGTCGTCGCTGGTGAAGGCGTTCTCTTCGGCGCCGAGGTCGCGCAGGATCAACGACGCTTCGCCGGGGCCGACTTTCTCGCTGCCCTTGAACATCATGTGTTCCAGGGCGTGGGACAGACCGGTCTGGCCCGGGGTTTCGTAGCTGGAGCCAACCTTGTACCAGATCTGGGAAACCACCACGGGGGCCCGATGGTCCTCGCGCACGACGACCTTGAGGCCGTTGTCGAGGGTGAATTCGTGGGTCGGTTGGGGGGCGGCAGCCAAAGCTGAAAGGGGCAGACAAACTGTGCTGAGCAGCAGGCCTGCAGCGCGGCGGGCTAGAGCATTCATTCGTTTTTTAACCTGTTGGGCTGCCCGCTTGGTCTTAGCGTCGGCGGGCTAGAGGGTGCTAGGATACTGATCCGTTTTACTGGCGGCCACGTCTATCAGGCTTTTGTGCTTGATCAGGTTGTATGGGTTCACGGCGGAAAGCCTCTGTTTATCAGCTAAACTCCGCTTTTTCGCCGATTTTGCCAGTTCAGTCCTTCGTAAAATCGATCCTTGAGGTGCTGTTGAGCACTTCGACAAAATGTTGCGCGTGAACAAGCTGGGTGAAACGCAGTCTGTTCTGCATCGAATATTTATTTGCCGAGGCGCCATTGGCGCGTCGCTACCGTGAGATAGCCGTCCTCCATGTTTGGTTCCAACGACGACAAGAAGACCCCAGCTGCGGCTGGCGAGAAGAAAAGCCTGTTCGGATGGCTGCGCAAAAAACCGCAGGCACCCGCCGTCGAACAGCCACAGCCACTTCCAGAGGTTACGCCTGAGCCGGTAATAGAAGCTGCGCCCGTTGCGCAAGCGCCGATCGCCGTCGAATCGCCGATAGCCGAGCCGGTAGTGCAGCCGGTTGTCGAGCCAGCGCCTGCGCCAGTGGCTGAAGTGCCGCGCGCGCCGGAAGTCGTACACAAGCCGTGGTTGACGCTGCCGGTGGCTGAAGAACCGGTGGCCCTGGTCGAAAACGAGCTCGCGCCGCATGTCACGCCACCGATTCCTGCGCCGACAGTGGTCCAGCAAGCGGTAGAGCTGCTGGTGGTCGAGCCGGTCCCGGTCATCAATCCGGCGGCTGAACAGCTGATAGTTGATGAGCCTGATCTGCCTCAGCCGGTGATTGCGGCATTTGTGGCGCCAGAACCTGTGCCTGCCCCAGCGCCGGCACCCGTTGTCGCGGCACCGCTAACGCCGCCAGCGCCAGCGCCGGTTGCACCGGTTGCGGCTCCGGTTGCGGCCGAACAGGCTCGCACCGAAGAAACCAAAGCCGGCTTCTTTGCCCGCCTCAAGCAAGGCCTGTCGAAAACCAGCGCCAGCATCGGCGAGGGCATGGCCAGCCTGTTCCTCGGCAAGAAGACCATCGATGACGAATTGCTCGAGGACATCGAAACCCGCCTGCTGACCGCTGACGTTGGTGTCGAAGCGACATCGGTGATCATCCAGAGCCTGACCCAGAAGGTCGCGCGCAAGCAGTTGGCCGACGCCGATGCGCTGTACAAATCCTTGCAGGCCGAGCTTGCCACCATGCTCAAGCCTGTCGAGCAGCCGCTGAAAATCACCTCGCAGAACAAGCCGTTCGTGATTCTGGTGGTCGGCGTCAACGGCGCCGGCAAAACCACCACCATTGGCAAGTTGGCGAAGAAGCTGCAACTCGAAGGCAAGAAAGTCATGCTCGCGGCGGGTGACACCTTCCGCGCCGCGGCGGTCGAGCAATTGCAGGTCTGGGGCGAGCGCAACAAGATTCCGGTGATCGCCCAGCACACCGGTGCCGACTCGGCTTCGGTTATCTTCGATGCCGTGCAGGCCGCCAAGGCCCGTGGCATTGACGTGTTGATCGCTGACACCGCCGGTCGCCTGCACACCAAAGACAACCTGATGGAAGAACTGAAAAAGGTTCGCCGGGTCATCAGCAAGCTCGATGCCGATGCGCCGCATGAGGTGCTGCTGGTGCTCGACGCCGGTACTGGCCAGAACGCCATCAACCAGGCCAAGCAATTCAACCAGACGGTCGAACTGACCGGCCTGGCCCTGACCAAACTCGATGGCACGGCCAAGGGCGGGGTGATTTTCGCCCTGGCCAAGCAGTTTGGTCTGCCGATTCGCTACATCGGTGTCGGTGAAGGCATCGATGATTTGCGTACCTTTGAAGCAGAACCCTTTGTCCAGGCATTGTTTGCCGAACGGGAGCGTTAATGATTCGTTTCGAACAGGTCGGTAAGCGCTATCCGAACGGTCACGTCGGCTTGCATGAGCTGAGCTTTCGAGTCCGTCGGGGCGAATTCTTGTTTGTCACCGGCCACTCCGGCGCCGGTAAAAGTACCTTGCTGCGGCTGTTGCTCGCGATGGAACGTCCGACCACCGGCAAACTGCTGCTGGCCGGGCAGGACCTGGCGACCATCAGCAACGCGCAGATCCCGTACCTGCGTCGGCAGATTGGCGTGGTGTTCCAGAACCACCAGTTGTTGTTCGATCGTACGGTGTTCAACAACGTCGCCTTGCCGTTGCAGATTCTTGGCTTGTCCAAGGCTGAAATCGCCAAGCGCGTGGATTCGGCCCTGGAGCGCGTTGCACTCTCGGACAAGACCGACCTCTATCCAGGTGATCTGTCCACCGGTCAGCAACAGCGCGTCGGCATTGCCCGCGCCATCGTCCATCGCCCGGCCTTGCTGCTGGCGGATGAGCCGACCGGTAACCTCGACCCGCGTCTGGCGGCAGAAATCATGGGTGTCTTCGAAGACATCAATCGTCTGGGCACCAGCGTGCTGATCGCCAGTCACGATCTGGCGCTGATCGCCCGCATGCGACATCGCATGCTGACCTTGCAACGTGGCCGATTGATCGGCGACGGGGAGGCCGGGGTATGAGTGCAACACGCAGTCCGAAGGTTTCCGAACGCGTGGCCCCGAAGGCCGCCGATCCGCAGCCACAGAAGAAAAAGCGCGACGAAGACGATGGTCCGGACTTCAGCACCTTGCTGCGCGCCTGGATTGAAAGTCACCGCGCCAGTCTGCTGGACAGCCTGCGGCGTCTGGGCAAGCAGCCCATCGGCAGCTTCTTCACCTGCCTGGTGATGGCGGTTGCCCTGAGTTTGCCGATGGGCTTGTCGTTGCTGTTGAACAACGTCGAACGTCTGGGGGGCTCCTGGCAGCGTGCGGCACAGATCTCGCTGTACCTGCAGATCGATGCCAGCGCCAACGAAGGCGAGCAACTGCGCGAGCAGATCAAAGGCATGCCGGGTGTGGCCGATGCCGAATACATCAGCCGTGAACAGGCGCTGGACGAGTTCCAGCAGCAGTCCGGTCTGGGCGAGGCGCTCAAGGAGCTGCCGCAGAACCCGTTGCCAGGTGTGGTGCTGGTCACGCCGAAGGAAGTCGACAAGGCGACCCTTGAAGCATTAAGACAAAAACTTTCCGAATTGCCGAAGGTACAACAGGCGCAACTTGATCTAGTCTGGGTCGAGCGTTTGGCGGCCATCCTCAAGCTGGGCGAGCGGTTTGTCTTCGGCCTGACCGTGTTGCTGGTTTCAGCATTACTTTTGGTGATAGGCAATACCATTCGTCTTCATATTGAAAACCGCCGCACAGAGATAGAAGTGATTAAACTCGTCGGCGGCACTGACAGTTATGTGCGCAGGCCTTTTCTGTACATGGGCGCGCTCTATGGCTTCGGTGCGGGGATTCTGTCCTGGGGTGTTCTGGCGTTTGGCCTGAACTGGCTGAACGATGCAGTGGTTGGGCTGGCCGGCTTGTATGGCAGTAATTTCGCGTTGGCCGGGGTCCCGGTTGCCGATGGGCTGTCACTCTTGCTAGGCGCAGTGCTGTTGGGGTATATCGGTGCATGGATTGCGGTAGCGCGCCATTTGAGAGAGCTCGCACCGAAGTAGTGTCTTATTGCTTGTATGACCTTTCAGCGTATAGGGGAACTTGTCCTTCGGTTCCCGGTCAACTTTTCGCAGTGCTGAACTGCACGAGTTATGTGAGTCGGAGGTTTTTTCGTATGACCACTTCTTTGCAACCTGCTTATGCTCTGGTCCCAGGCGCGAACCTGGAGGCTTATGTGCATACGGTGAACAGCATTCCATTGCTGACGCCGGAGCAGGAGCGTGAACTGGCCGAGAGTCTCTACTATGAGCAGGATTTGGGGGCGGCTCGGCAGATGGTGCTCGCCCACCTGCGTTTTGTTGTACATATTGCCCGTAGCTATTCCGGCTACGGCCTGGCCCAGGCTGACCTGATTCAGGAAGGCAACGTTGGCCTGATGAAAGCGGTCAAGCGTTTCAACCCGGAAATGGGCGTGCGCCTGGTGTCCTTTGCTGTGCACTGGATCAAGGCTGAAATCCACGAATTCATCCTGCGCAACTGGCGCATCGTCAAGGTCGCCACGACCAAGGCCCAGCGCAAACTGTTCTTCAACCTGCGCAGCCAGAAAAAGCGTCTGGCGTGGCTGAACAATGAGGAAGTCCATCGCGTAGCTGAAAGCCTTGGCGTAGAGCCGCGGGAAGTTCGCGAGATGGAAAGCCGCCTGACCGGCCATGACATGGCCTTCGACCCGGCCGCCGAAGCGGACGACGACAGCGCTTTCCAGTCGCCGGCCAACTATCTGGAAGACCACCGGTACGACCCGGCCCGTCAACTGGAAGATGCCGACTGGACCGACAACTCCACCCACAACCTGCACGAAGCGCTGGAAGTGCTGGACGACCGCAGCCGTGACATCCTCTACCAGCGTTGGCTGGCAGAAGAAAAAGCCACGCTGCACGACCTGGCGCAGAAGTACAACGTGTCGGCCGAGCGTATTCGCCAGCTCGAGAAGAGCGCGATGAACAAGCTCAAGCTGTCGATTGCTGCTTAAGCGGTAACGCAATAAAAAACGCCCCGATCATTGATCGGGGCGTTTTTGTTTGTGCCCAATAATCCTGCCTCGAACCGGCCCCTGTGGGAGCGAGCCTGCTCGCGAAAGCGTCGGATCAGTCGATATCGATGTCAAATGATCAACCGTCATCGCGAGCAGGCTCGCTCCCACATTGGATCTTCAGTGCTGCTGGAATTGTGATCGGTTACTGGTTCCACGGCGCACGGCGCGAAGAATTGATCCCGGTCAGGTAGCTATCCCCGCCCAACTGGCTCATTTGCTGCCGAATCCAGCTCGCGCGGCGCAATACATAAGGGCTCGGATGGCCGGCGCTCCAGACTCGCGGGTTTGGCAGTACCGCGGCCAGCAAACTGGCCTGCTGACGGCTCAGCGACCGGGCGCTCACGCCAAAGTGATGGCGGGCAGCCGCTTCGGCGCCAAACACGCCGTCATCCCATTCCACGCTGTTGAGGTACACCTCAAGAATCCGCTGCTTGGGCCAGAACACTTCGATCAGACCGGTAAACCAGGCTTCCAGCCCTTTGCGCAGCCAACTGCGGCCGGACCACAGGAACAGGTTCTTCGACACTTGCTGGCTCAACGTGCTGGCGCCGCGGATCGAGCCGCCGAGTTCGTTGTGGGCCAGTGCGGCCTGAATCGCGCCGAAGTCGAAACCCCAGTGCTCGGGGAATTTCTGGTCTTCGCCAGCCATCACCGCGACCTTCAGGTCATCGGAAATGTTTTCCCACGGCTGCCAGTTGCGCTGCACGTCGATAGGCTCGCCATCAACCCAGGATTCGATCTTGCGCTCGACCATCAGCGCGGTCCCCGGAGGCGGAACGACGCGAAACACCAGCACCAGCAACACGCTGCCACAGGCGAACCAGAGCAGGGCTTTTGTGAAACGGCGGAACAATAAACGCAGCATAGAGATGGCTTGGCCGAACCCGTCGAGCGGGCCATTATACAGACCCTGCCCGATGATTCTGACTGGAGTTCCTCATGCTGCGTGGCTTTCTGATGCTGGCCGCTTTCTTCGGTTTCACCGGCGTGGGCCTGGGCGCGTTTGCCGCTCATGGCCTGAAAGCCCGCCTGAGTGCCGAATACCTGGCGATTTTCCACACCGGCGTCACCTACCAACTGGTGCACACCCTGGCGCTGTTGGGCGTAGCACTGCTGGCCGCGCAGATTCCCGGGCGTTTGATCACCTGGGCAGGCGTATCATTTGCCATCGGCATCCTGTTGTTTTCCGGCAGCCTGTACCTGCTGACCCTGACCGGCGTCAGCAAGCTGGGCATCGTGACGCCGTTCGGCGGATTGGCGTTCCTTGTGGGCTGGCTGTGCCTTGGGATAGCCGCCTGGCGCCTTAGCTGACTTAAGAGTCCGTTTCAAGACGAATGGCTTGGGTCGACCTGACTGATCGGGCTAGAATGCTGGCCCCTAAAAATGATGGCGGCATCCGGCATGCGCATTCAGTTGAACGGCGAATCCCTTGAACTGCCCGACGGTGAAACCGTTGCGGCCCTGCTGACCCGACTGGAACTGACCGGACGCCGGGTGGCGGTCGAACTCAATCTGGATATCGTCCCGCGCAGCCAGCACACGGAAACTGCTCTCAAGGAAGGCGATTCCGTAGAGGTCGTACACGCCATCGGCGGCGGCTAGACCTTTCGGATTACCGAGCAATCACAGCATTCTGCAAGAACCTCACCCCAACAGAGGATTTCCGATGAGCAACGTTCGCAGCGACAAGCCTTTCGTCCTGGCCGGTCGTACTTACCAGTCGCGTTTGCTGGTAGGTACCGGCAAGTACCGCGACATGGAAGAAACCCGCCTGGCCATCGAAGCCTCGGGTGCCGAGATCGTCACCTTCGCCGTGCGCCGCACCAACCTCGGCCAGAACGCGGGCGAACCGAACCTGCTCGAAGTCCTGTCGCCGGATCGCTACACCTTCCTGCCGAACACCGCCGGGTGCTTCGACGCTACCGAGGCCGTGCGCACCTGCCGCCTGGCCCGTGAGCTGCTCGGCGGCCACAATCTGGTGAAGCTGGAAGTGTTGGCGGACCAGAAAACCCTGTTCCCTAACGTGATCGAAACCCTCAAGGCCGCCGAAGTGCTGGTCAAGGAAGGTTTCGACGTGATGGTCTACACCAGCGATGACCCGATCATTGCCCGTCAACTGGCGGAAATCGGCTGCATCGCCGTCATGCCGCTGGCCGGTCTGATTGGCACGGGCCTGGGGATCTGCAACCCGTACAACCTGCAGATCATCCTCGAAGAAGCCAAGATCCCGGTGTTGGTGGACGCTGGTGTCGGTACTGCATCCGACGCCACCATTGCCATGGAACTGGGTTGCGAAGCGGTGCTGATGAACTCGGCCATCGCCCACGCCCAACAGCCGATCATGATGGCTGAAGCCATGAAGCACGCCATTGTTGCAGGTCGTCTGGCGTACCTCGCCGGACGCATGCCGAAAAAACTCTATGCCAGCGCTTCCTCGCCGCTGGATGGTCTGATCAAGTAAGAGCCATTGATGACTGAATCGAACGACACGCCTATCCAGACGGAAGCAGGCGAAGAGCGCCAACACCGCCGCATCAAGAGTTTCGTGATGCGCGCCGGGCGCATGACCGAAGGCCAGCAGCGCGGCCTGGACCAGGGCACGCCGCTGTTCGTCCTGCCGCTGGCCGACGCGCCGGTGGATTTTGACCAGGTGTTCGGGCGCTCGGCACCGCGCTCGCTGGAAATCGGTTTCGGCATGGGCCATTCGCTGCTGGAAATGGCCGCGGCTTCGCCGGATCAGGATTTCATTGGCGTTGAAGTACACCGTCCAGGTGTCGGCGCGTTGCTCAATGGCGTGCTGACTCAAGGCCTGACCAACCTGCGGGTCTACGATTGCGATGCAATCGAAGTGCTCAACCGTTGCGTGGCCGATAACAGCCTCGATCGCCTGATGCTGTTTTTCCCGGACCCATGGCACAAGAGCCGTCACCACAAGCGTCGCATCGTTCAGGCGTCGTTCGCGGAACTGGTACGCAGCAAGTTGAAAGTCGGCGGTGTGCTGCACATGGCCACCGACTGGGAACCGTATGCCGAATACATGCTGGAAGTGATGAACGTCGCGCCGGGCTACCGCAACCTCGCCGAAGACGGCAAGTGCGTGCCACGCCCGGCCGAGCGCCCGATCACCAAGTTCGAACGCCGCGGCGAACGTCTTGGGCACGGCGTGTGGGATTTGAAGTTCGAAAAACAATCCTAAGCCATAACGCAATACAAACTGTGGGAGCGAGCCTGCTCGCGATGAGGCCATAACATTCAACATCCAGGTTGACTGTCAGGCCGTCATCGCGAGCAGGCTCGCTCCCACAGTTGTTTTCGGTTGTAGCTGGAATCAGCGGCGGTCGGCGACGACGCCGATCAACACCAGCACCACCAGCAACACCGGCGCCAGGCTGTAGTTGTTGAACTGGCTCAGGCCGCGAACGATCCACGGCGTGGCGTAGATCAGTGCGGCGCCGCTGCCGATCATGCACACCAGGGCCATCAGCGGGACGCGCAAGGCGCCGGCGATGCTGCCCAGGCGTTGATCGATCCAGCCTTTGATATCGGCGCCAAACAGCACCAGCAGGCAGCCCACCAGCGCCAGGGCGATTTCCGACAGGTTGCTACGGCTCCAGCGGGATACGGTGGCAAGCAGATCGAGTACCAAATCCATTCGATTTCCTTAAGTCAGAAAATTCTGCAGCAAGTCATTGAGGAATAGTTGTCCGCGCATCGTCGCCGCCAGACGTGACGGTTCGACCTGCAACAAGCCACTTTGTTCGGCCTCGCGGCGACCTTCGGCAAGGCTTTCCAGTGTCAGTCCGGTGCGCTCTGGATACAGGCGCGCCTCGACACCCTCGGTCAGGCGCAGGGCATTCATCAGGAACTCGAACGGCAGCTCTTCGTTGGTCAGGGCTTTCTCACCCGCCTGAAAGCTTTTTGCCGGGTTGAGGTAGTCCTTCGGCAGGCGAGTCTTCCAGGTGCGGACAATGCGTCCGTCCGGATGGCTGAGCTTGCCGTGAGCCCCGGCGCCGATGCCGATGAAGTCGCCAAAACTCCAGTAATTGAGGTTATGCCGCGCCGGGCGACCAGGTTGAGCATAGGCCGACACTTCGTATTGAGCGTAACCGTGTTCGGCCAGCAGCGCCTGGCCGGCCTCTTGAATGTCCCACAGGGTGTCATCTTCCGGCAGGGTTGGCGGCTGGTTCCAGAACACCGTGTTCGGTTCCAGCGTCAGCTGATACCAGGACAAATGGGTCGGCTTCAGCGCGATGGCCTGACGCAGGTCGTCCAAAGCGTCTTCCAGCGACTGATCGGGCAAGCCGTGCATCAGGTCCAGGTTGAAGTTGTCGAACCCGGCCTGTCGGGCCATGCCGGCAGCGCGAATCGCTTCATCGCCGTTGTGGATCCGTCCCAGGGCCTTGAGTTTCTCTTGCTGGAAGCTCTGGATACCGATCGACAGGCGATTGATGCCCAAGGCGCGGTAAGCGACAAACTTTTCCTGTTCGAAGGTCCCGGGGTTGGCTTCCAGGGTGATTTCGATATCGCTGGCAAACGGGATTCGCTGCTCCACACCTTTGAGCAAACGGCCCAACGCTTGCGCGCTGAACAGGCTCGGTGTGCCGCCGCCGAAGAAGATCGAGCTCAGCTCGCGGCCGTAAACCGCATGCAGGTCTTGGTCGAGGTCAGCCAGCAGGGCATCGACATACTCTTCTTCCGGCAGCACGGGGCTTGCGGTGTGGGAGTTGAAGTCGCAATAAGGGCATTTGCGGACGCACCACGGAATATGGATGTACAGCGCCAAGGGCGGCAGCACTGGCAGGGCCGCCCGAGGCGATTGCGCGCCGCCGTAGATCAGCGGCGACGCGGACGAGTCGTGGGTCATTTCAGGCTCAGGCGTTGGCGCAGCAAATCCATTGCACGGGCGCGGTGGCTGAGCTGGTTTTTCTCGGCCGGGCTCAATTCTGCACTGGAGCACTCGCGCTCCGGCACCCAGAACAGCGGGTCGTAGCCAAAACCGTGTTCGCCGCTGGCTTCGGTCAGGATGCGCCCGTGCCACAGGCCTTCGCAGAGAATCGGCAGCGGATCATCGGCGTGGCGCACCAGCGCCAGCACGCACACAAACTGCGCACCGCGTTCGGCTTCAGGGACGTCTTTCAGTATGTCGAGCAGCTTGGCGTTGTTCGCCGCGTCGCCCTGGCCGTCGGCATAGCGCGCCGAGTAGATACCCGGCGCACCGCCGAGGAAGTCCACCGCCAGCCCCGAATCATCGGCCAGTGCCGGCAAACCGGAAATGCGCGAGGCATTGCGGGCCTTGAGGATGGCGTTTTCGACGAACGACAGGCCGGTTTCTTCAGGCTCGACGCTGCTGAACTCGCCAATCGAGCGCAGGCGCACCGATTCGCCGAGCATGGCCTGGAGTTCTTTGAGTTTGCCGGCGTTATGGCTGGCCAATACGAGTTGCGTGAAATTGATCATTCGCCGGGGAAGAGCTCTTGGTTGAAATTGATGGTGTTGATCTTGTCGCCGGTTTGCACATTGATTTCGAAGGTGCGGACTTCCTGCTGATCCACCGGGAACTGGGCGATGTAGTAGACGGCCCCGGTTTCGGTGATCTGTTTGAACTTCAGCGGGATGCTTTTACTGGTCAGGTCTTTCACCGTGCCACTGACCTGGGCGATGACCGGTTTGTTGGCCTTGATCACCGACACATTGATCACACCCTGATTCTTGCTGCGGACCAGTTCGGCGTTTTTGGCGATATCCGGCGTCAGGTAGGTGGAATTGAAGGTGTTGTAGTGCACCGTCACGTCACCGAAGGTTTCCTGACGTTCGCCTTTGATCGGTTCGGCGGCCATGGCGCTGACGCTCAGGCAGGCAGTTAATAGAAACAGGGCTAGACGACCCATGATCGCTCTCCTCGAAAAACCTCGTTAAACCGCTACCTGGTGATCCTGCAGGCCAGGACTGCTGACGCGGTAGATGCCAATCTCACCTAATAGATTAGGCCATAGCTTACTGGCCCACCCGTGTCGGTGTTGTTGATCGACAGCAAGCCGATCGATGACCTTGGCTTCACGTTCGCGGCATAGCGCTTCAAAGTCTTCAAAGGTGCAGAAGTGGATGTTCGGCGTGTTGTACCAGGTGTATGGCAAAAACTCCGAAACCGGCATCCGGCCCTTGCTCGCCAGGTACCAGCGGCAGCGCCAGTGACCGAAGTTGGGGAAGGTGATGATGCACTGACGACCGACCCGCAGCATTTCGTCGAGGATCTTGTCCGGGTAATGCACGGCTTGCAGGGCCTGGGTCATCACCACAATGTCGAAACTGTTGCTGGCAAAGTTGCCCAGGCCCTTGTCCAGGTCCTGTTCGATGACGTTGATGCCCTTGGCCACGCATTCGGCGATGTTGTTCGCATCGTTTTCCAGGCCGTAGCCGGTCACTTGCTTGTTGTCGCGCAGCCAGGTCAGCAGCTCGCCATCACCGCAACCGAGGTCGAGCACGCGGCTGCCGGCGGGGATCCATTCCTGGATGATTTCCAGATCGGCTCTCATGTCTTCCTCAAAGCGAAATTCGGTTCATGTAATTGCGAAACGCCTGCAAGTAGCGCGGGATCGGAATCAGGAAGGCGTCGTGGCCTTGCGGAGCATCGATCTCCAGGTAGCAAACGTCTTTCTTGGCCGCCATCAGTGCATCCACCAGTTCCCGCGAGCGGGCCGGGGAGAAGCGCCAGTCGGTGGTGAAGGACATCACGCAGAACTTGGCCTTGGCACCGGCGAAGGTTTTCGCCAGGTTATCGTCGAAGTTCGCTGCCGGATCGAAGTAGTCCAGCGCCTTGGTCATCAGCAGGTAGGTGTTGGCATCAAAACGCCCGGAGAATTCTTCGCCCTGATAACGCAGGTAGCTTTCGACCTGGAACTCGACGCTGTGGAAGTCGTAGTTGAGTTTTTCGCTTTTCAGGCCACGGCCGAATTTCTCGCCCATGGAATCGTCCGACAGGTAGGTGATGTGCCCGACCATCCGCGCCAGCATCAGCCCGCGCTTGGGGATCACGCCCGCTTCCTGGAATGAACCGCCATGGAAATCCGGATCGGTGAGGATCGCCTGGCGCGCCACTTCGTTGAAGGCGATGTTCTGTGCCGAGAGTTTCGGCGCCGAGGCAATGGCCAGGCAGTGACGGATGCGATCAGGGTAGGTAATGCTCCACTGCATCGCCTGCATCCCGCCCAGGCTGCCGCCGATCACCGCGGCCCACTGCTTGATGCCGATCCGGTCCGCCAGACGCGCCTGGCTGTGCACCCAGTCTTCCACGGTCAGCACCGGGAAGTCGGCACCGAACGGCTTGCCGGTGTCCGGGTTGGTGCTGCTCGGGCCGGTAGAGCCGTTGCAGCCGCCGAGGTTGTTCAGGCTGACCACGAAGAACTTGTTGGTGTCGATCGGTTTGCCCGGGCCGATGCAGCTGTCCCACCAACCGGGTTTACGGTCTTCGGTACTGTGATAACCGGCAGCGTGATGGTGACCGGACAAGGCATGGCAAATCAGCACGGCGTTGCTCGCCGTGGCGTTCAGCGTGCCGTAGGTTTCATAGATCAGGTCATAGGCTGGCAATGAGCGGCCGCAGGCAAGGGCCAGGGGCTCGCTGAAGTGCGCCACTTGCGGCGTCACCAGGCCAACAGAATCGGCGGGAAAGGCAGTTGGCATCGACCCTGCTCTCGTTGAAATGAGGCGTAAGTCTAATGAGCAGGGCCCCCAGCGGCAAGCAAAGGCCGGGCCTGATTTCATTCGGCTGGACCGAGGTGGGGCAATCGCGAGCAGGCTCGCTCCCACAAGGGAACGCATTCCAATGTGGGAGCAGCCGGTCGACGCTCGACTGCTCGCGATGAACGGTGACGCGGTCAACCTGATGGACGCACTAAATCCGGCAACTCTGGAAGCTTCTTCGGCGAGCTGATCCGAACCCGCTTCTGCCGGTTCAGCTCACCGCTGATCAGGCTTACCTGGCTCTTGGACACGCCAAACGCCTTGGCCAGAAACGCTATCAGATAGGCATTGGCCTTGCCTTCGACCGGCGGGGCGGTCAGGCGGATCTTCAGTCGATCGCCATGCAGCCCGCAGAAATCATCGCTGCGGGCCGCCGGTTGCAGGTGACAGTCGAGGATCAGATCATCCCCGTCCCAGCGAAAGTAGCTCATCAGATGAGCCCGAGCAGTCCCTGCGGCATGAGGGCGAAGTACGCAAGGCGTGGGATCAGCCAGCTTTGCAGCAACTGGATCACGATAAACGCAAAGATCGGCGAGATATCGAGGCCACCCAGGTTCGGCACGATACGGCGGAATGGGGCGAGTACCGGTTCAGTAATCTGAGCGACCAGCTCTGCGCCCGGATTGTGGCTCCCCGGGGCGACCCAGGACAGGATCACGCTGATGATCATCGCGTAGAACAGAATATTCAAAAACAGCGAGAAGATGGCGATCAGTGCCCAAGGCACCAACAGCAGCGAGTCGACCAGGAAGCCTTTGAGCGCCAGGATGACGGCTATCAGCAGCATCTGCACGATCAGCGCCAGTACAAGAGACGACATGTCCAGCCCGAACATGCTTGGGATTACCCGGCGCAGAGGCTTGAGCAGCGGCTGAGTGGCTTTCACGATGAACTGGCAGAGCGGGTTGTAAAAGTTCGCCCGAACCAGTTGCAGGATAAAACGCAGCAGCACGATCAGCAGGTACAGGCTGCCCAGGGTTTTAATGATGAAAATGGCAGCGTCGTTGAGTCCGAGCATTATGGATTCCTTTGTAAGAGCTGATTAGCGACCCAGTTGCTCGGCCATCTCGGCTGAACGGTGGGCTGCGGCGCCGAGTGCTTTTTCGACCAGTGCTTCGAAGCCACCGGCCTGGAAGGTCTTGATCGCGGCTTCGGTGGTGCCGGCTGGCGAGGTCACGCGACGGCGTAGCTCAGCGGCGTCGACGTCACTGGCGACGGCCATGTGCGCAGCGCCCAGCGCGGTTTGCAGGGTCAGCTGGGCGGCGATGTCCCGTGGCAGGCCCAGTTTCTCGCCCGCAGCGGTCATGGCTTCGATCAGCAGGAAGAAGTACGCAGGGCCACTGCCTGAAACGGCGGTGACCGCGTCCAGTTGCTGCTCTTCGTTCAGCCACAGGGCGATGCCGACGGCAGACAGCAGCTCCTGGGCCTGCTGACGCTGTTCGGCATTCACTTGGGTCGTGGCGAACAAACCGCTGACGCCCTGACGCAGCAGCGCCGGGGTGTTGGGCATGCAACGCACGATTGGCTGAGCGCCGAGCCAGTTGTTCATGCTGGCGCAGGTGATCCCGGCGGCAATCGACACCACCAGCTGATTCGGCGCCAGGCTTGGGCGCAGTGCTTCACACACGGCTTTCATGGCCTGGGGTTTGACCGCCAGTACGACCACGTCTGCGCCTTGAATGGCGTCGGCGTTGTCGGCGAACGTTTCGATGCCGTGTTCGGCGGTTACCCGTGCGCGGGTTTCAGCGCCCGGGTCGCTGGCGCGGATCTGTGCAGCGTCCAGACCTTTGGCGCGCAGGCCGCCGATCAGGCTGGCGGCCATGTTTCCGGCACCGATAAAGGCAATTCGTGTCTTGCTCATGTCAGGTCCTTATAGAGAGGTAAGTCAGCCACGTTATGGCTGACCGTAGTCGCGGGCGCCAAACAGGGCCGTACCGATACGAACCCAGGTGGCGCCCATGGCGATGGCCGACTCCAGGTCGTGGCTCATGCCCATGGAAAGTGTGTCGAGTGGCAGATTCAGGTTGGCTTGCAGGCTTTTGTTCAAGTCACGCACAGCCGCGAAGGCTGCGTCTTGAGCGGCGCGATCTTCGGTCGGCTCGGGAATTGCCATCAAACCGCGCAGTTTCAACCGCGGCAGCGCGCTGATGGCGCTGGCCAGTGCCGGCAGATCAGCTGGGGTGCAACCGGATTTGCTGGCTTCACCGCTGACATTGACCTGAATGCAGATGTTCAAGGGTGGGAGCTCGGCTGGACGCTGTTCGGACAGGCGTTGTGCGATTTTCAAGCGATCCACGGAATGCACCCAGGCGAAGTTCTCGGCGATAGCACGCGTCTTGTTCGATTGAATGGGGCCGATGAAGTGCCAGATCAAGGGCAGGTCGGCCAACTCGAGCTGTTTGCCCAAGGCTTCCTGCAGATAGTTCTCGCCAAAGTCGTGCACACCGGCGGCATAGGCTTCACGCACGGCATCGCTGGGCTTGGTCTTGCTCACGGCCAGCAGGCGGACGCTGTGCTCGGCACGTTGCGCGGCTTGCTCCGCTGCGCGGATACGCGCAGCTACCTGCGCTATGTTGTCTGCTATCGTGGACATTCAAGGGACGCCGGCAGTCTGAGGTTCGCGGCATTCTACTGGAATTGGGGAGTGCTATGGATATCACTGAACTGCTGGCGTTCAGCGCCAAACAAGGGGCTTCCGACTTGCACCTGTCGGCGGGGCTGCCGCCGATGATCCGGGTGGATGGCGATGTGCGGCGGATCAACCTGCCGGCGCTGGATGACAAGCAGGTGCGCGAACTGATCTACGCGATCATGAACGACAAGCAGCGGGTGGAGTTCGAGCAGGCGCTGGAGACCGACTTTTCCTTCGAAGCGCCGGGTGTGGCACGTTTTCGGGTCAATGCGTTCAATCAGTATCGCGGTCCGGGCGCGGTGTTCCGGACCATCCCCTCGAAAATCCTGAGCATGGAAGATCTGGGCATGGGGAATGTGTTTCGCCGTATTGCCGAGGTCTCGCGTGGGCTGGTGCTGGTCACCGGGCCGACAGGTTCCGGTAAATCGACCACTCAGGCAGCGATGATCGATTATCTGAACAACCACCGGCATCACCATATCCTCACCATCGAAGACCCCATCGAATTCCTCCATGAGTCACGCAAATGCCTGATCAATCAGCGTGAAGTGCACCGCGATACGCGCAGTTTCGCTACGGCGTTGCGTTCGGCATTGCGCGAGGACCCGGACGTGATTCTGGTAGGGGAAATGCGTGACCTGGAAACCATCCGCCTGGCGCTGACGGCGGCCGAGACCGGGCATCTGGTCTTTGGCACCCTGCACACCAACTCGGCGGCGAAAACCATTGATCGGGTGGTAGACGTGTTTCCGGGTGACGAGAAGTCGATGGTGCGTTCGATGCTCTCCGAGTCACTGCAGGCAGTGATATCCCAGAGCCTCATCAAGAAAATCGGCGGTGGCCGGGTGGCGGCCCACGAAATCATGCTGGGCACCTCGGCAATTCGTAACCTGATCCGCGAAGACAAGATTGCGCAGATGTACTCGTCGATTCAGACCGGGGGTTCGTTGGGGATGCAGACGCTGGATATGAGCTTGAAGGAACTGGTGAGCAAAGGCCTGATCACTCGCGAGCATGCGCGGGAGAGGGCGCGGTCACCGGATAATTTCTGAGGGGGCTGGAATGCGGGCCTGTGGCGAGGGAGCTTGCTCCCGTTCGAGTGCGCAGCGCTCGCAGGTTTTTGGGGCCGCTTCGCGACCCAGCGGGAGCAAGCTCCCTCGCCACAATGAGCTTGCTTCGGATCAGCGCTGAGCTAGGCGCAGGGCTTTCGATTCTTTCGTTTCAACCCGCTTGGCAACCACGTAATGGCTTTCCCAGTACGGTTTCTTCAGGGTGTCGATGGTCACCGACTTGCCACGACGCGGTGCGTGGATGAAGCGGTCGTTGCCCAGGTAAATGGCGACGTGGTTGACCTTGCGGCTCTTGATATTGAAGAAAATCAGGTCGCCGGGCTTCAAGTCCTTGCGATCGACTTTCTGTCCGTGACCGGCGGCCATGGCGTTGGAAGTGCGTGGCAGATCAGCCGCACCCACGCCATTGAAGGCATATTTCACCAGCCCGCTGCAATCGAAGCCTTTACTTGGGCTACTGCCGCCCCAACGATAAGGAGTGCCGAGTACGTTTACCGCACGGCTCAGCACATTGCTGCTTTGTTTGGCTCCCATTGGCGGGACCGGTTTGCTGTCGGCCTTGCTCAGGTGAGTCAGACCTTTTACCGCGTGTTTGTTTTTGCTGGTGACAGCAGAAACATGAGATTTTGGGGTGTAACCATTAACGTTCGGAAGACGTTGCTCACGATTGGTGGCGTGGGCGGCCAGTGGCATTAATAGGCAAATGGTTAGCCATGTCTTGAAAAATGGACGCATTAGGCAAGGCTCTATGTAGGTAAGCGCGCAACTTTATAACAGCTTTTTTGTCCTTTCCGAGGCCGTTGGTCGATTCAACCCGGGGGTCAACTGCAGCAAAGAAGCGGCAAACGAACTCAATTGTCGGACAGAAGTCAGGTGTTACAAGGCTTTGACGGGAGACAAGGTAGCATTTGCCACACGTCGGTCGCCTGTAAAAAAGTCACAAAGAATTCAAGAATATTTATCTATCGAGGCAAATGAGGGAACCCATGAACACCTATCGTCAGGATGTTTCACACCAGGACACCCACAGCAAGGTGATCGGTTACCTGCTGTGGATTTTCGGTTTTACCGGCTCTCACCGCTTCTATTACGGCAAGCCGGTCACCGGCACGATCTGGTTTTTCACCTTCGGGTTGCTGGGTATTGGCTGGTTGATCGACCTGTTCCTGATCCCGGCCATGGACCGTGAAGCGGACCTGCGTTTTACCGCCGGCCCTATCGAGTACAACGTTGCCTGGATCCTGCTGACCTTCCTGGGCGTGTTCGGTCTGCACCGCATGTACCAAGGCAAGTGGCTGACGGGCCTGCTGTACCTGGTGACCGGCGGGTTGTTCTTTGTGGGCGTGCTGTATGACTTCTGGACATTGAATGACCAGATCTCGGTTCGCAATGCTCAGAACAGAGGCGCTTTCCAGTAAGTCATCGCGAGCAGGCTCGCTCCCACAGGGATCGCGTCAATCCTGTGGGAGCGAGCCTGCTCGCGATGGGGGGAACGCGGTTTTACGCCTGGTGGGTGATCCGTCCGTCCACCAGGGTGTAGCGCACCACGCCCGGCAGGCTATGGCCGAGGAACGGGCAGTTTTCGCCCTTCGACAGCCAGTGCTCACCGGCCACGGTGGAGGCGGCTGGATCGAACACCACCAGATCCGCCGGAGCGCCCACCGCCAGCTTGCCTACCGGCAGACGCAGCGCATCGGCCGGACCGGCACTCAGGCGTGCCAGCAGCGTCGGCAGGTCGAGCAAGCCGTCTTCTACCAGTGTCAGGGCCAGTGGCAGTAGCAACTCAACGCTGCTGATGCCCGGTTCGGTCGCGCCGAACGGTGCCAGCTTGGCATCGCGTTCGTGCGGCTGGTGATGGCTGGAGATGGCTTGAACCACCCCCGACTTCACGGCTGCGCGCAGGCCATCGCGGTCAGCGCGGGTGCGTAGCGGCGGCTGGACGTGGTACAGGCTGTTGAAGTCGATCAGCGCCTCGTCGGTGAGGATCAGCTGATACAACGCCACATCGGCCGTCACTTTCATGCCACGGGCCTGAGCCTGGGCGATCAATGCCACGCCACGGGCGCTGGTGAGCTGGCTGAAGTGCGCCCGCACGCCGGTTTGTTCGACCAGCAGCAGATCGCGGGCCAGGGCCACGGTTTCAGCGGTTTCGGGAATCCCCGGCAAGCCGAGGAAACTCGCGGTTGGGCCTTCGTGAGCCAGGCCACCTTCGGCCAGGTCATGATCCTGCGAATGGAAGATCACCGTCAGGTCGAACGTCGCCGCGTATTCCAGCGCCCGGCACAGGGTCCGGGTATTGCGGAAATTATCGAGGCCGTTGCCGAAGGCAATGCAGCCGGCATCGCGCAGGGCAATCAGTTCTGCCAGCTGTTCGCCGTCCAGACCTTTACTCAGGGCGCCAATCGGGAACACCTTGGCATTGCCGGCCTCGCGGGCGCGGTCGAGGATCAGTTCGGCCACGGCGGAGGTGTCCAGCACCGGTTTGGTCCGTGGCGGGCAGCACAGGCTGGTGACGCCGCCAGCCGCAGCAGCACGGGTTTCACTGGCAATCGTGCCTTTGCGGCTGTAACCCGGTTCGCGCAGGGCGACGTTCAGGTCGACGAGGCCGGGAGCGACTACCAGGCCTTTTGCCTCAAGGGTCTCGACAGCGACGAAACCGGCTGGAGCGGCGCCAATGGCGACGATCTTGCAGGCTTCGATGTGAATATCGGTGACTTGATCCAGGCCGCTGCTTGGGTCGATGACGCGGGCGCCGAGAATGCTGAGCTTCACTGGGCCTTCTCCTGCTCGAATTGGCGCTGGGCAGTCTGCCCGCTCATGGCCATGGACAGCACGGCCATACGAATGGCGATCCCGTAGGTCACCTGATTGAGAATCACCGAGTGCGGACCGTCGGCCACCGCCGATTCGATCTCGACACCCCGGTTGATCGGGCCCGGGTGCATGACGATGGCATCCGGTTTGGCACCGGCCAGGCGCGCAGTGGTCAGGCCGAACAGGCGATAGAACTCGCCCTCGCTCGGCAGCAGGCCGCCGGTCATGCGCTCACGCTGCAGACGCAGCATGATCACCACGTCGACGTCCTTCAGGCCTTCGGTCATGTCGGTGTAGACCTTCACGCCGTACTGCTCGATGCCGATCGGCAGCAGGGTTTTCGGCGCGATCACGCGGATGTCCGGGCAGCCGAGGGTTTTCAGCGCGAGCATGTTCGAGCGTGCAACCCGCGAGTGCAGGATGTCGCCGACGATGGCCACCGACAGGTTTTCAAAGCTGCCCTTGTGCCGACGGATGGTCAGCATGTCGAGCATGCCCTGGGTCGGGTGGGCGTGACGGCCGTCACCACCGTTGATGATCGCCACCTGTGGGCAAACATGTTCGGCGATGAAGTGCGCGGCACCAGAGTCACCGTGGCGCACCACGAACATATCGGCGGCCATGGCTTCAAGGTTGCGCAGGGTGTCGAGCAGGGTTTCGCCCTTGCTCGCCGACGACGTCGACACGTTCAGGGTGATCACGTCTGCCGACAGCCGCTGGGCTGCCAGTTCGAAGGTGGTACGGGTGCGGGTGGAGTTTTCGAAGAACACGTTGCACACGGTCTTGCCGCGCAGCAGCGGGACTTTCTTGACTGCCCGGGCGCCGACTTCAAGGAACGAGTCGGCGGTGTCGAGGATTTCCGTCAGCAGCTCGCGGCGCAGACCGTCGAGCGAGAGGAAGTGGCGCAGCTGGCCCTGATCATTGAGCTGCAGCGGGCGCTTGGTGTCTAAAGGCGTCATCGCAATGGACTCTTTAAAAGGGCGAATTAAAGGGCGAGGTCTTGCAGTTCGAGTTGCAGCGGGTCGGGTCCGGTCAGCTTGACCCGTTCGTGGGCCGCCAGCGACAGGGTGGCACCCACCACGTTCGGGCGGATCGGCAGCTCGCCGGCATCCAGGTCGAGCAAGCACACCAGGGTGATGCTGGCCGGACGGCCGTAATCGAAGAGTTCGTTCATGGCGGCGCGGATCGTGCGACCGCTCATCAGTACGTCGTCGATCAACACCAGGTGCTGGCCTTCGATCTCGAACGGCAGCGCCGAAGGGCGCACCTGTGGATGCAGGCCGCCCTGGCTGAAGTCGTCACGGTAGAAGGAAACGTCCAGCGTGCCCAGTGGCGCGTCGCTGCCCAGCTCTTCGAGCAAGGCCTGGGCGACCCACACGCCACCGGTGCGAATGCCGATGTAGCGCGGCTCGCTGATGCCGCGGTGTTCAAGATGGGCCTTGAGACGGACCGCCATTTGGCTGATCAGTTCGGCGGGATTGGGCAGGCTCATGGTTGCTCCTTCATGGGCCCGAGCGCGCTGCGTGCACAGTGTGGCTCGGGTTGTAGCGAAGAGAGGCACTGCGGCGCCTCTTCAGGATTCGGCGTTTTCAGGATTCGAACAGTGCAGTGTTTTCGTCGAGCCAGCCTTGCAGCAGCAGGGCGGCGGCGATGGCGTCGACCGGGTTGTCGCGGTAACTGCCTTTCTGCCCGCCACGGACCAGGCGCTCGCCTTTGGCTTCGAAGGTGGTCAGGCGTTCATCGTGGGTATAGAAGGGCAGGTTGTAGCGGCCATTCAGGCGGCGGGCGAACTTCTCGGCGCGCAAGCACATGTCACTGGGCGTGCCGTCCATGTTCAGCGGGAGGCCGACCACCACAGCGTCGGGTTTCCATTCCTTGATCAGGGCTTCGACCTGATTCCAGTCAGGAATGCCGTTTTGCGCCTTCAAGGTGCAGAGCTCGCGGGCCTGGCCGGTAATCACCTGGCCGACTGCAACGCCGATCTGTTTGGTGCCGTAGTCAAAACCCAGAATCAGACGCAGGGCCATCAGGCGTGTCCCGCCTGGCTGGTCAGCAGGCTGAGGTTGATGCCCAGGCGCTTGGCGGCTGCTTCCAGGCGCAATTCGCTGCTGGTGTTGAACAGAATGTCGGCATCGAACGGGCAGGTCAGCCAGGCATTGTCGGCCAGTTCGGTCTCCAGCTGCCCGGGTTCCCAACCGGCGTAGCCGAGGGCGATCAGGCTTTTGCTCGGGCCAACGCCATCGGCGATGGCAAACAGCACGTCCTGGGAGGTGGACAGCGCCAGCCCATCCAGTTCGACCGTTGCCTGATACGTCGAGCCGATCGGGTGCAGGACAAAACCGCGATCGGTCTGTACCGGGCCGCCAGTGAAAATCGGCACGTGCTGGCACAGCGGTGACGGCTCTACGTCTGGGCGCAATTGCTCGAGAATGTCCGCCAGGCTGAGGTCTTGTGGGCGGTTGATGATCAACCCCATGGCACCATTGGCCGTGTGCTCGACGATGTAGGTCAAGGTGTGCGCAAAGTTCGGGTCGGCCATGTGAGGCATGGCGATCAGGAATTGATGCTTGAGGTAGCTCGGGCTGACGTTCTTCATAGGCGCTAGTGTGGCGTTGGAGGGGCAAACTGACAAGCTGGGGATGCCGCAATTTGGCAGTCGACAGCGATCAAATGTGGGAGCGAGCCTGCTCGCGATAGCGGTCTGTCTGACACTTCAACTTTGAATCTACCGCCGTCATCGCGAGCAGGCTCGCTCCCACAAGGGATTTATGGTGGTCAGTTACTGGAGAGCTTGTCCCCGCGCGCAAATTTCCATGTGCGAATGATTTCCAGCCGGTCGATATCCGACAGGTCGCCGGTAAACGGCGCAAACGGTGCGGCCAGGCGCACGATACGTTGCGCGGCTTGATCCAGCAGTGGTTGGCCGGAGGATTCCAGCACCAGCACTTCATACAGCGAACCGTCGTGGTTGATCGAGACCATCAGTCGCAAGTTGCCGTAGATCTGCTTGCGCCGGGCTTCTTCGGGGTAGTTCAGGTTGCCGATACGCTCGACCTTCTTGCGCCATTCGTCCTTGTACCAGGCGCCCTTGTCGCGCATGGTCGAGGCGGCGCTCAGGCGGTGGATGCGCGGGCGCTTGGCATACAGCTGTTGTTCGTTGGCCAGCTCCGCTTCCAGGCTGGCGATGTCGCTGGACAGCTGCGAGCTGTCGAATGTCGGTGTCACGGCCTTGGGCGTCGGCTCGGCCTTGACCTCTTGTTTCTTGGTCGCGGCTTTCTTTGGCGCGGGTGCGATGGTGGTCACGGCGGCTTTCGGCGCGGCTTCCTCTACCTGGGGCTTGACCGACGGCGGGGGCGAGACCTTTTGCACCTTGTTGTCCTGGAATGGTGCGATCTCGGTGGTCTTGGGAATCGCCTTCTTATCCAGGGTGCCGCTGCCTTGCTGGTTTTCCTGGGCGAGGAAATCGGCTTTTGCCGGCTTCTTTTCGCTTTTGAAGGTGGCGAGGGTGATTTCCAGGGTTCTGCTGATCTGCTTGGGTTCGACAAAGGTGAACCCGACGCCCAACAGCAAGGCCAGGTGAATCAGCGCCGCGAGAAACAGGGTAAAACCGAGGCGATCGGCCGGGCGCACGCCACGGTGGGCGAGTTCGGGAGGCAGATCGGACGGAAGTGTCATAACAAGAAAACCAACATCGCGTTTTTCACAAGCCGCGCATGATAACGCAATGTTGGTCGTAACTTGGGTGTTCTATATCAACGCGCTTTAAGCTTCTGATCGATGGCAGCCATCAGCATTTCGCCGATGTTCGTGCCAAAAGCGTTGTCGATCTCGCGGATGCAGGTCGGACTGGTGACGTTGATTTCGGTCAGGTGCTCGCCGATCACGTCGAGGCCGACGAACAGCAAGCCCTTTTCACGCAGGGTCGGGCCGACCTGTGCGGCGATCCAGCGGTCCTTGTCGGTCAGCGGGCGTGCTTCGCCACGACCGCCGGCGGCCAGGTTGCCACGGGTTTCGCCCGCGGCGGGAATCCGCGCCAGGCAGTAATCCACCGGTTCGCCATCAATCATCAGGATGCGCTTGTCGCCGTCCTTGATCGCTGGCAGGTAACCCTGCGCCATGATCTGCTGCTTGCCGTGGTGGGTCAGGGTTTCGAGGATGACCGAGAGATTCGGGTGACCGGCGGTATGACGGAAGATCGACGCACCGCCCATGCCGTCCAGCGGCTTGAGAATCACATCACCATGATGATCGGCGAATTCGCGCAGTACATCGGGACGGCGGCTGACCACGGTCGGCGGGGTGCACTGCGGGAACAGCGTGGCGAACAGCTTTTCATTGCAGTCGCGCAGGCTCTGCGGCTTGTTGACTACCAATACGCCAGCGCGCTCGGCTTGCTCCAGCAGGTAAGTGGAGTAGACGAACTCCATGTCGAACGGCGGATCCTTACGCATCAGGATCACGTCCAGATCGCTCAGCAGCGCGTCGGTTTCGGCTTCCAGCTCAAACCATTTTTCCGGGTTGGCGAAAACTTTCAAAGGACGCATGCGGGCCCGGGCTTCACCTTCAGCCTGGTACAGGTCGTGCTGTTCCATGTAGAACAGCGTCCAGCCGCGCGCCTGGGCGGCCAACAGCATGGCCAGCGAGCTATCCTTTTTATAGGAAATGCTGGCGATAGGGTCCATGACAATCCCGACGCGAACGCTCATGGGTTTTTCCTCGAAATTTGGGTGGTCGAAGCGACATGAAAAAGTGGCGTCAGAGTGGCGCCCAGTGTGTTCCCGGTCAAGGAAAAACCACCTCGAAGGTTGCTCGATAGATTGGATTTGGAGACTGTGCTAAAAAGGCTGCCATATCGTTCTGGCCCTTGAGCATCAAGGGTTTCGGGCCCTCGGTAAGCCGCAAACGACAATTTGATTCGCAAAGGCGACGGTAGAGCAGATATGGAACAGCATTCCAGCGCCTTGAAGGTCATGGTGATCGACGATTCGAAAACGATTCGCCGTACCGCCGAAACGTTATTGAAAAACGTAGGCTGTGAGGTCATCACGGCCATCGATGGTTTCGATGCCCTGGCCAAGATTGCCGACAATCATCCCGGCATCATCTTTGTCGACATCATGATGCCGCGTCTGGATGGCTATCAGACCTGCGCCTTGATCAAGAACAACAGTGCGTTCAAGTCCACGCCAGTGATTATGCTGTCGTCCAAGGACGGACTGTTCGACAMGGCCAAGGGGCGTATCGTCGGCTCTGACCAGTTTTTGACCAAGCCTTTCAGCAAGGAAGAACTGCTGAGCGCGATCCAGGCCCATGTACCGGGCTTTGCCGTTGTTTCGCCGCAGTAAGACACGCACAGTGACGCTCGGCCAGCGGGCCCGGCGTCTACAAGAATGGGGAAGACCATGGCACGTATTCTGATCGTCGATGATTCGCCGACCGAAATGTACAAACTGACCGGCATGCTGGAAAAGCACGGTCACGAAGTGTTGAAAGCCGAAAACGGCGCAGACGGCGTGGCACTGGCCCGTCAGGAAAAACCGGACGCGGTGCTGATGGACATCGTCATGCCCGGCCTCAACGGTTTCCAGGCCACCCGCCAGCTGACCAAAGACCCGGAAACCGGGCACATCCCGGTGATCATCATCACCACCAAGGATCAGGAAACCGACAAGGTCTGGGGCACCCGCCAGGGCGCCAGGGACTACCTCACCAAACCGGTGGAAGAAGACACCCTGATCAAGACCCTGAACAACGTGCTGGCAGGCTGACGGCCGACCCATGGCCGAGTCGCTGACTGCCTTCGAACTGCTGCTGCAGATCGACCAGCGCTGCCGTCTGCTGGCGGCGGACCTGCCTTCACAGCAAACCCGTAACCACGGCTGGAGCGGGATCGGCTTCCGCCTCGGCGAGCACTGGTACGTGGCGCCGATGGGCGAGGTCAGCGAGGTGTTGCACGAACCGCGCCTGACTCAGCTGCCGGGGGTCAAGTCGTGGGTCAGGGGCGTGGGTAACCTGCGCGGACGACTGTTGCCGGTCATGGACCTGTGCGGTTTCCTCGGGATTGAATTGCCTGCGCTGCGCAAGCAGCGGCGCGTACTGGTCGTTGAGTATAAAGAGGTGTTCGTCGGGTTGATGGTCGATGAGGTGCTCGGTATGCAGCACTTTGACCAGGCCAGCTTCGAGCCGGCGTCACTGGACGCACAGAACGGCCCGGCGGGGGCTTTCATAAAAGGACAGTTCGGGCGTGAGCAACGTTGGCAGGTCTTCAGCCCGTTTGCCCTGGCGCAGTCCCAGCGATTCATGGACGTAGCCCTGTAAACACGATGGACGGGTTGGCACTATCCCTGTAGCAGCTGCCGAAGGCTGCGTTCGAGTGCGGAGCACTCGTAAAACCAGGCACCGCAGAGTGTCAGGTTGAAAAGGTTGGCAGGATTTACGACCGCTTCGCGGCCGGACGCAGGCTTCGCCAGCTGCTACGGATCGCGATCTTTTAGGCGAGGATCGATGATAAAAGCAAATACAGGCAAGGCTACGGAAGGGTCGCGCAGTCGTGCACAGATCATTGTGCTGTTCATGGCGCTGATCGTGTTCATCGTGTTGCTGTTCGCCAACTTCGCTTACCTCAATACCCAGGCCTCCTACGACAAGCAGTACATCGGTCACGCCGGAGAGCTGCGCGTGCTGTCCCAGCGCATCGCCAAGAACGCGACTGAAGCGGCGGCCGGCAAAGCGGCAGCGTTCAAGCTGCTGAGCGATTCGCGCAACGACTTCGCCCAGCGTTGGGGCTACTTGAAGAAAGGTGACCCGACCACCGGTCTGCCACCAGCGCCCCACGCGGTACACGCGGAAATGCGCGCGGTGCAGCTGGACTGGGAGCGCCTGCTGAAAAATACCGACGCGATCCTTTCCAGCGAACAGACTGTGCTGTCGCTGCATCAGGTCGCCGCGACGCTGGCCGAGACCGTGCCGCAGTTGCAGGTCGAATACGAAAAAGTCGTCGAAATCCTGCTCCAGCGTGGCGCACCTGCTGCTCAGGTCGCCATGGCTCAGCGCCAGTCGTTGCTGGCCGAACGGATCCTTGGTGCAGTCAACACGGTGCTCGCCGGCGACGAAAACGCCCAACAGGCTGCCGACGCCTTTGGCCGTGATGCGGCGCGCTTCGGTCAGGTGCTCAACGGCATGCTCCAGGGCAATCCGGCCCTGAAGATCAGCCAGGTCGAAGACCAGGACGCGCGTGCCCGGCTGAGCGAAATTTCCGAACTGTTCGAGTTTGTTTCGGGTTCGGTCGACGAGATCCTCGAAACCTCGCCTGAACTGTTCAAGGTCCGCGAGTCGGCGGGCAACATCTTCAACTTGTCGCAGACCTTGCTCGATGAAGCTTCGCACCTGGCCAACGGCTTCGAAAACATGGTGGGCGGGCGTTCGACCGACACCATCGGCGGTTACGTGCTGGGTTTGCTGGCGCTGACCTCAATCATCCTGATCGGCCTGGTGATGGTCCGTGAAACCAATCGCCAGTTGCGGGAAACCGCCGAGAAGAACGAACGTAACCAGAACGCGATCATGCGCTTGCTCGACGAGATCGAAGACCTCGCCGATGGCGACCTGACGGTCACGGCATCGGTGACCGAAGACTTTACCGGGACCATCGCCGACTCGATCAATTACTCGGTCGATCAGCTGCGTGATCTGGTCGCGACCATCAACCTGACCGCCGGCCAGGTCGCTGCTGCGGTGCAGGAAACCCAGGCGACCGCGATGCACCTGGCCCAGGCCTCGGAGCATCAGGCGCAGCAGATTTCCGAAGCCTCGACGGCGATCAACGAGATGGCCCAGTCCATCGATCAGGTCTCGGCCAACGCCGCCGAGTCGTCCGCCGTTGCCGAGCGCTCGGTGGAGATCGCCAACAAGGGCAACGAGGTGGTGCACAACACCATTCACGGCATGGACAATATCCGTGAGCAGATTCAGGACACGGCCAAGCGGATCAAGCGTCTGGGCGAGTCGTCCCAGGAAATCGGCGACATCGTCAGCCTGATCGACGACATTGCCGACCAGACCAATATTCTCGCGCTGAACGCCGCCATCCAGGCCTCCATGGCCGGTGACGCCGGGCGCGGTTTTGCGGTGGTTGCCGATGAAGTCCAGCGGCTGGCGGAACGTTCGTCGGCGGCCACCCGGCAAATTGAAACCCTGGTGCGGGCGATCCAGACTGACACCAATGAAGCGGTGATTTCCATGGAGCAGACCACCACCGAAGTGGTGCGCGGCGCGCGACTGGCGCAGGATGCGGGGGTGGCCCTGGAAGAAATCGAAGGCGTATCGAAAACGCTCGCAGCGTTGATCCAGAGTATTTCCAACGCGGCGCAGCAACAGACGTCTTCGGCGGGTCAGATATCCTTGACGATGAACGTGATCCAGCAGATCACCACGCAGACCTCGTCGGGCTCCACGGCCACCGCCGAGAGCATCGGCAACCTGGCGAAGATGGCCAGCCAGCTGCGGCGTTCGGTGTCTGGTTTCACCTTGCCGGCGGTGCCTGAGCGCAGTGCCGACAAGGCTTGAACGATGCCTGCTGGAACAGCATTTTGATGGGAGTGGTTATGGGTGATCGGCACGACTATGTGGCCCTCGAATGGGTCAAGGGCGAAATTGCCGAAACGTTGAAGCAGGCGTTTATTGCCCTTGAAAGCATGGCCCTCGACAACCGGGTCGAAGAGCCGCTGACGGCGCACGCGATCGCAGAGTGCCTGGCGGGGATTCATCAGGTTCACGGCAGTTTGCAGATGGTCGAATTCTACGGCGCGGCGTTGCTCGCCGAAGAGATGGAGCAGCTCGCGGCAGCGTTGCAGCACAACCGCGTCAGCCACCGCGATGAAGCCATTCGCCTGTTGCAACAAGCCCTCGGCCAACTGCCGATTTACCTCGACCGCGTGCACAGTGCCCGCCGTGACTTGCCGTTGGTGGTCTTGCCGTTGATCAACGACCTGCGCAGCGCCCGCGGCGAAAGCCTGTTGTCGGAAACCAGCCTGTTCAGCCCGCAGTGGCAAGCGCTTCCCGAATTGGATGACGACACGCTGGCAATGCTTGAGCCGGCCGAGCTGCCGAATGTGCTGCGCAAATTGCGGCAAATGTTGCAGATGGGACTGGTTGGGTTGCTTCGCGAACAGGACGACACCACCAATCTCGGCTATCTGGCCAAGGTCTTTGCACGCCTCGAAATGCTCTGCGACGGGGCGCCATTGGGGCCTTTGTGGCAGATCGCTTCGGCGTTGGTCGAAGGCATGCTCAGCGGCAGTGTCGCCAACAGTCCGGCGCTGCGCAGCCTGTTCAAGGACGCTGACAAGGAACTCAAGCGCCTGCTCGAACACGGCATCTCGGAAATCAATCAGCCGGCACCGCCAGAGTTGCTCAAGAGCCTGCTGTTCTACATTGCCAAGGCACAACATCCCACTGCGCAGATGCAAGCCATGAAAGAGCGTTATGCCCTGGACGACGCGTTGCCCGACAGTGCAATGGTCGATGAAGAACGCGCCCGTCTGGCCGGCCCGGACCGCGACGCGATGCGCTCGGTGCTGGCCGCGCTCTGCGAAGAACTGGTGCGGGTCAAGGAGCGCCTCGACCTGTTCGTGCGCAGTGACCGACAACATGTCTCGGACCTCGACAGCCTGCTGGCGCCACTGCGGCAAATCGCCGACACCCTGGCGGTGCTCGGCTTCGGTCAGCCGCGCAAGGTGATCATCGATCAACTGGCGGTGGTCCTGAGCCTTGCCCAAGGCCAGCGCGAGCCGAACGACGCGATCCTGATGGATGTCGCCGGAGCCCTGCTTTACGTCGAGGCGACCCTGGCCGGAATGGTCGGCACCGTTGAGGAAAACCGCGAAGAGAGCCGGTTGCCGACCACCGACCTGACGCAGATCCACCAGATCGTCATCAAGGAAGCGCGAATCTGCCTGCAACAGGCCAAGGACATGATCGTCGACTACATCGACAGCGATTGGGATCGTCAGGTGTTGCAGCCGCTTCCGGCCGTGCTGACCCAGGTGCGTGGCGCGTTGGCGATGATTCCGTTGAGTCGCGCGGCGAGCCTGCTGGAAGCCTGCAACGGTTTCATTCGCGAGCATCTGCTGGCAGACCAGAGGCGTCCCGATTGGCCGCAACTCGACAGCCTGGCCGACGCCATTACCAGCATCGAGTATTACCTGGAGCGTTTGAGTGAAGACCCCGAGGCGCCCGGCGAAAAGATCCTCGATGTCGCCGAGCAAAGCCTGGCGGCTCTGGGGTATTTCCCCGGCGAGGTGCCTGTGCCGCTGCCCGAAGACGTGCTGAGCCCAGGCTTGGCACTCGTGATGCCGGATCTGCCGACACTGGATAACCCGCAGATTGCCCAGTCGCTGGCCGAGGTATTGGCCAGCCCGGCCCGTGCCGTCAATCCGCCCGCGCTGATCACGCCGGGCAGTCTGTTGCCGCCACCGGCCGACGAAGAACCGGTGGATGCCGAGCTGCGCGAAGTCTTTCTCGAGGAGACCGATGAAGTCCTGGATATCCTGCGCGAATACTTGCCGCGCTGGGTCGCCAGCCCCGAAAGCACCTCGGTCCTGAGCGAGTTGCGTCGCGCCTTCCACACCTTGAAAGGCAGCGGGCGAATGGTCCGTGCACTGGTGTTGGGCGAGTTGGCGTGGGCGCTGGAGAATCTGCTCAACCGGGTGCTGGAACGCAGTGTCGAACCGGGTCCGCCGGTTTATCAACTGCTGGATGAAGTGCTGCAACTGCTCCCCGAACTGATCGCTGAGTTTGCCGGCAACACCCAGCGTCAGCGTGACGATGTCGACCGCCTGGCCGCTCGCGCCCATGCCCTGGCGAAGGGGGATGACACCCTGCCGGACACTGCGTCGCAGGATGACGCGATGCTTGATCCGCAGTTGCTGGAGATCTTCCGCAACGAAGCTGAAACTCACCTCCAGAGCCTCGACCGTTTTCTCGACCGGGCCGCCGAGCACGTGCCGTTGCAGGCCAGCGATGAGTTGCAGCGCGCGTTGCACACCCTCAAGGGCAGCGCTTCGATGGCCGGTGTGTTGCCGATCGCCGAACTGGCGGCGCCGTTCGATCATCTGGCCCGCGAGTACAAGGCGCACCAGATTGCGCTGGACCTGGACGAAGTCGAGCTGCTACTCGAAGCCGGCGACCTGTTTCGGCGCGGGCTGAAGCAATTGAACAGTGATCCGCTGACACCGATCAGGGGCGCCGAAAACTTGATCGGGCGCACTCAGGCGCTGCTTGCCGAGCGTCTGGATGCCATCCTCAATGCGCCGAACACGGGGCTGCGGATCAAGCGTGATCCGCAACTGATCAACAAATTCCTGGCCCAGGGCATGGACATCCTGCTGGACGCCGAAAGCCTGTTGCAGCGCTGGCAGCAACACCCCGGGGAACGGCAGGAACTCAGCGCACTGCTGGATGAATTGACGACCCTTGGCGAGAACGCGCACCTGGCCGATCTGCACCCGGTGGACGAGCTGTGCGAAGCCTTGCTCGACCTCTACGGCGCGGTGGAAGAAAGCAGCCTGGTGGTCAATGAACGGTTCTTCCACGAGGCACAAAGCGCTCACGAAGCGCTGATCAACATGCTCGACGAACTGGCCGCCGGCCAGGAAGTCGGCCCGCAACCGGCGCGGGTGCGGGCCTTGCGTGATCTGCTCAATGAGGGCCTTGATCCGTCGGCCATGGGCCTGATTCGCAGCGATGGCAGCCGCACGCTGAGCATTACCGAACTGGGCAGCGCCACCAGCGAGCTGGCGCAGGCGCAGGCGCAGGCGCAGGCGTTGACGATTGACGATGAAATCGTTTCGATCTTTCTCGAAGAAGCGGTGGATATCCTCGAAAGCGCCGGACAAGCCTTGCAGCGTTGGCTCAATGATCCGGAGAGCGCTGCGCCGTTGTCGTCGTTACAGCGCGACTTGCACACCCTCAAGGGTGGCGCGCGAATGGCCGAGGTCGGGCCGGTCGGCGATCTGGCCCACGAACTTGAAAGCCTTTATGAAGGTCTGGTCGACCGGCGCTTCAGTCATTCACCAGCACTCGGGGTGTTACTGCAACAGAGCCACGACCGCCTCGCGATGTTGCTCGAACAGTTGCAAAACCATCAGCCACTGAGCGATCCGGGAACGTTGATCGAGGCGATCCAGCAATTTCGGCAAAGCACCGGCAGCACAGCCGATGTGGTCGAAGCGGCGGCTGCGAATGATGCGGCGAGCCACGATCCGGAACTGTTGGAGATCTTCCTCGAGGAAGGTTTCGACATCATCGACAGCTCGGGTGCGGCGCTGTCGCGCTGGCAGGCGGACCCACAGAACCGTCAGGAAATGGAAACCCTGCTGCGCGACCTGCACACCCTCAAGGGCGGCGCACGAATGGTCGAAATCGCCCCGATTGGCGACCTGGCCCATGAGCTGGAATTTCTTTACGAAGGGTTGTCGACCGGCTTGCTGCACGCCATACCGGCGCTGTTCGATCTGTTGCAACGCAGTCATGACCGGTTGGCGCAGATGCTCGATGCGACCCGCGCCGGTCAGCCGGTGTTGCCGGCTGACAGCCTGATAGACGCGATCAAGGCCTTCACTCACCCGACGGCTGACAAGGCCCCGACGCCAGCTCCGCTGGTTGAAGTGGCACCGGTGGCCAAGCCTGAGACTGCAGCGCTGCAACCGGACGCAGGCGCCGATATGGTCAAGGTGTCGGCCGAACTGCTGGACGATCTGGTCAACCTGGCCGGGGAGACCTCGATCTTCCGCGGTCGCATCGAGCAGCAAGTCAACGATGCGCAAGTCGCCCTGAGCGAGATGGAAACCACCATCGAGCGCATGCGCGATCAGTTGCGCCGGCTCGACACCGAAACCCAGGGCCGGATTCTCAGCCGGCAGCAGGTTGAGGCCGAGCGCCTGGGCTACGAAGAGTTCGACCCGCTGGAAATGGATCGGCACTCGCAGTTGCAGCAGTTGTCGCGAGCGTTGTTCGAGTCGGCTTCCGACTTGCTCGACCTCAAGGAAACCCTCGACCGCTGCAACCACGACGCCGAGAACCTGCTGCAACAACAAGGCCGGATCAACACCGAACTGCAAGAAGGCTTGATGCGCACGCGCATGGTGCCGTTCGAACGGATGCTGCCGCGCTTGAAGCGTATCGTTCGTCAGGTCTCCAGCGAGCTGGGCAAGGACGTCGAGTTCATTGTCGGGAACGCCGAAGGCGAGATGGACCGCAATGTGCTGGAACGCATGGCGGCGCCGCTTGAGCACATGCTGCGCAATGCTGTCGACCACGGTCTGGAGTCCGCCGAAGTACGCCGAGCGGCCGGTAAACCCGAGCAAGGCCGAGTCACCCTGGACCTTTCCCGTGAGGGTGGCGACATCATTTTCGACATCCGCGACGACGGTGCCGGCGTGCCGCTGGATGCCGTGCGGCGCAAGGCGATCAAGCGGGGTTTGCTCGCCGCCGACAGCGACATGAGCGATCGCGACGTGTTGCAGTTCATTCTGCAGCCAGGGTTTTCCACTGCCGAGAAAATCACCCAGATCTCCGGGCGTGGCGTCGGCATGGACGTGGTTCACGAAGAAGTGCGGCAACTCGGTGGCTCGATGGTCATTGACTCTGTACCTGGGCAGGGCGTGCACTTCCGCATTCGTTTGCCGTTTACCGTGTCGGTCAACCGCGCGTTGATGGTGCAGTGTGCCGAGGATCAATACGCGATCCCGCTGAACACCATCGAAGGCATCGTGTGCGTGCTGCCCTTTGAGCTGGAGGGCTATTACCAGCTCGATCCGCCGTTATACGAATACGCCGGGCAACGCTATGAACTGTGCTACCTCGGCGAGCTGCTGAAGACCAGCGTCCGCCCGAAACTGCTGGGCCAGAGCCTGCCGTTGCCGGTGTTGCTGGTGCAGTGCAACGAGCGGCGCATCGCAGTGCAGGTCGATGCGACGGCCGGTACCCGGGAAATCGTGGTGAAAAGTCTCGGCCCGCAGTTCGCGGCGGTCCAGGGATTGTCTGGCGCGACCATTCTTGGCGATGGCCGGGTGGTGCTGATTCTCGACCTGCTGACGCATATCCGCGCCATGCAGACGCAAGTGTCACCGCAGCGGGTCATTCAGGAGACGGCCACGGAGGCCGAGCCGAAGCGTTCAATGCTGGTCCTGGTGGTCGACGACTCGGTCACCGTGCGCAAGGTCACCAGCCGCCTGCTCGAACGCCACGGCATGAACGTGCTGACCGCCAAGGACGGTGTCGACGCCATGCTGTTGCTCGAAGAGCACATGCCCGACCTGATGTTGCTGGACATTGAAATGCCGCGCATGGATGGTTTTGAAGTGGCCATTCAGGTGCGCAACGATCCACGGTTGCAGCACCTGCCGATCATCATGATCACCTCGCGCACCGGCCAGAAACACCGCGACCGGGCGATGGCCATCGGCGTCAACGACTACCTCGGCAAGCCGTACCAGGAATCGGTATTGCTCGAAAGCATCGCGTTATGGAGCAAAACCCATGCTTGAACACCGCACCAGCAACCTCACCGGGCTGCTGCTGCCCCTGGCCGATCGCAACCTGATCCTGCCCAATGTCGCTGTCGCCGAGTTGATCGACTATCAGCCCGGTGCCTTTGACCTCGACTCACCGCCCTGGTACCTGGGCCTGGTGACGTGGCGTGACCGGAAAATCCCGCTGTTGAGCTTCGAATCGGCTTGCGGCAACAAAACCGTGATCGGCGATCGCGCGCGCATCGTCGTCCTCAATGCCCTCGGCGGGCGCCCGCACCTCAAATTCATCGCCTTGCTGGTGCAAGGCATTCCACGCTCCTACAAACTCGACAGCCAGTTGAGCTACGTCGACGTGCCGCTGTGCTCACTGGAGCATGCCGCGGTACAGGTCGCCGAACACGTGGCGAAAGTCCCGGATCTGCTGGCGCTGGAGGAGTTGTTGGTGGGGGCGGGGTTGGTTGCGCAGTGAATTGATCGGTCCTTTTTGGGGAGCGATCAGTCCCACTAAGGGACCGATTTCGTCCATGACATTTGATTTGAAACATTGCGCTCTCAGGCTGCAAGCCTGAGGCTTGTGCGATGTTGCAGTGATTTTTTGAGGTTGGAGACACATGTATCACGGAGAAAAATTCAACGCCTGGAGCCATTTGTTCGGGGCGGTTGCGGCGTGTGTCGGGGCGGTCTGGTTGCTGGTGATTGCCAGTCTGGACGGCAGCCCCTGGAAGATTGTCAGCGTGGCGATTTACGGGTTTACCTTGCTGGTGCTGTACAGCGTTTCGACGGTTTATCACAGCGTGCGCGGGCGGGCGAAGGTGATCATGCAGAAGGTCGATCACCTGTCGATCTACCTGCTGATCGCTGGCAGTTACACGCCATTTTGTCTGGTGACTTTGCGCGGCCCGTGGGGCTGGACGCTGTTCGGGATTGTCTGGGGGCTGGCGGTGATCGGCATGCTGCAAGAGATCAAACCGCGCTCCGAGGCACGGATCCTGTCGATCGTGATCTATGCGGTGATGGGCTGGATCGTGCTGGTGGCGGTCAAGCCGCTGCTGGCGGCGTTGGGCACCATCGGATTTGCCTGGCTGGCGGCGGGCGGGGTGTTTTATACCGTCGGCATCATCTTCTTCGCCCTCGACAGCCGACTGCGCCACGCCCACGGCATCTGGCACCTGTTCGTCATCGCCGGCAGCTTGCTGCACTTTGTCTCCCACAAGAACACCGCTGTACCTGTGGGAGCGAGCCGGCTCCGGGCGGCGTTCCGACGATAGGGGACTAGAAGTCACCCCACAACTGCTGGGCCACGGCCAATGCCACCACCGGCGCGGTTTCGGTGCGCAGCACTCGTGGGCCGAGGCGGGCAGAGTGGAAGCCGGCACTTTGAGCCTGATCGACTTCCACGTCCGACAACCCGCCTTCCGGGCCGATCAGGAACGCCAGTGTCGAAGGTTTTGCATGGCTGACCAGCGGCTCGGCCACTGGGTGCAGCACCAGCTTCAGTTCGGCCTCGGATTGTTTGAGCCAGTCGGCCAGTAACAGGGGCGGGTGGATCACCGGTACTCGTGAACGACCGCATTGTTCGCAGGCGCTGATAGCGACCTGGCGCCAGTGCTGCAAGCGTTTATCGGCGCGTTCGTCCTTCAGCCGGACTTCGCAGCGGTCACTGAAGATCGGGGTGATTTCAGTCACGCCCAGTTCGGTGGCTTTCTGGATCGCCCAGTCCATCCGCTCGCCGCGAGACAAGCCCTGGCCCAGATGAATCTGCAACGGCGACTCGATTTGCCCGGCGAAGCTTTCCGTCAACGCCACGCGCACGCGTTTTTTGCCGACTTCCGCCAGCGTGCCGCGAAATTCCTGGCCTGAACCGTCGAACACTTGCAACGCATCGCCTTCGGCCATGCGCAGCACGCGACTGATGTAGTGCGCCTGGGCCTCCGGCAATTCATGCTCGCCGAGGCTCAAGGGGGCGTCGATAAAGAAGCGGGACAGTCTCATCTGGGTTCTCTGAAAAGGGTGCTGGTTATCTGAGTCGGTACCGACATCTTTGCGGCCTGCCTGTGTGGGAGCGAGCCTGCTCGCGATAGCATCACCGAGGTCTGGCAGATCGACTTCGGTGTCCGCATCGCGAGCAGACGGAACGCCGCCCGGCTGCTCCCACATTGACCTATAGGGCGATCCATCAGCCCGGATCGCGGAAGCCCGGGTGGAAGTCTTTCGGTACCGCCACGCTGACCTTGTTGCTGGTGGCGATATCGATCCCTTCGCTGGCCACCTCGGCAAGGAAGTCGATCTGCTCGGGGGTAATCACGTACGGTGGCAGGAAATACACCACGCTGCCCAACGGCCGCAACAGCGCACCACGTTCCAGTGCGTGCTGGAACACCTTCAGCCCACGGCGTTCCTGCCAGGGATAAGCGGTTTTGCTGGCCTTGTCCTGAACCATCTCGATGGCCAGCACCATGCCGGTCTGGCGTACCTCCGAAACATGCGGGTGGTCAGCCAGGTGCGCGGTCGAGCTGGCCATGCGCTGGGCGAGGGCCTTGTTGTTCTCGATGACGTTGTCTTCTTCGAAGATATCCAGCGTCGCCAACGCCGCCGCACAGGCCAGCGGGTTGCCGGTGTAGCTGTGGGAATGCAGGAAGGCGCGCAGGGTCGGATAGTCGTCGTAGAAGGCGCTGTAGACCTCATCCGTGGTGACGCACGCTGCCAGCGGCAGGTAACCGCCGGTCAAGGCTTTGGACAGGCACAGGAAGTCCGGACGGATGCCGGCCTGTTCGCAGGCGAACATCGTTCCGGTGCGGCCGAAGCCGACGGCGATTTCATCGTGGATCAGGTGCACGCCGTAACGGTCACAGGCTTCGCGCAGCAGTTTCAGGTACACCGGGTGATACATGCGCATCCCGCCAGCACCCTGGATCAGCGGCTCGACGATTACCGCGGCGACGGTTTCATGGTTTTCGGCGAGGGTCTGTTCCATCGCGGCGAACATGTTGCGCGAGTGTTCTTCCCAGCTCATGCCTTCGGGACGCAGGTAGCAGTCCGGGCTCGGCACCTTGATGGTGTCCAGCAGCAGCGCTTTATAGGTTTCAGTGAACAGCGGCACGTCGCCGACCGACATCGCGGCCATGGTTTCGCCGTGGTAGCTGTTGGTCAGCGTGACGAAGCGTTTCTTGTTCGGCTGGCCGCGATTGAGCCAGTAGTGAAAGCTCATCTTCAGCGCCACTTCGATGCAGGACGAACCGTTATCGGCGTAGAAGCACCGCGTCAGGCCTTCCGGCGTCATCTTCACCAGGCGTTCGGACAACTCGATCACTGGCTGATGGCTGAAACCGGCGAGGATCACGTGTTCCAGTTGATCGACCTGGTCCTTGATCCGCTGGTTGATCCGCGGGTTGGCGTGGCCGAACACGTTGACCCACCAGGAGCTGACCGCGTCGAGGTAGCGTTTGCCTTCGAAGTCTTCGAGCCATACGCCTTCGCCGCGCTTGATCGGGATCAGCGGCAGCTGTTCGTGGTCTTTCATCTGGGTGCAGGGATGCCACAGAACCGCGAGATCGCGCTGCATCCACTGATTATTCAGGCCCATTTTCACTCTCCTCGAGGCGGTCCGTGACGTGCGCGGACATGCAATCGCGCAAGCCTATGCAATGCCGGGCGAGCGGACAACCTATTGTGGTGTTTGCGCATGGAAACGCAGTGCGCTACGTGGTTGTATTGACGTGCATATACGCTGGCAGGGCACGCTAGAGCGTCTTATGTTTGCGTCGCACGTTGGGGGGTTAATCTTTCCTTAACACACCTCTTTCAGACTCTTGATCGTATTTCTCGATATTTCAAAGCGAAATTTTCGGCTTTAAATCGATAGATAACTCGATAGTCTTGGTCGCAGTTCTTACAGGATTTGGGCAATGCAGCTACGTAACTCTTCCTCCCGCTACGGCGGGGTCAGCATCTTTCTGCACTGGGGCGTGGCGCTGGCAGTCTTCGGTCTGTTTGCTCTGGGCTTGTGGATGGTCGGTCTCGACTACTACAGCAACTGGCGCAAAGAAGCGCCTGACTTGCACAAAAGCATCGGCTTGACGCTGTTCGCGTTCTTGTTGTTGCGGGTGTTGTGGCGCTTTATCAGCCCACCGCCGCCGACGCTGCAAAGCTATAGCCGCATGACGCGCCTCGGCGCCAAGCTCGGTCATTCGTTTCTCTATCTCAGCCTGTTCGCTGTGATGGTTGCCGGTTACCTGATTTCCACCGCAGACGGTGTCGGGATTCCGGTGTTTGGTCTGTTTGAAATTCCTGCGCTGATTTCCGGTCTACCGGACCAGGCAGACACCGCCGGTGCGATTCATCTGTATCTGGCCTGGGCGCTGGTGATTTTTTCCGGCCTCCATGCGTTGGCAGCACTGAAGCACCACTTTATCGACCGTGATGCGACCCTGACGCGAATGCTGGGACGCAAAGCCTGATGTTCAACCTCGACTCCAAGGAATAGAAAGCATGTTGAAAAAGACTCTCGCCGCTCTGGCAATCGGTACCGCGCTGTTGTCGGCAGGGCAAGCGATGGCCGCAGAATACAAGATCGATAAAGAAGGCAATCACGCTTTCGTCGACTTCAAGATCAGCCACCTGGGCTACAGCTTCATCCACGGTACTTTCAAGGACTGGGACGGTAAGTTCAGCTTCGACGCCAAGGCTCCAGAAGCCAGCAAAATCGATGTTGTGCTGAAAACCGCCAGCGTTGACACCAACCACGCTGAACGTGACAAGCACATCCGTACCCCGGACTTCCTGGACGCAGCCAAATTCCCTGAAGCCAAGTTCGTTTCCACCAGTGTCAAATCCACTGGCGAAAAAACTGCTGACGTGACCGGCGACCTGACCCTGCACGGTGTGACCAAGCCAGTCGTGTTCAAGGCAACTTTCAACGGCGAAGGCAAGGATCCATGGGGTGGCTACCGTGCCGGTTTCAACGGCACGACTACCCTGCAGTTGAGCGAGTTCGGCATCAAAGGCCCGGGCGCTACCTCCCAGACCCTGGACCTGGACATCTCGTTTGAAGGTGTTCAAGCGAAGTAATTTTCGCGGCTGACACAAAAACGCCCCTGATCGCGAGATCAGGGGCGTTTTTGTTAGCAGGAGAAATCAGCGGTTGCGCGTCAGCAACGCCGGTTTCTCGCCACGTGGACGGCTTGGCAGTTGATCGAGCTGCTCAGGTGTCGGGAAGCGATCGGCCTTGGACTCCTTGTGCATGATCTTCGGCTGGGTACCGCGCGGGTTTTGCACGGCGGGTTCCTGACGCGACTGGTCGTCACGGGCCGGGCGGCGGTTGCGCGACTCTTCGCGACGGGCCTGGCCGTCACGTGGAGCGCCGCTGCGTGGGCCGCTGCGCTTGGCAGGCGGGGTGCCAGTGCTGGCGCCGCTGCTGTTACGCGGACCGTTCTGGCGACCTTGTGGCTGGCCGCTGCGTGGCGCACCTGCACCAGCGCCTTGTGCCGGAGCACCTGGACGGCGGCCACGGCCTTGAGGGGCCTTTTGCTGCGGAACGTAGTCGACGCGGTTACCGAAGTTATCGATATCGTCGTCGAGGAACTCGTCCGGTGCGCGGTCAGCGGCGGCGCGAGGTGCCGGGCGCTGCTGTTCACGGGCCGGGGTGCCTTCACGCGGCTTTTGAGCCGGGCGTTCGCCACGGCCGGCAGCCGGTTTTTCCTTGCCGCCCTTGTCCTTGCCCTTGTCTTTACGACCGCCGCCGCTGCCGTTTGGACCGTCGCCGCGCGGGCCACGAGGGTTGCGCGGGTTACGCACATCCGGACGCTCGCGAACTTCCGGTTTCTCGGCTTCTACAGCGCTGGAATCAAAGCCCATCAGGTCGCCATCGGCGATTTTCTGCTTGGTCATGCGCTCGATGCTTTTCAGCAGTTTTTCTTCGTCCGGGGCAACCAGAGAGATCGCTTCGCCCGAACGACCGGCACGGCCGGTACGGCCGATACGGTGCACATAGTCTTCGTCGACGTTTGGCAGCTCGAAGTTGACCACGTGTGGCAACTGATCGATATCCAGGCCGCGAGCGGCGATATCGGTGGCCACCAGGATGCGCACTTCACCGGCCTTGAAGTCGGCCAGGGCTTTGGTGCGAGCATTCTGGCTCTTGTTACCGTGGATCGCGACGGCGCTCAGGCCGTGTTTGTCCAGGTACTCGGCCAGGCGGTTGGCGCCATGCTTTGTGCGGGTGAAGACCAGAACCTGTTCCCAGGCGCCGGCAGTAATCAGGTGCGCCAGCAGCGAGCGCTTGTGGCTGGCGGCCAGACGGAACACCCGTTGCTCGATGCGCTCGACCGTGGTGTTCGGTGGCGTGACTTCGATGCGTTCCGGGTTGTGCAGCAACTTGCCGGCAAGGTCAGTGATGTCCTTGGAGAAGGTTGCCGAGAACAGCAGGTTCTGGCGTTTGGCCGGCAGGCGGGCGAGGACTTTCTTCACGTCATGGACGAAGCCCATGTCGAGCATCCGGTCCGCTTCGTCCAGTACCAGGATTTCCACGTGGGACAGGTCGACGCTGCCTTGGCCCGCCAGGTCGAGCAAACGGCCCGGGCAAGCTACCAGCACGTCGACACCGCGGGACATGGCCTGAACCTGCGGGTTCATGCCAACGCCGCCGAAAATGCAGGCACTGACGAATTTCAGGTCACGGGCGTAGACCTTGAAGCTGTCGTGCACCTGGGCGGCCAGTTCGCGAGTCGGGGTCAGGACCAGGACGCGTGGTTGGCGCGGGCCGTGACGCTGGGATTTGTCCGGGTGACCGTTGGGGAACAGGCGCTCCAGAATCGGCAAGGCGAAACCGCCGGTTTTACCCGTACCTGTCTGCGCCGCAACCATCAAGTCGCGACCTTGCAACACGGCGGGAATGGCCCGCTGTTGCACCGGGGTAGGCTGGGTGTAGCCCGCTGCCTCGATGGCGCGGACTAAAGCCTCGGAGAGACCGAGGGAAGCAAAGGACATGAGTAATCCTGTTTTAGTTAGGGCTTGGCCCAATGGGATAGTCTTGCCTGGCGCGAATGGCGTTTGAGAGAAGCGCAATCGCGTCCGGTCCTGCTGGGGCTTGAAGGCTCATGTTCGAGTGCTCGCGCGGGCTGGAAAGCTGCGCTGTAGCGGTGTCGAGATGCCTTAAACAAGACCGAGCGTCCGGGCGTAAGCCTGGCGGGAAGGCCGGAGTATAACAGAGCAATCACGGAGCGCTGCTTTCCTGCTGCTCAACGGTTTTACTGTCGCTGGGTTGCGGCGTGACCTGCACAGCGTCAGGTGCCGGGCTGGCGCCATATCGCGCACTCAATTGCGCGTAGGCCGGTTCGCGTTTGAAACGCTTGAGCTCGGCGCCGAAACGCTGCACCAGCAGGTCCATGCCGGCATTGCGGCGCAGGGCCAGGAACTGGCTTTGGTGACTGATAACCGTGGGGCTTTCGCTGATCTGGTCGCGCAGTTTCAAAGTGTCGAGCAGGGTTTGGCCAACCCGGCGGTCGGTGATCAGCAGGTCGATGCGGCCACGTTGCAGCTTGCCAAAGTTGGCTTCATGGGTCGGCGCAGGCTCGCGGGTGAACAGGGTCGATTCCCTGAAGTCCTGGCTGTACAGGTAGCCGGGCGACGTGCCGATGGTCAGGCCGCGCAGGTCTTCAAGGGTGCGGAAGGGGTGGGGGCGATCATTGGCATAGAACAGCACGAACTCGACTTCCGAGAGCGGTTCGCTGGGATAGAGCAGGGTGGCGTCGCGCTCGTCGCTATGGAAAATGTCCAGTACGCCGTCCGCCAGCCCTTGATCAAGCATGGCCAGGCAGCGCTTCCATGGCAGGAACTGCCACTCGACCTCAATCCCCAGGCGCTTGAAGACGATCGCGGTGGTTTCGTAGTCCAGTCCGAGGGCCTGGCCGTTTTCCTCGTAGACGTAGGGCGCCCAAGGCTCGGTGACAATGCGCAGTTTCTCGCCCCGAGCGGCAAAGCTCAGGCAAGCAAAAAGCACGGCTGTCAGCAATTGGGCAATGACGGGCATCGCTGGAGATTACGACGAGATTTGGGCAATAGCCAGAAGCGGATGCTGGAAGTGAGTGCTCTAGCACAAGGGACTTGGGAGTGTGATCCGAGAATCGAAAGATCACAGCCTGCGGCAGCTCCTACGGATTATCCAGGTAGGGGTTGCCGCAGGCTGCGATTTTTTGATCTTGCCTGTACGACTTTTAACGCGGCAGTTTCAGGTTGCTCCATACCGCCAGGCTAGGTTCGGCCTGGTTCAGGGTATAGAAATGCAGCCCTGGCGCACCGCCTTGCAGCAAGCGTTCACACATTTCGGTGATCACTTGCTCGCCGAAACCCTGAATGCTCTGGGTGTCGTCGCCGTAGGCTTCCAGCTGCTTGCGGATCCAGCGCGGGATTTCCGCACCGCAGGCGTCGGAGAAGCGTGCCAGCTTGCTGTAGTTGGTGATCGGCATGATGCCCGGAACAACCGGGATGTTCACGCCCATCGCCCGTATACGCTCGACGAAGTAGAAGTAGCTGTCGGCGTTGAAGAAGTACTGGGTGATCGCACTGTTGGCGCCGGCGTTGGCCTTGCGCACGAAGTTGTTGAGATCGTCCTCGAAGTTGCGGGCTTGCGGGTGCATTTCCGGGTAAGCGGCGACTTCGATGTGGAAGTGGTCGCCGGTCTCTTCACGAATGAAGCTCACCAGGTCATTGGCATGGCGCAATTCGCCGCTGGCCATGCCCATGCCAGAAGGCAGGTCACCGCGCAAAGCAACGATCCGCTTGATGCCGGCTGCCTTGTATTGAGCCAGCAGGCCGCGCAAGTCTGCCTTGCTGTCGCCTACGCAAGACAGATGCGGTGCGGCAGGGACTTTGACTTCGCTTTCGAGCTGCAACACGGTGTTGAGGGTGCGATCACGGGTCGAACCACCAGCGCCATAGGTGCAGGAGAAGAAATCGGGGTTGTAGGTAGCCAGCTGACGGGCAGTGGCAATGAGCTTTTCATGCCCGGCATCGGTCTTCGTCGGGAAGAACTCGAAGCTGTAGCGGCGGTCTTGGGACATAGGAATACCCTTGCAAACGCATAAGCCTGTGGGGCTTGCACATCCCGTGTGGGAGCGGGCTTGCCCGCGAAAGCGATGGGTCAGTCAACATCAATGCTGAATGATAAATCGCCTTCGCGGGCAAGCCCGCTCCCACAGGGAGAGCAGGCAGCAGGACCGATCAGTAGCGGTAAGCGTGCGGCTTGAACGGGCCTTCGACGGTCACGCCGATGTATTCAGCCTGTTGCTTGGTCAGTTGAGTGACCACGCCACCGAAACCGCGGACCATTTCCAGGGCCACTTCTTCGTCGAGTTTCTTCGGCAGTACTTCAACGGTCAGGCGCTCGGCTTTCTGGGCTGGCGACAGGTCGGCGTACTTCTGGCCGAACAGGAAGATCTGTGCCAGAACCTGGTTGGCAAACGAACCGTCCATGATGCGGCTTGGGTGGCCAGTGGCGTTGCCCAGGTTAACCAGACGGCCTTCGGCCAGCAGGATCAGGTAGTCGTCGTTCTGTGGGTCGAAATCGCCCGCGCCAGTACGGTGAACCTTGTGAACCTGTGGCTTCACTTCTTCCCATGCCCAGTTCTTGCGCATGAAAGCAGTGTCGATTTCGTTGTCGAAGTGACCGATGTTGCAGACAACGGCGCGCTTCTTCAGGGCTTTGAGCATGTTCGCGTCGCAAACATTGACGTTGCCGGTGGTGGTCACGATCAGGTCGATCTTGCCCAGCAGGGCCTTGTCGATGCTCGCTTCAGTACCGTTGTTGATACCGTCGATGAACGGCGAAACCAGTTCGAAACCGTCCATGCAGGCTTGCATGGCGCAGATCGGGTCAACTTCGGAGACCTTGACGATCATGCCTTCCTGACGCAGGGACTGGGCCGAACCCTTGCCCACGTCACCGTAACCGATGACCAGCGCTTGCTTGCCGGACAACAGGTGGTCGGTGCCGCGCTTGATCGCGTCGTTCAGGCTGTGACGGCAGCCGTACTTGTTGTCGTTCTTGCTCTTGGTCACCGAGTCATTGACGTTGATGGCCGGGATTTTCAGCTCGCCCTTGGCCAGCATGTCCAGCAGACGGTGAACGCCGGTGGTGGTTTCTTCGGTGACGCCGTGAACGCGGTCCAGTACTTGTGGGTACTTCTTGTGCAGCAGCTCGGTCAGGTCGCCGCCATCGTCGAGGATCATGTTGGCATCCCAAGGCTGGCCATCCTTGAGGATGGTTTGCTCCAGGCACCACTCGTACTCTTCTTCAGTCTCGCCCTTCCAGGCGAATACCGGGATGCCGGCAGCGGCGATCGAAGCGGCGGCCTGATCCTGAGTCGAGAAAATGTTGCAGGACGACCAGCGTACTTCGGCACCCAGGGCAACCAGGGTTTCGATCAGCACGGCAGTCTGAATGGTCATGTGGATGCAGCCGAGAATCTTCGCGCCCTTGAGCGGTTGCTCGACGGAGTACTTGCGGCGCAGACCCATCAGGGCCGGCATTTCCGATTCGGCGATGATGGTTTCGCGACGGCCCCAGGCAGCCAGGGACATGTCGGCAACTTTGTAGTCGTTAAAATCTGCAGGCGTGATAACAGCGCTCATGAAGAGCCTCCATTCGTAAGTATGCGAATGGGCGCCGTTGTGCGTTTAGTGTCCAGCCGATCATGGCCGGGCAACGCCCCATCCGAGCCTGACAGGTCGAACCTGCTGCAGCGCCCCTCGGACAGGTGGCGGGAAAACGGTATCAATCGAAGATGACCGTTTTGAAACGGGGGCGATTATAGCGGGCTACGCTCATCTTCCAAAGGGTTTCTGTCGGCCAAATGAAGATCGCTAATGGCGACCATAGTCGAAGCCTCATGGAGCATGACTGCCTGGTCTGCCATGATGGCCGGCATCAATCGGCAAGACGGTCAGGAGCGAGCATGAATTTCCACACCCGCAAATGGGTAAAACCCGAAGACCTCAACCCCAACGGCACGTTGTTCGGCGGTAGCCTGCTGCGCTGGATCGACGAAGAAGCGGCCATCTACGCGATCGTCCAGCTGGGCAACCAGCGCGTGGTCACCAAGTACATTTCCGAAATCAACTTCGTCAGCGCCTCGCGCCAGGGCGACATCATCGAGCTGGGTATCACCGCTACCGAGTTCGGTCGTACCTCGATAACCCTGACGTGCGAGGTGCGCAACAAGATCACCCGCAAGAGCATCCTGACGGTCGAGAAGATGGTCTTCGTCAATCTGGGCGAAGACGGCTTGCCTGCGCCCCATGGCCGGACCGAGATCAAGTACGTCAAGGACCAGTTCCAGGACGACGCCACGGTCGAATGACCGCGGCCCTTGTGGCGAGGGAGCTTGCTCCCGCTCGGCCGCGCAGCGGTCGCAGATCGATTAATGCGTTGTGTCTGAAATAACTCGATTGCAGGTTTTAGGGCCGCTGCGCGCCCCAGCGGGAGCAAGCTCCCTCGCCACAGGGTTTTGTATCGTTGCACAGATTATCTAAAGACTTAGCCGGGGACGTTGGCCGTTGCGGTTTCGCGTCGTTGCAGGTAGATAAAGAACAGCGCGGTGAGCACGGTCAAACCGCTGACCAGTGCGCCGGTCCATGGCAGGTCTGCAAGGTTGGCGCCGCTGGCGACGACCAGTCCGCCGATCCACGCTCCGGCGGCATTGCCCAGGTTGAAGGCGCTCTGGTTTAGCGTCGAACCCAGGTTCGGCGCCTCATGAGCCTGGTCGATGATCAGCAGTTGCAGGATCGGGCACAGTGCGAAGGCGAACACGCCCCACAGTACCAGGGTGATGGCGGCCGGGATCACCGAGTGGCTGGTCTGGCTGAACGCCGCCAGCACCAGCACGACGGCGAGGGCCATGCCGACCAATGATGGTAGCAAACGGCTGTCGGCCAGGCGTCCGCCGAGCATGCTACCAGCGGTCAAACCCACCCCGAACAGCAACAGCATGATGGTTACGCCGTGCGGGCTGACGCCGGTGATGTCCTGCAGGATCGGTGCGATGTAGGTGAAGACGCTGAACAGGCTGGTGGACGCCAGCACACTCATGCCCAACGCCAGCAGCACATTGGTTTTGCCCAGTACCTTGAATTCGCTGGCCAGGTTGGCCTTGTCCATGGCGATCTCTTTCGGCAGCCAGACCCATTGGGCGATGGCGGCGATGACTCCGATCACCGACACCGCCCAGAAGGTCGAGCGCCAGCCGGCGTATTGCCCAAGCGCCGTGCCCAACGGTACGCCGAGTACGTTGGCCAGGGTCAGGCCGGTGAACATCATCGCAATCGCCTGGGCGCGTTTGTTCGGCGCCACTAAACCTGCCGCGACCACCGAGCCGATGCCGAAGAATGCGCCGTGGCACAACGCAGTAATCACCCGCGCGGCCATCAACGTGGCGTAGTTCGGGGCGAGTGCGCAGAGCATGTTGCCAAGGATGAACATCAGCGTCATGCCCAGCAGCGTGGCTTTGCGTGGCATGTTGGCCGTCCCGATCGCGAGGATCGGCGCGCCGAACACCACGCCCAGGGCGTAGCCGGTAATCAGCAGGCCGGCCTCGGGGATGCTCACGGCGAGGTCGCGGGCGACATCGGGCAGCAAGCCCATGATGACGAATTCAGTGGTGCCGATGCCGAAGGCGGCAACAGCCAGTGCAAGCAAGGCGAGTGGCATGCGCAAGGTCTCTGTCGGTAGTCTTGACGCTCTGATCAGGCATACGCATGCAAACTCCCGGCTCCGTGAGGATCGGGTAGCAGCAGAAATTTATTGGAATAAGTATGTGCGCAACTGAGTGCGGCGTGGTCGGTTGCAGTATAAACAGCTGCTGACATATGGCGAATCAATTCGGTTGATGCGGGCAAGGAGAGCAGGGTGCTAGCGACGATTCTGGTGTTGGTGGCGGCGTTGTTGCACGCAGCCTGGAATACCCTGATCAAGTTCAGTGCTGAGCGGTTATTGGTCGTGGCCTGCATGGACAGCGTGGCGATGCTGTTTGTCGCGCTGATGCTGGGTTTCGTCGCGCTGCCGCCGATGGACATCTGGCCGTGGATACTCGCTTCGGCCGCCTTCGAGTTGCTCTATCGCTATCTGCTGATCCAGGCCTATCGGGTCGGCGATCTCGGGTTGGTCTATCCGCTGATGCGCGGTTTGTCGCCGTTGGTGGTCCTGGCGCTGACACTGGTCTTTGCCGGCGAAGTGCTGACGACCCAGCAGATCCTCGGCATTTTGCTGATCCCGTTCGGCATGCTGTGCCTGCTTTGGCAGGGCGGTGGCGGGGAGCGTTTGCCGTGGTCAATGTTGCCGGTAGTGGTGCTGATCGGCTTGTGCATCGGCGGCTACACCTTTATCGATGGGCAGGCGTTGCGGCGCTGGTCGCACCCGCTCGATTACCTGGTCTGGGTGACGCTGCTCAGTGCCTGGCCGTTTCCGCTGTTGGCACTGGTGCGCAAGCGTCCGGCTTTTATGCTGTTCTGGCGTGAACAGTGGCGACTGGGGGGGAGCGTCGGGTTCTGCGTGTTGTTCAGCTACGCTTTGGTGCTCTGGGCCATGCAGTTGGGGTCAATTGCCGAAGCGGCGGCGCTGCGCGAGATCAGTGTGATTCTGGTGGTGCTGTTCGGCATGCGTTACCTCAAGGAACCTTTTGGCAGGCCCAGGCTCTTGGCTTGTGGGCTGGTACTGGCCGGCATGCTCGTGATGAAGTTCTGAGCGAGTGCTTACGAAACTCTAAAAAGGAATGTGCAATGAACGTTGCCCTGTGGTGTGTATTGATTGCGATTTTCTTGCCGTACGTTTTCACCGCCATCGCCAAGATCGGCGGCAAGTTCGGGCTTCGGGATAATCATGATCCGCGAGATTTCCTTGAGTCCCTCGAAGGGTTCGCCAGGCGTGCCCACTGGGCCCAGTTGAACAGCTTTGAAGTCACCCCGGCGTTTGCCGCCGCGGTCATCGTTGCGCACCTGGTCGGCAATGCCGAACTGGTGACGATCAACGTGCTGTCGGTGCTGTTCATCACCAGTCGCCTGCTTTACATCATCTGCTACCTGGCAGACTGGGCAATCCTGCGTTCGCTGGTGTGGTTTGTCGGCATGGGGCTGATTGCCGCCTTCTTTTTTGTGTCGATCTGAAGTTCAGCTGCCGGAATTTTCGGTGTTTCGACTGGCCTCATCGTCGGAGCGCCGCCCGGAGCCGGCTCGCTCCCACAGGAGAATGCATTCCAATGTGGGAGCGAGCCTGCTCGCGATAGCAATAGCCGAGCCGACACAATACCTAAGGGGTAGTCTTTACCGCCTCGGTCACCTGCGGCAATTGCGGCAGCGCTGCGCCTTTTGGCCAGAGCATCCAGATTTGCCCTTGCTGTTTCATGTCGCCGGCCAGTTGCCCGGCGGCGTCGCCGGTGCCCCAGAACAGGTCGGCGCGCACTTCGCCGGTGATCGCGCCACCGGTGTCCTGTGCGGCGACGGGGCGTACCAGTGCGCTGCCATCAGGGCGGGTGGTGGATAACCAGAGCAGACTGCCCAGCGGAATCACCTTGCGATCCACCGCCACGCTGTAACCCGAGGTCAGTGGCACGTTCAGCGAGCCGCGCGGACCTTCGTTGCTGTCAGGATTGCGGCTGAAGAACACGTAGCTCGGGTTACTGCCGAGCAGTTCAGGAATGCGCGTCGGGTGGGCCTTGGCCCAGGCACTGATGGCGCCCATGGTCACGTCTTCTTTCTTCAACTCGCCCTGATCCACCAGCCAGCGGCCGATAGGTCGGTACGGGTGGCCGTTCTGGTCGGCATAACCGATGCGCAGTTGGCGACCATCTTCCAATTGAATACGCCCCGAGCCCTGGATTTGCAGAAACTGCAGGTCCATCGGGTCGGTCAGCCACGCCAGCACAGGCGCCTGGACCCCTTTGGTTTCAATGGCGGCGGCATCGTCGTAAGGCTTGAGCACCCGGCCTTCAAGGCGACCGCGCAGGCGCTTGCCTTTGAGTTCGGGGTAAATGCTCTCAAGCGAGACGATGATCATGTCGTCCGGTACACCGTAAACCGGCACATTGGCCACCGGGTTCTGCGTCAGGCTGCCCGGATAGACCGGCTCGTAATAGCCGGTGATCAAGCCATTGGCATTGCCGCTGGAGGAGCGCAGGCCGTAGACCGCCAGCTGTTCCTTGAGAAAGCCACGGATGGCGTCTGCGGTTTGCGGCACGTTGGCGGCAGCTGCGCAGGTCGCGCCCCAGACCGGGTCGGACTTCAGGCGAATACAGGCGCTGCGCCAGGAACCGAAGCCGGCCAGCAAGTCATTATCAGAGACTGCCGGCAAGGCTTCCCAGGTCGCGCTGGAATAGGTGGCGATGGCATGGGTTTGTGGTTTTGCAGTGTCGCCACTGTTGCAGCCGGCGAGCAGGGCGACCATCGGTACGGTCCAGAGCAGAGTGTTGCGCCAGGCCTTGAAACGGCTGTTCATGCGGTATTTCCTGTGCAGGTTGCCCGAGTGCTTCCAGCATTCAAGCAACCCTTGTTGTTAATAGGGCTATTGGTCTTTGCCGACGACACGAGGATACTGGTCGCCGTTTCCCGTGACCTGAAGCCACCATGACTCTTAAAAGACTTTCTGTTGTATTGCTGGCCTGTCTGACGCTGTCCGCCTGTGGCGGTGTCGATCCGAACTCGCCGCTGGGTCAGCGCAAGGCGATTTTCAAGCAAATGCTCAAGACCGGCGAAGACCTGGGCGGCATGTTGCGGGGACGTATCCCGTTCGATGGCCCGCGTTTTACCGCAGGCGCCGTCAAGCTCGACGCCTTGTCCCATGAGCCGTGGAAGCATTTCCCACAGGTTCGTGAGGACGGCAACACCAGCGCCAAAGACGGTGTCTGGCAGCAGCAGGCACGTTTCCAGGACATGGCCCGCACACTCGAAGCCGCCACCGGTGACTTGGTGATTGCCAGCCAGGTTCAGCCGTACAAGGCCAGTAACCTGGGCCCGGCTGTGCAGAAAGTCGAAGACGCCTGTAGTGCGTGCCATAAACAGTTTCGTGATCACTGATTTCAGCTTCAACTGATAACTCTGTGGCGAGGGAGCTTGCTCCCGCTGGGTGGCGAAGCCGCCCCAAAATCGGCTATCGCGATTATCCCGGGAAATCGCGATAGCCGGATTGCGAACGCTACGCGTCCGAGCGGGAGCAAGCTCCCTCGCCACAAAAGCTGCTGCACTCATTGATCTCGGATTTACTTATCCAGTTCATCCAGCGCCTGCTGCAATTCCTTGCGGGCCTCGGCGAGTTTGTCTTTGCGTTTGTTGATTTTCTCGGCGTCGCCCTGCTTCATGGCCTTGTCGAGGTCGGCCTGACGGCGGCTGACTTCGTGCTTGGCGTCGAGCACCTTGTTCTCGCGCTCTTTCTTCAAGGCGGCGTCGTTGCAGTGCTCGGTGGCTTCGCTCAGGGCTTTTTCCAGGCCAGCCTTTTGCCCGGCATTGCCGTGCGCCCTGGCCTGTTCGATCTGGTTACTGATGGACTGGCGCTTGGCGGCGCAGCCAGTGAGTTGCGGAGTTTCTTCGGCAGCCATCAGCGGTGTCACCATGACGCCACAAAGGACCAGCATGGCGAGCGGTGAAAGAAATTTCATAAAGGCTCCGTTTAATAAAACATCAGGTCGGCAGCAGATGGGCTGTTGGAGCGCATCGATACTCATTGGGTTCAAAACTGCCGGCTCTCTGCATAGCTAAAAACCGTCTATTCCGGCAGCGTGTAATTGTTCGCTCAAGGCCAGCACCTGCGGATCGCGAAAAAATGCGCTTAATTGCGCTGCGCGCCCCGGGCCGATTCCGGCTTCGGTCTGCCATTGCTCAGTGTCTCGTTGCGCCAGTAATTGCCATGAGTCTGCAAGTCTGGCCTCACCGGTGGGCGGCAAACCCAATGCTTTCAGCCAACGTGAAAAGGGCTGTTGCCGGGCGCTTTGCAGGCTGTTCAGCAAGCGGACACTGCTGCGCTCGCCGAAGCCGTCAATGTTAGCAAGCTCTTGGGCGTCGAGGGTCAACCAATCGAGCAAACCCTTGAGGCGTCCGGCGCTGATCAGTTTTTCCCAGGTGCCGGGGCCGATATGGCGCAGCGCGAGGCCTTGCTTGCCACTGAGCCAGGTCAGTCGCGCGAGAAACTGACTTTCGCAGCCCGGTGTCGGTTGCCAACAACTGAGGTGATGAAAGTCTTCTGCACGCGGTGCGCTTACCTCGGGTCGTTCAGTGCTGCGCAACACGACGCTGTCGAGTCTTGGGATGGTCAGCCCGGCAAGGCTGATGGCGACCTGATCGCCGGGGCGGATATCCATGGCCTGCCAGCGCTGCAACGAACTGACGCTCACACGTTTGATCTGTCAATCATCGAGCATGACCGGCGCAAGCTCCAGCACCGGGGTGATGCGCCCGGTGCGTCCGATCTTGAAGTTGACCTTGCGCACTTCAGCCAGTGCCTGGGCGAAAGGGTATTTCCAGGCCACGCTCCAGAGCGGTGTTTTCGCCTCCCAACGCTCCGCCGCCGGACGTCGACTCTGGCGCAAGACAATACCGTCGCTGGCAAACGGCAGAGGTGTGCGATACCAGTGATCGCGCCAACGTTCGGCATCGGCCAATGCGCTGACGGGCTGGCTGTAGAGCTCGCTGTCAGGGAAGCCCAGTGCTTTCAGGGCGACCAGGCGCTCCGGCAAGCTGGCCGGACCTTGCGGCCAATCCCAGACAAATAGCCCGATTCCGTTGGCGTCCACAGGGTTCAGTTCTTTACGGGCCATCAACCCGGCCACGGCGCTGCGGGCGTTCAGGCTGCCGCTCTTGGCTTGTACATGATCCGTCAGGCGCCAATAGAGTTCGCCTTGCAGCAGCAAGTCCAGTGACTGCGGCAGTTGCTGGGGGATGGCGGCGATCTTGCGCGCCGAGGCGGTCCAGTCCTGGCCGTTGATACCGTCCCCGCGACTGATCGCCTGCTGCAACTGACCCTCGCGGTAAACCAGCGTGACTGCAACGCCATCGACTTTGGGCTGAGCCCAGATATCGTCGCGTGTCTTGAGCCAGGCTTCGACGGCACGACCGTCGATGAGCTTTTCGAGGCCGGTGTGGGAAATCGGATGGGGCACCGTGCCGCGGGCGGCACGCAACGGATTCTCGGGTGTTGTGGTCCCGCCAAAGCATGCTCGCCAAGCGTTGAGGCGGGCACGGGATTGGTCGTAGATTTCGTCGGCGACCAGTGAGCGCCCCTGTCGGTGATAGCTGTCGTCCCAATGATCGATTTGCGCTTGCAGTGCGGTGATTTCGGTTAGGGCTTGGGTGGGGAGCCAGTCGGGACAGCTATTGGCGTTGGCGTTCAGGCAGGCAGCTATCAACCAGAAACCGATCAACAGACGAAGCATGGGCGGCATCATGAGCATCCTTGCTCGAGGGGGATGCCTGAAGGCTAGATCAGCAGGGAGGCTGGCGAGCGCAGGTAGTTTTCAGGGTGTGTCCAGGCCGGATCAACGCCCATGAAAAAGCCCCGCACGGCGAACCGTGCGGGGCTTTTTGTGCAGCCAGGAAAGTCTTACAGGCCGGCAGCAGCGCGCAGGGCGTCGGCGCGGTCGGTTTTTTCCCAGGTGAACGTGGTGAATGTATCGTCGCCCACGGTTTTGGTTTCCGGGGTGCGACCGAAGTGGCCGTACGCAGCGGTGTCCTGGTACATCGGGTGCAGCAGGTCGAGCATGGTGGTGATTGCGTATGGACGCAGGTCGAACACTTCGCGGACCAGTTTGACGATCTTGTCGTCGCTGATCTTGCCGGTGCCGAAGGTGTTCAACGAAATCGAAGTCGGTTGAGCGACGCCGATGGCGTAGGAAACCTGAATCTCGCAACGCTCGGCCAGGCCGGCAGCCACGATGTTCTTGGCCACATAACGACCGGCGTAGGCAGCCGAACGGTCAACCTTCGATGGATCTTTACCGGAGAACGCGCCGCCGCCGTGACGAGCCATGCCGCCGTAGCTGTCAACGATGATCTTGCGGCCGGTCAGGCCGCAGTCGCCCACCGGGCCACCGATGATGAACTGGCCAGTCGGGTTGATGTGGAACTGGGTGTCCTTGGACAGCAGCTCGGCAGGCAGCACGTGCTTGACGATCAGTTCCATCACGCCTTCGCGCAGGTCTTTGTAGGATACTTCCGGGTTGTGCTGGGTCGACAGTACAACGGCGTCGATACCGACAACCTTGCCGTTTTCGTAGCGGCAGGTCACTTGCGACTTGGCGTCTGGACGCAGCCAAGGCAGCAGGCCGGACTTGCGGGCTTCAGCCTGGCGCTGAACCAGTTGGTGCGAGAAGGTGATCGGTGCTGGCATCAGCACGTCGGTTTCGTTGCTGGCGTAGCCGAACATCAGGCCCTGGTCGCCGGCGCCCTGGTCTTCAGGCTTGGCACGATCAACACCCTGGTTGATGTCGGGGGACTGCTTGCCGATGATGTTCATCACGCCGCAGGTTGCGCCGTCGAAGCCGACATTCGAGCTGTTGTAGCCGATGTCGAGGATCACGTTACGGACGATGTCTTCCAGATCGACCCAGGCCGAGGTGGTGACTTCGCCGGCGATGATCGCCACGCCCGTTTTCACCAGAGTCTCGCACGCCACACGGGCGAACTTGTCTTCAGCAATGATGGCGTCCAGCACCGCATCAGAAATCTGGTCGGCGATTTTGTCCGGATGCCCTTCAGACACGGACTCGGAGGTGAAGAGGGAGTATTCGCTCATCTCGATGTTTTCCTGAATTTACCGATGGTGAGTGTCGCCAGCCGGTCGCTGAAAGTGGCGGACCTGGATCTGGAAACCATTACGTAAGCCTACATAGAGGCTTTCCCCGGGAACGAGTCCCGCAGCGGTGGCCCAACGGGCCAAATCGTCCTGTTCAAACCCCAACCAAAGATCACCGCAGGCCTCCCTGGCCCAACTTTGGTTGTGGCTACATAACTCTGTCACTAACAGGCTACCGCCTGGTTGCAGCAAGCCGGCCATCTGCTTGAGTGCATCGGCTGGCGCGGCGAAATGGTGCAAGACCATGTTCAGTACAACGCAATCGGCCTCAAGGCTTACGCCATCCAATGCATCGGCCAATTGCAGGCTGACGTTAGCCAGCTTTTCACGTTCGCAGACCTGACACGCCAGTTCGAGCATCGCCGGGCTGTTGTCGAGCGCTGTGACCTGACTGAAGCGGCGCGCCAGTTCCGGCAGAAAACTGCCGTCGCCGGGGCCGACTTCAATCGCGGTGGCACCTTCGCTGAAGCTCAACTTGTCGAGCAGGGCCAGCACGCTTTCACGGTACTGCGCCAAGCCGGCGATCAAGTCTTGCTGGGCGCGAAACTTTTCCGCAACCCGTGAGAAAAAGTCCTGGCTGGCAGCGGCTCGTTGCCCATGGACCTGGCTGATCCGCGCCTGCACATCGCTGGGCAGGGTCAGGTTGTCCACTTCTTCAAGCAGTGCCGCGTGCAGCCTGCCGCCCAGCAATTCGGTGTGGGGCAGGGCGCGACGGTAAAAAATCGCGTTGCCTTCACGGCGGGTCGCTACCAGGTCAGCCTGGGCCAGCACCTTCAAGTGGTGGCTCATGCCCGATTGGCCGGTGGCGAAGATCTGCGCCAGTTCCAGCACGCCGAACGAATCGTTGGCCAAGGCGCGCAAAACGTTCAGCCGCAACGGATCGCCGCCGGCCTTGCACAAGGCCGCCAGCTCATCGCAATCGTCATGGCGAATGGAAGGCACGCGTAAATTCATAAGGCCAGCAGTCTAGTGATGCGTCGAAATCCCTGCAAGGGCAATATCAAAAAGTTTTGATATTGCTCGATGGATGGCACTTCTCACGGGATGATTAACTCTACAAACGTACAGCGGAAAGGTTTCATCACCCGAAACCGCCGTTATCCGTGGGAAAAACGCCTCCAGATGACTATCTGTCATTGCCCCGAGGCTGTCCGCTGAGGGAAAATGCTCGCCTTTTTTCCGTTTCGTTTTATTCACTCTCGATTCAGTATCAGCAGGAGAACAGCGATGCCCAGCCGTCGTGAGCGTGCCAACGCCATTCGTGCCCTCAGCATGGATGCCGTGCAAAAAGCCAACAGCGGCCATCCCGGTGCCCCTATGGGCATGGCGGATATCGCCGAAGTGCTTTGGCGTGACTACCTCAAGCACAACCCGAGCAATCCATCGTTTGCCGACCGCGACCGGTTCATCCTGTCCAACGGTCACGGCTCGATGTTGCTTTACTCGTTGCTGCACCTGACCGGCTACGACCTGTCGATCGATGATCTGAAAAACTTCCGCCAACTGCACAGCCGTACCCCGGGTCACCCGGAACTCGGCTACACCCCGGGTGTTGAAACCACCACTGGCCCATTGGGTCAGGGCCTGGCCAACGCCGTGGGCTTTGCCCTGGCAGAAAAAGTCCTGGCGGCGCAGTTCAACCGTCCAGGTCACAACGTTGTCGACCACCACACCTATGTGTTCCTGGGTGATGGCTGCATGATGGAAGGCATTTCCCACGAAGTCAGCTCCCTGGCCGGTACCCTGGGCCTGGGCAAACTGATCGCTTTCTACGATGACAACGGCATCTCCATCGACGGCGAAGTCGAAGGCTGGTTCACCGATGACACCCCGAAGCGTTTCGAAGCCTACAACTGGCAGGTGATCCGTAACGTTGACGGTCACGACCCGGAAGAGATCAAGATCGCGATCGAGACGGCACGCAAAAGCGCGCAACCGACGCTGATCTGCTGCAAAACCACCATCGGCTTCGGTTCGCCGAACAAGCAAGGCAAGGAAGATTGCCACGGTGCCCCACTGGGTGACGCGGAAATCGCCTTGACCCGCACTGCGCTGAAGTGGAACTACGGCCCTTTCGAAATCCCGGCCGACATCTATGCCGAGTGGGATGCCAAGGAAGCCGGCCGCGCGGTCGAAGCCGAGTGGGATCAGCGTTTCGCTGCCTACTCCGCTGAATTCCCGGAGCTGGCCAACGAGCTGGTCCGTCGTCTGAGCGGTGAGTTGCCAGAAGACTTCGCTGAAAAAGCCTCGGCCTACATCGCTGAAGTGGCGGCCAAAGGCGAAACCATCGCCAGCCGTAAAGCCAGCCAGAACGCCCTGAACGCGTTCGGCCCGCTGCTGCCGGAAATGCTTGGCGGTTCGGCTGACCTGGCCGGCTCCAACCTGACCCTGTGGAAAGGTTGCAAAGGTGTCAGCGCTGAAGACGCCAGCGGCAACTACATGTACTACGGCGTTCGCGAGTTTGGCATGACTGCCATCATGAACGGCGTTGCCTTGCACGGCGGCCTGGTGCCTTACGGCGCGACTTTCCTGATGTTCATGGAATACGCCCGCAACGCCGTGCGCATGTCCGCCCTGATGAAGCAGCGCGTGATCCACGTCTACACCCACGATTCCATCGGTCTGGGCGAAGACGGTCCGACTCACCAGCCAATCGAACAACTGGCCAGCCTGCGTTGCACGCCGAACCTCGACACCTGGCGTCCAGCCGATGCCGTTGAATCGGCAGTGGCCTGGAAGAACGCCCTGGAGCGTAAAGACGGTCCTACAGCGTTGATCTTCTCGCGTCAGAACCTGCAGCACCAAACCCGTGACGCGGTGCAGATCGAACTGATCAACCGTGGTGGTTATGTGCTCAAGGATTGCGCGGGTGAGCCTGAGCTGATCCTGATCTCCACCGGTTCGGAAGTCGGCCTGGCCGTTCAGGCCTACGACAAGCTGACTGAACAGGGTCGCAAGGTGCGCGTGGTTTCCATGCCATGCACCAGCGTGTTCGATGCTCAGGATGCCGGCTACAAGCAAGCGGTTCTGCCGTTGCAGGTCAGCGCCCGTATCGCCATCGAGGCCGCGCACGCGGACTACTGGTACAAGTACGTGGGCCTGGAAGGCCGCGTCATCGGCATGACCACCTACGGCGAGTCGGCGCCTGCGCCGGCCTTGTTCGAAGAGTTCGGCTTCACCCTGGAAAACATCCTGGGCCAGGCTGAAGAACTGCTGGAAGACTGATCCAGAAAATGTGTCGTCTGATCTGACGTCATCGCGAGCAGGCTCGCTCCCACAGGGTCGGTGAAGATCCTTGTGGGAGCGAGCCTGCTCGCGATAGCGTTGGTTCAGGCAACACCGGATTGAAGGATTCACCACGGTAATCGAGAACCCCATGCCTCAACCGCGTCCTTACAAAGTTGCACTCAACGGCTACGGCCGGATTGGTCGTTGCGTCTTGCGTGCCTTGTTCGAGCGAGGGGCGGCTGCCGGGTTTGAAATTGTGGCAATCAACGATCTGGCTGACATGGCCAGCGTCGAATACCTGACACGCTTCGACTCCACCCACGGGCGTTTTCCCGGTGAGGTGAGGGTTGACGGCGATTGTCTGCATATTAATGGCAACTGCGTGAAGGTCCTGCGCAGTGCCACCCCCGAAGGCATCGATTGGGCGTCGCTGGGCGTCGATCTGGTGCTTGAGTGCTCCGGTGCTTACCACACACGCGCGGACGGCCAGCGTTTCCTCGACGCCGGCGCACCGCGCGTGCTGTTTTCCCAGCCGATGGCCAGCGAAGCGGATGTCGACGCCACCATCGTCTACGGCGTCAATCAGGAGTGCCTGACCGGCGATGAACTGCTGGTGTCCAACGCGTCCTGCACCACCAACTGCGGCGTGCCGCTGTTGCGTCTGCTGGATCAGGCCTTTGGCCTGGACTACGTGTCGATCACCACGATTCACTCGGCAATGAACGACCAGCCGGTCATCGACGCCTACCATCACGAAGACCTGCGCCGCACCCGTTCGGCGTTCCAGTCGGTGATCCCGGTGTCCACCGGCCTGGCGCGCGGTATCGAACGCCTGCTGCCGGAACTTGCCGGGCGAATTCAGGCCAAAGCTGTACGCGTGCCGACGGTCAACGTGTCGTGCCTCGACATCACGATGCAAACCGTCACTGACACCGACGCGACTGAAGTCAACCGGATCCTGCGCGAGGCCGCCACCCATGGCCCGCTCAAGGGGCTTTTGGCTTACACCGAGTTGCCTCACGCCAGTTGTGATTTCAACCATGACCCGCATTCGGCGATCGTCGATGCCAGTCAGACCCGCGTTTCCGGCCCAAGGCTGGTGAACGTACTGGCCTGGTTCGACAACGAATGGGGGTTTGCAAACCGAATGCTGGATGTTGCAGGACACTATCTGCAAACAGCCATCAAGCTCTCTGCTTCTCAACTCTCTGTTTCTAAAAAACCTGCTCTCTAAAACAGCTACCCAGGAAATGCGACCCATGACCGTGTTGAAGATGTCCGACCTCGATCTGCAAGGTAAGCGCGTATTGATCCGCGAAGACCTCAACGTCCCAGTCAAGGACGGTGTTGTCACCAGCGATGCGCGAATCCTGGCCTCGCTGCCGACCATCAAGCTGGCCCTGGAAAAAGGCGCGGCGGTGATGGTCTGCTCGCACCTGGGCCGTCCGACCGAAGGTGAATTCTCGGCCGAGAACAGCCTCAAGCCAGTCGCTGACTACCTGAGCAAGGCCCTGGGCCGTGAAGTGCCTCTGGTCTCCGACTACCTGGGCGGCGTTGACGTCAAGGCCGGCGACATCGTGCTGTTCGAGAACGTGCGCTTCAACAAAGGCGAGAAAAAGAACGCTGACGAACTGGCGAAGCAATACGCTGCCCTGTGCGACGTGTTCGTGATGGACGCCTTCGGCACCGCTCACCGTGCCGAGGGTTCGACCCACGGCGTGGCCAAGTTCGCCAAAGTCGCTGCGGCCGGCCCGTTGCTGGCTGCCGAGCTGGACGCACTGGGCAAAGCCCTGGGCGCCCCGRCCAAGCCAATGGCGGCCATCGTCGCCGGCTCCAAGGTCTCGACCAAACTCGACGTGCTGAACAGCCTGAGCCAGATCTGCGACCAACTGATCGTTGGTGGCGGTATCGCCAACACCTTCCTGGCCGCTGCCGGTCACCCGGTCGGCAAATCGCTGTACGAGCCAGACCTGCTGGACACCGCCCGTGCCATCGCCGCCAAAGTCAGCGTACCGTTGCCAGTCGACGTGGTGGTTGCCAAGGAATTCGCTGAAAGCGCGACCGCGACCGTCAAGCTGATCGCCGACGTAGCAGCAGACGACATGATCCTCGACATCGGCCCACAGACCGCAGCGCACTTCGCTGAGCTGCTGAAATCGTCGAAAACCATCCTGTGGAACGGCCCGGTCGGCGTATTCGAATTCGACCAGTTCGGAAACGGCACCAAAGTCCTGGCTCAGGCCATCGCAGACAGCTCGGCATTCTCCATCGCGGGCGGCGGCGACACCCTGGCAGCCATCGATAAGTATGGCGTTGCGGATCAAATCTCCTACATTTCTACCGGCGGTGGCGCGTTCCTCGAGTTCGTCGAAGGCAAAGTGCTGCCGGCTGTTGAAGTCCTGGAAAGCCGGGCAAAGGCCTAAGGGTCATCCATTGACCAGGCAAAGGAGTGTTTACATGGTCAAGATGTTAGCGACATTGTTCGCAGCGGGCGTACTGGCCGGCTGCGGGAGTACCCCGAAAGCCGCGCAGGAATCGGATGCCGGCGCGCCGGACAAAGGCTGTTACCAGGCCGACTGGCAAGCCGAAACCAACCCGGTACTCAACAAGCGCTCCGGGCCGGATGGCCTGGATAAATACGAGACGCGGACCCCGGCCAAGGAACATGGTTGCCCTTGACCGGTCTGACTCACTGATACCCAGCGCAGTTGGCGTGTGCCGACTGCCGAGGAAAATGGATGAAAGGCTTGATAGCCGTGGGGTCGCTGGCACTACTTGCCGGTTGCGCCACTATGAACCCGTTCGCGTCGTCGCCCGCGCCTGATGCGTGGACGACCTGGGTTTGCGACAGCCAGGCTCAAGTGCTCTGGCACTACACTGACAACAGCCACAACGCTGTTGACGTGCGCCTGGGTGGCGACGATCAGGTACACCGTTTGAAGCTGGAGCCCGCAGGCAGTGGTTCGCTGTACAGCGATGACAAATTGGCGTTTCACGTCAAAGGTGAGGAAGGCCTGGTGTACTGGGTCGCCACCAACGACTTGATCGGCCGCGGCTGTAAAGCCAAGTAATTGATACACCACGGACCTAATGTGGGAGCGAGCCTGCTCGCGATGAGGGCGGCACATTCAACGATGATGTGACTGGGCTACCGCTATCGCGAGCAGGCTCGCTCCCACAAGTGGGTCAGTGTCGTTCTTGAGATTGATGCATCACCGAATTCGCAGGCCGGCCTTACCCCCGATCTGCATTAACTTGAATAGCAGCCGCCGCTACGGCAGGCTTGCACGATTAACGACCCTCAACCGGGAGAGACACACACCATGGCACTTATCAGCATGCGCCAGATGCTGGACCACGCAGCCGAGTTCGGCTACGGCGTTCCAGCCTTCAACGTCAACAACCTTGAGCAGATGCGCGCCATCATGGAAGCCGCTGACAAGACTGACTCCCCGGTGATCGTCCAGGCTTCGGCCGGCGCCCGTAAATACGCTGGCGCGCCATTCCTGCGTCACCTGATTCTGGCGGCGATCGAAGAATTCCCGCACATCCCGGTGTGCATGCACCAGGACCACGGCACCAGCCCTGACGTCTGCCAGCGCTCGATCCAGCTGGGCTTCAGCTCGGTGATGATGGACGGCTCCCTCGGCGAAGACGGCAAGACCCCGACCGACTACGACTACAACGTCCGTGTCACCCAACAAACCGTAGCCATGGCTCACGCCTGCGGCGTATCGGTAGAAGGCGAGCTGGGCTGCCTGGGTTCGCTGGAAACCGGCATGGCCGGTGAAGAAGACGGTATCGGTGCAGAAGGCGTGCTCGATCACAGCCAAATGCTGACCGATCCGGAAGAAGCCGCTGACTTCGTCAAACGCACCCAGGTCGACGCCCTGGCTATCGCCATCGGCACCAGCCACGGCGCTTACAAGTTCACCAAGCCACCCACCGGCGACGTGCTGGCCATCGACCGCATCAAGGAAATCCACAAACGCATCCCGAACACCCACCTGGTGATGCACGGTTCCTCTTCGGTACCGCAAGAGTGGCTGGCGATCATCAACCAGTACGGCGGCGACATCAAAGAAACCTACGGTGTACCGGTTGAAGAAATCGTCGAAGGCATCAAGCACGGCGTGCGCAAGGTCAACATCGACACCGACCTGCGCCTGGCCTCCACCGGTGCGATGCGTCGCCTGATGGCCACCAACCCGAGCGAGTTCGACCCACGTAAGTTCTTTGGTGCGACCGTGACAGCGATGCGTGATGTATGTATCGCACGTTATGAGCAGTTTGGTACGGCGGGTAATGCTTCGAAGATCAAGCCGATCTCGTTGGAAGCGATGTTCCAGCGTTATTTGAAGGGTGAGTTGAACGCCAAGGTTAACTAAGACCTGAACGTTTAATTGCATTAATAAAAAACCCGCCGAGAGGCGGGTTTTTTATTGGGTGATCGCGATGGAGTAAGTAGGCTTTCTCTGTTGTTTACACTTACTGAATAAGTTTCCAGTTTTTGTAAAAGAATCGGCGCAAGGCAAACGCTACTCCTGCAAATGACGCGACGATGCCGTTCAGGATAAAAGAGGCCCAGGACGGGCGCAGTATGTCGAGAAACAGGCAGTAGCGCTTGGCGTCATTCTTATTGAAGGAGGCGTGCAGCAGGGTGTCGTCAAAGATGAACAATGGATCATCGTGCCAGTAGTGTTTTTGCTTCCTGACTTGAATGTATACACCGTCATGATGAGCGGCCGGCATGATGTTGTAGAGCACGCGGTACATCATGCGCAAAGGCCCGAAGTGAAACGACGTCGACTGGTTTTCATTGAAAACCGATACACCGATGGTCTTTATATAAGGCAGTTTTTTCTGAAGTGCGGGGATATTGAGTTCGGTATCGATCTTGCGGCCATACCATTGGAAGAACAACATGCCACGCTTTTTCTGGGCCATGCGCGCATCGAGGAATGCAATGATCTCTTCCTTGTGAGCCATCGCGGTTTCAATCACGTAGTTGATGTCATGCTGGTGGCTTTCGGGAAGATCGCGCAACTTGTAAACATAACGACTTGGCTTGGACAGCAGATCGAAAAAGGTATTCAGCGGCGCGAGTAACCATGTATTACGGCCGCCACCTATAAAATATTTTTTGATGATGTCTTTGTCGAAGATGCCATTGCGCAGGAAGTCATAGATGCCACAAACACAAAGCACAATAACAAACCAAAGAGTGGCTACCGGAAAGCAATAAATAATGGCAGCAATAGCGAGAATAGTGATTGCCGAGACTGCTTTTTTGCGGATGACTCGAGTGTTCATGGAACTCAGTTCCCCTGAGGTGGTGCGGGTATTTGGATGTGAAAAATACCTATAGGACAGACATTATATTCGCCATCATAAGGACTCATTCTGTAATAAATGTTTCTTGTTTGTAAAGATTTCTCAGATGTAAAGGGGCGGTTTTTTTTGGCATCAGTCAGAAAAGCACCGTGAGGCGGATTTTTTGAGTTGAAAGGGCGCCGATTCTTTCAGTCGGCCCCCTTTTTGTTCGTATAAGCCTGATTCTCAGCCATTCGCTGGCGCGTCAAACCCTCGCTGCTCAATCACCCCAAACACGTCGGTAATGTCCTGAACCATCAAGCGCGCCACGTTGGTGACGGTGTTGATGTCGCGCTCGGCGTAGTCGGGCAGGCTGGTGCAGGCCATGAGGGTGAGGTAGCTGAGGACCGCGTGCAGGCGTTCGCTAACGCAGGCGTGGAGTTCGCGTAGCGGGGCGTGGCTGTCGATGAGCAGGACGGGGTAGTCGGTGGCGATTTGGGTGAAGGGGGTGAAGCGGCGGGGCGGGGTTTGCGTAGTCATTGGGTGCAACCTCTTATTTAAAGAAAGATTGCCACCGTTCGCTGCGAAACAAATTGGGTGGCAGCTGTACGCGGGTTCGCAGACCGAGCAACAAGAGAACCCGGCAGATCCGAAGATCTCCCACATACAGCCGCCATAAATCACCATGCTGGCGAGAGGTTGCCAGCATAACTTTTTGGGACGGATGTAGCTCATGTTGTTAGGGGCTGCGAAACCCTGCCGCTGACCGAAGCCAGCTGACGGGATGGACTGTAAGCGCCGATTTTGGTGGCTGCAACCGGACTGTAGGACCGTTGCGCGGTCATTGTGGCGAGGGAGCTTGCTCCCGCTCGGCGGCGTAGCCGTCGTAAACCGGGCGGTGTGGTGTGTCTGAGGAAATGCGGTGGCAGGGTTTGAGGCTGCTTCGCAACCCAGCGGGAGCAAGCTCCCTCGCCACAGTGGGAGCAATCCTACGGGATTTGCGGACGGTCAGATCGTTCCCAGTCCGTAGCAGCTGTCGAGCTTGCGAGGCTGCGTTCGGCCGCAAAGCGGTCGTAATCCGGTAAATGCGGTTTACCTGAAAAAACTCGGTGTCAGGTTTTACGACTGCTCCGCAGCCGAACGCAGCCTCGCAAGCTCGGCAGCTGCTACGGGGAGCGAGTCGTCCTCAAGGGTTGAGGTCAAGTCATCATCTCTTGTTGTGATCAATATTCAGCTTGCTGAACGTCACTTTCCCGCCCTCGCTGGTGTATCCGGTGTTGTCCTGCACGTACACCCCGGCCTTGAAGTACAGCGGTTTGTCGCGCCAGGTGGCGCTGATCTGGGTGTCCCATGAGTAGCCCGCGGCGCTGATGCCCAGGGCGCCGCCGGGGCTGAGGTGGATCAGGTAGGAGAAACTCTGGTCCAGCTTCACCCCTGTGGCGATGGTGATCACCCGACCAACATCATCGTCCGGGTGCATGCGCACCTTGGCGACGATGTTGCCGGTCGAGGTGCTGGTTTTGTACTGGTACTCGACTTTCACCAAGGGCTTTTGGCTGTTGAAGACGTGGATCTGGCCAATGACGATCTTGCCCGAACTCGGCACCTGGTTCACCGCAAGGGTCGCGTGCAGCAAGTTGTCAGCGTCGTGGTAGAGCCAATTGCGCAAGGTGCCGTTGCTGTAGGTTTCGCGAAGCTCGGTGCGCGGGTAAATCGCGTTTTCCGTGCGAGAACCGGTCACCGGTGCCCAGAAGAACAACGTGCCGGTGTCGGAGTGAAAGTATTGATCCTTGAAACCGTCCACCAGTTTGGCGGTATCAACGGTGTACGGTGGACTGCCGACAGGAACGCTGAGGTTCCAGGTTGCGAGATCGATCATGGTCAAAGCTTCCGCGAATGCTAGCTGCACGCGCGTACCAGAAGCTCTAGCCCGCGCGTTAGAGGGCAATCTTTATAAGCGTAGAACGGGTGCTTGTTAATGCCCGTCTGGCGGATAACTGGCGTCAACGATCTGTCGAATGGCCACTTTTTCCGGTCTTTCTGTTTCTGGCGCTGACCGTTAGTCGGAGTCTGGGGCTTTGACTCGGTGATGGCGCCATGACACCTACTGCTTTCGCAGATCCCGGTCTAGAGTGGAGTTGTCCGGTTTTTTTCGACGGTACCCGGCCTGACGTCACTACAAGAGAAGCAGCATGGAATGCGCGCAACCCAAGCCAGTTGAAGGCAGCTCAGTTCTACTTATCGTGGATGATTACCCTGAAAACCTGATCAGCATGCGTGCGTTGTTGCAGCGCCAGGACTGGCAGGTGATGACCGCGGCTTCCGGCTTTGAAGCCCTGAGCCTGTTGCTCGAACATGAAATCGACCTGGTGCTGCTCGATGTGCAGATGCCAGAAATGGACGGTTTTGAAGTGGCGCGTTTGATGCGCGGTAGCCAGCGTACCCGTTTGACCCCGATCATTTTCCTGACCGCCAACGAACAGTCCCAGGATGCGGTGATCAAGGGCTATGCCAGTGGCGCGGTGGATTACCTGTTCAAGCCCTTTGACCCGCAAATCCTCAAGCCCAAAGTCCAGGCCCTGCTTGAGCACCAACGCAATCGCCGGGCCTTGCAGCGGCTGAGCCATGACCTGGAAGCCGCGCGCGCTTTCAATGCCTCGGTGCTGGATAACGCCGCCGAAGGGATTCTGGTGGTGGGCGATGACGGCCTGATCCGCTTCGCCAACCCGGCCATGTCCCGCCTGCTCAATGCGACAGTCAGCGAATTGCAAGGCGCGGAGTTTGTGGACTTCCTGCAAAAACCGCACGTGCCGGTGTGGGCTGATTCTGACATTTATGCCGGTTATCAACGGGGTGAGACCTGGCGCGTGCACGATGCAATCCTGCGCACGGCGCCGGGTCAGCAAGTGCCGGTGGCGCTGTCCTGTGCGCCCTTGCCGTCCGAACAGCGGGCCATGGTGGTGACCGTGCTCGACATGTCGGTGGTGCGCCATCTGCATCAGCAGTTGGAGTTCCAGGCTGTCACAGACCCGCTGACCGGGCTGCTCAATCGCCGTGGTTTTTACCAGACGGCGGAAAACCTGCTGTTGCGCGGTGAGCGTTCCGACAGTGCGTGGGTCTTGTTGTACCTGGACCTTGACGGCTTCAAGCGGGTCAACGATTCCCTGGGCCACGACGCCGGTGACCGGGTGCTGCGTTGGGTGTCCGAGCAGTTGAAGGCCTGTCTTCGGCCGTTCGATATTCTGGCGCGCATGGGCGGTGATGAGTTCACGGCGTTGCTCGATCTGGAATTTCCCGAGCAAGCGGCGAAGATTGCCGAGAAGCTCATCGAGCGAATCTCGATCTGTCAGCAGATTGAGGGGCTGGATGTGGTGCTTGGTGCGAGCATCGGCATTGCGACCTATCCCGATTGCGGTTCCAACCTTGACGGCTTGTTGCGCGCCTCTGACATCGCGATGTACGAGGCCAAGCGTGCCGGGCGTCAGCAGTATCGTTTCTACGACCATGAAATGAACGGTCGCGCGCGCTCGCGGCTGATGCTCGAAGAAAGCGTGCGCACGGCCATCGAGAATCAGGATTTCAACCTGGTGTATCAACCCCAGGTGGCGATTGCCGACGGTCGCGTACGCGGGTTTGAAGCGTTGCTGCGCTGGCAGCATCCGAGTGTCGGCGATGTACCTCCAGGGTTGTTTTTACCGCTGCTGGAAGAGGCGCGGCTGATCAGCCGTCTCGGCAGCTGGATTTACCACCGCGGTGCCAAGCAGCGTAAGGCCTGGGAAAGCCTGTTTGCCAAGGATCTGGTGCTCGGTGTGAGCTTGAGCAGCACCCAGTTCGGCATGCCGAACCTGGTTACCGAATTGCGTCAGGTGCTGGAGCGTCATGAGCTGCAGCCGTGTCAGCTGGAAGTTGAAATCACCGAAGACGCCTTGATACAGAACGTTGATGAGTCTCGTAAACAGCTGCGTCTGTTGCGTCACCTCGGGGTGCGCGTGGCGCTGGATGACTTTGGTTCGGGGCCATGCTCGTTGGCGCATTTACGCGATCTGCAGTTGGACACGCTCAAGCTCGACCGGCACCTGATTGCCCGGATACCCGATTCACCTCGGGATGCAGCGCTGGTGCGCAGCGTCATCGAGTTGTGCAAGCAATTCGGGATGTTGGTGATCGCCGAAGGCGTGGAGACCGTTGCACAGTATCGATGGCTTGAGGCCAACGGTTGCCAGTATGTGCAGGGGTTCCTGGTGGCCAGGCCGCTGATGGCCGAGGATGCCGGTGGCTTTGCGCAGCCGTTTGACTGGAGCGCGCTGACCGCCTGAATTCGCTACACTGGCGGTCTTTCGTCCCTCTGTTGTTGACCCATGACCGCGCTGAAGTACCTCCAGGCTTATCCCGCTGCCTTGCAAGATCAAGTGCGCCAGTTGATCGATCAGGATCGGCTGGGCGATTACCTGAGCCAGCGTTACCCGGACAAGCACGCGGTGCAGAGTGACAAGGCGCTGTATAGCTACGCGCTGGAGTTGAAACAGGAATACCTGCGCAATGCGCCGGCCATCGACAAAGTGCTGTTCGACAACCGCCTCGACCTGACCCACCGTGCCCTCGGCCTGCACACCGCGATTTCGCGGGTGCAGGGAGGCAAGCTCAAGGCCAAGAAAGAAATCCGCATCGCCTCGTTATTCAAGGACGCCGCGCCGCAGTTTCTGAAAATGATCGTGGTGCATGAGCTCGCGCACTTCAAAGAGTCCGATCACAACAAGGCGTTCTACAAGCTGTGCGAGCACATGCTGCCGGGCTATCACCAGCTGGAGTTCGACTTGCGGGTGTACCTGACGTGGCGGGATATGCAGTAAATATCGGAATCGGGAGTGTGGGAATGGACGTCAGCAAGACCAAAAGCAGCTTCTACCGCCGGCTGTACGTGGCGTACCTGATCGACCGCGGTCTGGCCAGCAATGTCCCGGCACTTACCGACGTCACCGGTATGCCGCGGCGTACGGCCCAGGACACCATTGCCGCGTTGGCCGATCTGGATATCGTGTGCGAGTTCGAGCAGGAAGAGGGCGGGCGTAATCATGCCGGGCGTTATCGGATCCTGAGCTGGGGAGCGATTGATCCGTGCTGGATCGAGCGCAATCTTCAGCAGATCAAAGCGGTGCTGGAATATCCCTGAGCTTTTGCGGTGATGCCGCTTACGCCATCGCGAGCAGGCTCGCTCCCACAGGGGATCTTCGTTGTGTCGCAGATCWGTGTGGGAGCGAGCCGGCTCCGGGCGGCGATCCGACGATGGGCCCTCAAGAACGACGCATCCCGATATGCGGAATGTCATCCTCCAGGTATTCCTCACCCACCACGACAAACCCGTACCGTCCGTAATACCCCTGCAAATGCGCCTGGGCCGACAGATAGATCGGCACTTCAGGCCAATACTTCCCGGCCTGCTTGAGCCCCTGCGCCATCAACTCATGACCGAGGCCCTGGCCTCGCGCCTGAGGGGCAATCACCACTCGCCCGATCACCACGTCGCCACCCTGTGAAATCGGGTCGAGCAAACGCAGGTAGGCCACCAGCTGATCGCCGTCCCAGGCCATCAAGTGACAGGTGTCACCGTCCAGGTCCAGTCCATCGACTTCCTGATAGGCGCATTTTTGCTCAACGACGAACACTTGCGTGCGCAACTGCAGAATGGCGTACAACTGCTCTTTGCCCAGATCGCTGTGGTGTTTGCAGACCCAATCGATTGTCATCTTCACATTCCTTGAACAACGTCACTCCGATACTAAGCGTCCCGCAGCGGGATGTCTTGTGGCGAAAAAAACTCTGATAAAGGCCAAAATGCCATCATTCATTTCTCGCGACGCTGTCTTCTTTGTGTAATCTGATTTTTAGCGGTTTGTTGTGGCTTCAATGAGCTACTGTTAAGGCCTGGGCTGTGGCCGCGATTCGGCACACAGGCCTTCGAGTTTTGGCTAAAAACACGCTGGGCTGCCCGCCCGCTAAGGACTTTTTTAGCATGCCGCGATTGCATCGAGCTGTTGCTTTGATTGGATTGCTGTTGCTGAGCCAAATCGCCGCAGCAGAAAAACTGCGGCTGGTGGCCGATGCCTGGCCACCGTTTACCGATGCCACGCTGGTCAATGGCGGGGTGGCGACTGACATTGTCAGTACCGCGCTGGCGCGGGCGGGTTATGCCAGTGATTTCGAACAGGTGCCTTGGGCCAGAGCCTTGCTGGGGGTGGGCGAAGGGCGCTATGACGTGCTGGTCAATGCCTGGTTCAACGAAGAGCGCACCCACATCGGGCAGTTCTCCAGCGAGTATCTGCTCAACCGCGTACGTTTCCTCAAGCGCAAAGACACACCGATCGAATACAACAACTTGCAGCAACTGCACACCTATCCGGTTGCCGTGGTGCGCGGCTACGCCTACTCGCCCGAGTTTGACGGCGACGCCGCCTTGCAGAAAGTACAGGTGCACAGCTTCCCCATGGCGGTGCGCATGCTCGCCGCTGACCGGGTGAAGCTGACCCTGGAAGATGAATACGTCGCCCGTTATTACCTGGCGCGTGAATCATCCAAGGTGCGCAATGCCGTGGAGTTTCTGCCCAATCCTCTGAGCGAGAACAGCCTGCATATTCTGGTCAGCCTGAAGAACCCCGACCATGAGCAGATTGTTGCCGGTTTCGATCGCGAGATTGCGGCAATGAAGGAGGATGGCAGCTATGAGCGATTGCTCAGGCAGCATGGGATGTGAGAGTCCGGGTTGTGTGGTGTGGTGGATGACCCCATCGCGAGCAGGCTCGCTCCCACAGGGGACCTTCGTCGTGTCGCAGATCAGTGTGGGAGCGAGCCTGCTCGCGATGAGGACCTGACAGGCCCTGAAGATCTCAATCCTCACTCGTATCCTTGATCAAATGCGCCGCCAGCGTGCGCAACGGTCCCAGTTGCCGGCAGATCAACCCCAGTTGGGTTTGCACCAGACGCTGACCTTCGTCGATCTCGTCAGGCATTTGTTCAAGCCCGGCGGCCAGGGCTTCTTCTTCGTCGCTCTGAATCGCAATCGGCGATTTGCTCGCCAACCCTTGGGCGATTTCGTCGATGCTGGTCGCCAGACTGACACCGGCACCGCTGATCAGCTGTTCACGAACGTCAGCAGGTAGCCGGATTTCGCGGTGGGCGCCGAGGCCCGAGAGGTAGCTGAGCAAGGTGTGGGAAAGCACCAGGAAACGGAAGCCGACGTCAGCCTCCTTACGAAAATGCCCCGGCTCCATGAGCATGTTGGCCAGCGTGGTCGACAGCGCCGCATCGGCGTTGTGGGCATTGCGCCGAGCCAGTCGATAGGCCAGGTCATCCGTTTTGCCGGCGGCGTATTGCTGCATGATCTGGCGCAGGTAAATGCTGTTGCAGGTCAGGGTGTTGGCCAGCACTTTGTTCAGGCTGCGGCCCTGCCAGTCCGGCAGGAACAGCAGCACCGCGAGCCCCGCGATCAGACCGCCGAGCAAGGTGTCGAGCAGCCTTGGCAGGAACAGCCCGTAGCCGTCGCCGACCTGGTTGAAGCAGAACAGCACCATCAGGGTGATTGCCGCCGTGGCCAGTGTGTAGCGGGTGGTGCGGTTGATAAAGAACACCACGCCGGCGGCAATTGCGAAACACGATTGCACCAACGGGTTGGGGAACAGATCGAACAGTGCCCAGGCCAGGGTCAGGCCGATTGCGGTGCCGAGGATCCGCTGACCGAGTTTGCGCCGGGTGGCGCCGTAGTTCGGTTGGCAAACAAATAGTGTGGTGAGGATGATCCAATAGCCCTGCGATGGGTGGATCAAGTGCACCATGCCATAGCCGACGGTCAGGGCCAGAGGCAAACGCAGGGCATGTCGGAACAGCAGCGAGGTCGGCGTCAGCTGCGTGCGCAGGCGCGTCCAGACGTCCTTGAGGTTGCGCGGCGAACGGTCGAGCAGGCTGCTGTCGGTGGCGTCGGCCAGGGCGTCGGGGTTGCTTGCGTCGCTGAGCAAACGATCCAGGGTGCCGAGGTTGGCCGCCAGTGCGCGCAATGAACGCAGCAAACCGCGCCAGGCCGGGTTGCTCTGGATGCGCAGGTGTTCGAGGGAGGCGTGCAGGTCGCTCAGGGCTTCGGCAAAGCTGTCGTCGTAGACGAACGGCTGGCGCATCTGGATCGACTCGGCCAATGCCCGGCAGGCTTTGCCTTGCTGGCGCAGCAGGCGTTGGCAGCGGAACAGCACGTCGCTGTGGAAAAAGGCTTCGGCCAGGGCGTTGTACGGATAGTGCGAAGAGCTGGCGCGTTCGTGGATGTCCTGGGCGAGGAAATACAGCTTCAGGTAGCGACTGACTTTCGAGCCCGGCCGACCGTTGCCGACCCGGTGCAGGATGATTTCCTTGGCGGCGTTGAGCGCCGCGACCACGCGACCATTTTGCTGCGCCAGTTCCAGTCGCCGGGCTTCGACGTCCATCTGGCGGATCGGCTCGAACAACGATGATTTGAGCTTCAGGTAAAACCCCAGCTCGCGAAACAACCGCGCCAGGCTCTGTTGCACCGGCTGGTTGGAAAACAGCGCCTGCCACAGCACCGAGAGCAAGCCATACCAGGCGGCGCCGGCCACCAGCAACACCGGTTCATGCCAGAAATCGGTGACCGCGCCGCCGCGCTGGTCCACACCAATCATGGTGTACACCGACAGGATCAACGTCGCCGAGGCAATCGCGCCATAGCGTTCACCCAAGGCTCCAAGCATGGTCAGGCCGAAACTGGCCAATGCCAGGGCGACCACGAAGATGTATGGGTAGGGGAATAGCAGTTCGACCGAGAACGCGGCAACGCTGAAGCACACCAGCGTCACGGCCAGCGCATTGAGACGGCCCTGCCAACTGTCGTCGGTTTCGGCCAGGGCGCTGGCGATAATCCCCAGGAATAGCGGGATCAGCAGGCCCATTTCATTTTGATACCAACACAGCGCCATGGTGCCGGTCAGGGCGATGAACACCCGCACGCTGTAGCTGAATTTATCCAGCGCCCAAAGGCGACGCAGAGTCTGACGAAACGAGGTTGATGGCATGAAGTGCGGAGGCCTTCCGGGGCAATGCAACTAAATTGAGCCAGTAATGACGACGACGCAATGGCGCCGATCACATCTGACAGCAAAAACTGTTCCTTCCTGGGTAAAACTGTCAGGTCTGCATTGAACCCTGTGGCGAGGGAGCTTGCTCCCGCTCGGCGGCGTAGCCGTCGTAAACCCTATGCATGCGGTGTGTCTGGCAGACAGTGGTGACAGGTTTTGGGCCTGCTTCGCAGGCCAGCGGGAGCAAGCTCCCTCGCCACAAAAGCCTGATCACCGCATGCGATGGCGTTAGACGTACTGCGCTGCTGCGTAACCCGAGGCCCAGGCCCATTGGAAGTTGAAACCGCCCAGGTGCCCGGTGACGTCCAGCACTTCACCGATGAAGTACAGGCCAGGGCTTTTCAGCGATTCCATGGTTTTGGACGAGACTTCGTGAGTGTCGACGCCACCGAGCGTGACTTCGGCCGTGCGATAGCCTTCGGTGCCGGCCGGGACCAGCGTCCAGCTCGCCAGTTTGGCGGCGATATCGGCCAGTTCGGCGTGGGTGTACTGCTTCATCGGTTTGGAGACGAACCAGTTGTCGGCCAGCAGGTTGGCCATCTTCTTGGTGAAGATTTCGCCGAGCAGGGTTTTCAGTTCGCTGTTCGGGCGTTCGGCTTGCTGCTGTTGCAACCAGCTCGGCACGTCGTGGTCGGGCATCAGATTGATTTCGACCGCGTCACCGGATTGCCAGAATGACGAAATCTGCAAAATCGCCGGACCGCTGAGGCCGCGGTGGGTGAACAGGATGTTCTCGCGAAAGCTCTGATCGTTGCAGCTCACCAGGCAATCCACCGACGTACCGGACAGCTCGGTGCACAGCTCTTTGAGCTGGTCGGTGATGGTGAACGGCACCAGGCCGGCGCGGGTGGGCAGCAACTGGTGGCCGAACTGCTTGGCTACTTGATAGCCGAAACCGGTGGCGCCCAGGGTTGGAATCGACAGGCCGCCGGTGGCGATCACCAGCGATTCGCAGGTCAACTGGCCCAACGTGGTTTCCAGCAGGTAGCCGCTGTCGAGTTTTTCGATCTGCTGGATCGAGGTGTCGAGGTGCAGGCTGACGCCGACCTGATCGCACTCGTCGAGGAGCATGCCGAGGATGTCGCTGGATTTGTTATCGCAGAACAGCTGGCCGAGTTTTTTCTCGTGGTACGGCACGCCGTGCTTGGCCACCATCCCGATGAAATCCCACTGGGTATAGCGCGCCAGTGCGGATTTGCAGAAGTGCGCGTTTTGCGACAGAAAGTTGCTCGGCTCGGTGTACATGTTGGTGAAATTGCAGCGACCACCACCGGACATGAGGATTTTCTTGCCGGCCTTGTTCGCGTGGTCGAGCAACATCACCTTGCGCCCGCGCCGGGCGGCGGTCAGTGCACACATCAACCCAGCGGCGCCAGCGCCAATGATCACGACTTCGGTAGAGCGCAAAACGGTGTCCTCAAGTTTCGTTAGCAAGGCTGGCAAATGCTTTTGTGGCGAGGGAGCTTGCTCCCGCTCGAGTGCGTAGCACTCGCAAAGCCAGCAGATGCATTCTGACTGTTAAAACGCGGTAGCAGGTTTTGGGCCTGCTTCGCAGGCCAGCGGGAGCAAGCTCCCTCGCCACAGAGGTGGGCAGCGCTTGTTACAAAATCCGTACGCGCAGCGAGCGGCCTTTGATCTTGCCGTCGTTCAGGCGCTGCAAGGCTTGCTTGGCGATTCCGCGTTCCACGGCGACATAGGCCTGGTAGTCGAAGATTGCGATCTTGCCGACCTGGGCGCCAGGAACACCGGCATCGCCGGTCAGTGCGCCGAGGATGTCGCCCGGGCGAACCTTGTCTTTACGGCCGGCGCCGATGCACAGGGTGCTCATGGCCGGCAGCAGCGGGGCGCCGCCCTGTGAGGTCAGGCTGTCCAGTTGATCCCAGCTCAGCGGCGACTTCTGCAGTTGCTCGATGGCTTGGGCGCGATGGGCTTCGGACGGCGCTACCAGGCTGATGGCGATGCCTTTTTCACCGGCACGACCGGTACGGCCAACGCGGTGGATGTGGATTTCCGAGTCGCGGGCCAGTTCGACGTTGACCACCATGTCCAGCGCATCGATGTCCAGACCACGGGCGGCGACGTCGGTGGCGACCAGTACCGAGGTGCTGCGGTTGGCGAACATTGCCAGCACCTGGTCGCGATCACGCTGTTCCAGGTCACCGTGCAGGCCAACGGCCGAGATGCCTTTGGCTGTCAGGTGGTCGACGGTTTCCTGCACTTGCTGCTTGGTGAAGCAGAAAGCGACGGTGGACTGCGGGCGGTAATGGGCGAGGACCTTGACCACCGCGTCCATGCGCTCTTCCGGCGAAATCTCGAAGAAACGCTGTTCGATCTGCGTGTCGTCGTGGAACGCCTCGGCCTTCACTTGCTGCGGGTTGCGCATGAACTTCGATGCCAACTGCTTGATGCCCACCGGGTAAGTGGCGGAGAACAGCAGGGTCTGGCGACGCTCAGGGCATTGGGCGATGATTTCTTCGATGGAGTCGTAGAAACCCATGTCGAGCATGCGGTCGGCTTCGTCGAGGATCAGGGTGTTCAGGCCGTGGAGCACCAGCGAACCCTTGCGCAGGTGTTGCTGGATACGCCCCGGAGTGCCGACGATGATGTGCGCGCCGTGCTCCAGCGAGCCGATCTGCGGACCGAACGACACGCCGCCACAGAGGGTCAGCACCTTGATGTTGTCTTCGGCGCGGGCCAGTCGACGGATTTCCTTGGCAACCTGGTCAGCCAGCTCACGAGTCGGGCAGATCACCAGTGCCTGGCAGCCGAAGAAGCGCGGATTGATCGGGTTCAGCAGGCCGATACCGAAGGCGGCGGTTTTGCCGCTGCCGGTCTTGGCCTGGGCGATCAGGTCCATCCCCTTGAGGATCACCGGCAAGCTTTGCGCCTGGATCGGCGTCATCTGGGCATAACCGAGGGAGTCGAGGTTAGCCAGCATGGCGGCGGACAGCGGCAAAGTACTAAAAGCGGTGGCGATGGTGGTCACGGGACTGGCCTGCAAAACAAAATGTCGCGCAGTGTACCAGTCCCGCGCGCCCCACCTGCAAATTCTGGACGAATAGTCGTAGCCAATATTCGTAGCAGCTGCCGAGGCACGAGGCTGCGTTGGGCTACGAAGTGGCCCCCCGAGGGCGGTCCTGCGGACACGCAACGCAGCCTCGTGCCTCGGCAGCTGCTACAGGTTAGTGCTCGATATCGTGCTCGCGGCTGACCTTCCGTCGGCCATCCTTTGGGGACAGCTGGGAAAAGATCGTTGCGGCCAGCATTGCCATGATCCCGACGGTGACGAAGGTTAGTTGGAACGCGCCTAGCACCGTGTCTACGCCATCATTGCCGACCTCCGCCGTGAAACCACCCAGCAGGGCGCCGGCGCAAGCGACGCCGAGGCTCAGCGACAACTGCGCGACCACCGACAGCAGGCTGTTGCCGCTGCTGGCGCTGGCGTCGTCGAGGTCGATCAGGGTCACGGTATTCATTGCCGTGAACTGCAAGGAGTTGATCGCCCCGAGTATCGCCAGCAGCACCAGCAGCAACCAATAAGGCGTCTGCTCGCTGACCAGGCCCATGCTCGCCAGCATGATTCCCAGCGCCAGGGTGTTGCTGGTCAGCACGATGCGATAACCCAGGCGTTCGATCAGGTGGCGCGCAATCGACTTGGCGAACATCGCCGCTGCCGCCAGCGGCAACATGCTCATCCCTGCCAGGGAGGGCGAGTAGCCCAAGGCGACCTGTAGCAGCAATGGCACCAGAAACGGCAGGGCGCCGCTGCCGAGCCGGGCGAACAGGTTGCCGAGAATGCCCACGGCGAAAGTCCGGGTCTTGAACAGCGCTGGTGCGAACAACGGATTGTCGATATGCCCGGCCCGCAACCAGTACGCCGCCAGGCACGCCATGCCACCAAACAGCAGCAGCATCACCCGCAAATGCGGCAGGTGCAGTTCGCCCAGACCTTCCATGGCAATGGTGATCAACACCATCGCCGCGCCGAACAGCAGGAAACCCAAGCCATCGAAGCGCGTGCGCTCAGAGCCGCGCAGATCGGGGATGAACTTCCAGACCGCGTAGCAGCCGACCAGCCCGACCGGCAGGTTGATCAGGAAGATCCAGTGCCAGGTCAGGTATTGCACCATCCAGCCGCCCATGGTCGGACCGATCAACGGCCCGAGCAGGCCGGGAATGGTGATGAAGCCCATGATCCGCACCAGCTCCGAACGCGGGTAAGCGCGCAGCACCACCAGGCGCCCGACCGGCAACATCAATGCGCCGCCCAGCCCCTGAATCACCCGGGCGCCGACCAGCATGGTCAAGGTGCTGGAGAGCGCACAGAGCAAGGAACCGAGGCTGAACAAGAGGATCGCGCCGAAGAAGATTTTCTTGGTGCCGAAGCGGTCGGCGACCCAGCCCGACGCCGGAATCAGCAAGGCGACCGTGAGCATGTAGGCGATGATCACGCCCTGCATGCGCAGTGGGTCTTCTGCCAGATCGAGGGCCATGGCGGGCAGGGCGGTGTTGAGGATGGTCCCGTCGAGGGACTGCATGAAAAACGCAATCGCCACCACCCAGGGGACCCAGCGGGCGGTGATTGCATCAAGAGCCGGATGGTTGGGCATGGGACCTCGTGTGAGAGTGAAATCAGGTAGTCCGTGGTGGCTTCATCGCGAGCAAGCTCGCTCCCACAGGAACTGCGCTGTCCATGTGGGAGCGAGCTTGCTCGCGATGCTTTTTTACAGGGTCAACGTCAGGCGGCTGACCAGCGCCCCCGGCAATACCGCCGAAGCCGTGGCTCGCTGGCTGTAGGTGCTGGGCGACAGAATCAGCTCACGCTCACTCGTCAGTGCTTCCAGCTGCGAACCGAGCAGGCTGTAGGCGCTGTCATCGAAGCGCATGGTGCTGACCGGTGCCTGAATCTCGCCGTTCTCGACCCAGAAGGTCGCGAAGCGGGTCATGCCGGTCAAGCGTGCGGCCGGTTGGTCCGAGTAATTCAGGTACCACAGGTTGCTGATGTACAGGCCAGTGCCGAGCTGCTTGAGAATCTCGGCTTCCGGCAATACACCGGCGGCCATGTTCAACGCGCTTGGCGACTCACCGCCACCAGCACCGTTGGCGGTCAGGCCGTATTCGGCGGCGCTGCGCGAACCCACCAGCCGCTCGCCGGCCTTGCCCGCAACGATCAACCCGAGATCGCTGCGCGGGTAGCCTTCGCCCGAAAACGCCGGGCTCAGGGAACCGCTGACTTTTTCATCCAGCGAGAGCAATGGGCTGAACGCGCTATCACCCGCGTAGAGTTTTTGCAGCGGGCTGCTTTTGCTGGCAATCGACTGCGCGGAGAACCCACCCCAGCAGAGCATGCCGACGATCTCTTCCAAAGCGGCTGGCGCCAGATAGGCGCGGTATTGACCCGGCGCCAACGTGCGCAGTGGCCGCCCCAGGAACTCCAATTGCTCGCGGGCCTGCTGGAAGCGTTTGGCGAAACCTTCGCTGTTCCAGTCGTGCCCGGCGTAGCTGGCTTTCACCGCTTGGCCGTTGGCGTGGAACAGGCTGAAATCGAAATTGAAGCTGTTGGCCTGATGCCAGCCGAAGGCGCCGGACGAACTGGCGAAACCCCGGCTGATCGGCCCGGCGGCGTAGAAACCGACCAGATCGAGCCCTTCGGCGGCGCGGGCGATTTCGGCGACCACCTGCTCGGTGTCCGGCAACGGGTGATCCTGTACGTTCTTGCTCTGCCAGCCTGTGTGGTTGAGCAGCAGATACGGGTCCTGCGGCAACAACGGCAGGGTCTCGCGCAACTGTTGCAGGCCTTCGGCCAGGCGCTGAAGGTCGACCTCGGGATCACCGGCGAGGGTGATGCTCAGGTCCGCATGCCGGCCGTCGTTGATCAGTTTGAAACCGACGCTGGCCTGCTGGACCTGGCCAGCCTGACGCACCTTGGCGTGGTTGAAGCGCACGAACGCCGACGATTCGGCGGCGTAGCTCAAGGTGAACCGCTCAGGCTCGCGCAGGGCACTGCGCAACCAGGCCACCAGTCCTTTGAATTGTTCGACCTGACTCAATGCCGTACTCATCAGGCGTCTCCTCCAAACACATCAATGTTGCTGAACACGCAGGCCGGCGAGGCGTGGCCGACGCGGATCACCTGGTTCGGTTCGCCTTTGCCGCAGTTCGGCGTGCCCAGCACCTTGAAGGTGCCGACGTCGCCAACGGCGCTGAGGTTGCGCCAGAACTGCGCAGAAATACCCCGGTAGTTCGGGTTTTTCACCACGCCCTTGAGTTCGCCGTTTTCAATCAACTGGCCCCACTCGCAGCCGAACTGGAATTTATTCCGTGCGTCGTCAATTGACCATGAGCGGTTAGTCGACATCAGCACGCCGTGTTCTATGCCGCTGATCAACTGTTCCAGCGACTGGTCACCAGGCTCGATGTTGAGGTTGGCCATGCGGTCGATGGGCGGGCGGTTCCAGCCGCAGGCGCGGCTGTTGGCAACGCCGTCGAGGCCTGCACGGAACTGCGACAGCGCACCACCCAGCGGACGGATCAGCAAACCCTCGCGGATCAGGAACTGTTTGCTCGCCGCCGTGCCGTCGTCGTCATGGCCGTAGCTGGCGAGCTGCTCGGGAATGTCCGGGTCGAAGGTCACGTTGAGCAGTTCGGAGCCGTATTGCAGGCTGCCGAAATCACTGGTTTTGACGAAGCTGGTGCCGGCGTAATTGCGCTCATCGCCGAGGATGCGGTCCAGTTCCAGCGGGTGGCCGATGGACTCGTGGATCTGCAGCATCATCTGGTCCGGCATCAGCAGCAGGTCGCGTTTGCCCTGCGGGGTGTTGGGGGCCAGCAGCAATTGCAGTGCCTGATCGGCGACATGCGGGCCGGCGCCGATCAGGCCGCAGCGGCTGATCACGTCTGCGCCGCCTTGCTGGCCGAAGTTTTCGCGGCCCAGGCTGCGGGTCTGGCTGTCGTTACCGTCGTAGGCGGTGACATCCAGCCCCGGGTAGACGAAGCGTTGCGCCTGACGCAGTTCGGCGCCGGCACTGTTGAGGTAGATCTGCTCGACATGGGTGATGCCGATGCTGACCTGCCAGTTCACCAGTCGCTCGTCCTTGGGCACGGCGGCGGATTCGGCGCCGAGCAGTTGGTAGCAATCGCTGAGGGACGGGAACGGTTGTTCAAGGTTCGGTGACAGGTAATCGGCGCGCTCGCTGGAAACCGTTTGCTGACGCAGGTCGAGCAGGGCGTGGGCGGCAATCGAGCGGGCCTGTCGTTCGGCGCGGTCGAGGGCTGCTTGCAGGCCGGATGGCGACAGGTCGTTGGTCGCGGCATAGGCTTCGACGCCATTGACCCGTGCAGTCAGCATCGCCCCTTCGTCACGGCTCAGACTTGGAGGCTCGGCAACGTTTTTGCGTACCGACAGGTACTGACCCGACTCGCGCACATAGCGCAGCGAAAAAAATTCAGCGCCCGTGCGCAAGGCAGCGAAACGCTGCTTGAGCTGGGGGTGGAAATCGAACATGCGGGGACCTCCTTGTGAGTGGCGGCGACTTCTAGGGCCTCATCGCGAGCAGGCTCGCTCCCACAGGTTTTGCGCAGTCCTTGTGGGAGCGAGCCTGCTCCGGGCGGCGTTCCGACGATGCTTTTGGCGGTTAAACCGGGCAACCCTTGGCGCGCAGGATGGCGTCAAACCGATCCGGGTCCAGCGTGCCGGCTTCGATAGCCGCCAGCGTAGCCTTTTCCCGAGCCAGCAGGTCGTGGCAACGCACCAGCAGTTCCGGCAGTTCGCTGCGCGATGCAGCCACCACGCCGTCACCGTCGCCAATCATCAGGTCACCGGGAGCAACCAGCATGCCGGCGCAGGAGATCGGTACGTTGATTTCGCCGCCACCGTCGGTGCTCGGGCCACGGTGTACGCCGCCGATGGCGTAGGCCGGCAGTTCACCGGTTTGCCACTCGTCGAGGTCACGCAGGGCGCCGTTGATCACTACGCCGACGATCCCGGCCTTGAGGGCCATGGCGCGCATGATGCCGCCGAACACGGCGCGGGTCAGGTCGGCACTGCCGTCGATCACCAGCACATCGCCCGGGCGGGCCATCTGCATGGCTTTGAGGATCATCAGGTTGTCACCGGGGCGCACGCGAACGGTCAGCGCACTGCCGAGCATCGGCGCATTGCCGTGGAAGGCTTTCAAACCCAGGCCACCGACGTTGCGACCCAGGCAGTCGCTGACGGCCGCTGCGGGGATCTTGCTGAATTCCTTCAGCCACTTCGGATCGAGGGGTTCTACGTTGGGGTTGATCAGGTAGCCGGTGGGCCATTTGCTCGAAGACACGACATCAAACATGAGTAAGCCTCGTGGCCAGCCAGGTGGCGGCTTGTCGATGGGGGCGGGGGGTGAAACGTTTGCGCGGTGACTAGAGTAGGCCTGCGCGGGGGGTGGGATCAAGGGTGAAGCGGTGTGGGAAGGATGTAAGGCGGGGAGAGGTGTGTTGTTTGCTAGAAAGCCATCGCGAGCAGGCTCGCTCCCACACTTGATCTGTGTTGAACGCTAAATAGCGATTCGATGCAAATCCAATGTGGGAGCGAGCCTGCTCGCGATGCGCCGCAGGCGCGGTGTTACTGCGCGGTAGGACCCACTTCACGCAACGGCTTGCCACGTACCGGGGCGTCGCCCGCGACGTAGTACTTGGCCTTGCTGCGTGGCAGTGGCTGACGACCACGGATCTTGTCGGCGATTTTCTCGGCGATCATGATCGTTGGCGCGTTCAGGTTACCGGTGGTGATCAGCGGCATGATCGAGGCATCGACCACACGCAGGCCCTGCATCCCGTGGACACGACCCTGGCCATCGACCACGGCCATCTCGTCGGTGCCCATTTTGCAGGAGCAGGACGGGTGGAACGCGGTTTCGGCGTGTTCACGGATGAACTTGTCGAGTTGCTCATCGGTTTGCACTTCGATGCCCGGGCTCAGCTCGCGACCACGGAACGCGTCGAGTGCCGGCTGTTGCATGATTTCACGGGTCAGGCGGATGCCGTCACGGAATTCCTGCCAGTCTTGCTCGGTGGCCATGTAGTTGAACAGGATGCTCGGGTGCTGGCGCGGATCCTTGGATTTGACCTGGATGCGGCCACGGCTTGGCGAACGCATGGAACCCATGTGCGCCTGGAAACCGTGCTCTTTCACGCCGTTGCTGCCGTTGTAGTTAATCGCCACCGGCAGGAAGTGGTACTGAATGTTCGGCCATTCGAAGTCCGGACGCGTACGGATAAAACCGCCGGCCTCGAACTGGTTGCTGGCGCCGATGCCGGTGCCATTGAACAACCACTCGGCACCAATGGCCGGCTGGTTGTACCAGAGCAGCGACGGGTACAGCGAAACCGGCTGGGTGCACGCGTATTGCAGGTACAGCTCCAAGTGGTCCTGCAGGTTCTCGCCAACGCCAGGCAGGTCGTGAACCACCGGAATGTCGAGGCTCTTGAGCAGCTTGGCCGGGCCGACGCCGGAGCGTTGCAGGATTTGCGGCGAAGCAATCGCGCCGCTGCACAGCAACACTTCTTTGCGTGCACGGGCTTCAACGGGCTCTTCGGCGCTGCCCACCAGGTAACGGACGCCGATCGCACGCTTGCCTTCGAACAGAATCTTGTCGGTCAGGGCGTGGGTGACGATGTTCAGGGTCGAACGCTTTTTGGCGATGTCCAGGTAGCCGCGCGCGGTGCTGGAGCGACGGCCCTTAGGCGTCACGGTACGGTCCATCGGACCGAAACCTTCCTGCTGGTAGCCGTTCAGGTCTTCGGTGCGCGGGTAACCGGCTTGTACGCCTGCTTCAACCATCGCGTGGAACAGCGGGTTGTTGCCGGCTTTAGGCGTGGTCACGCTGACCGGGCCTTCGCCACCGTGGTAGTCGTTCGGGCCGATGTCGCGGGTTTCCGCTTTGCGGAAATACGGCAGGCAGTCCAGGTAGGTCCAGTCTTCCAGGCCAGGGTTTTTCGCCCAGCCGTCGTAGTCCATGGCGTTACCGCGGATGTAGCACATGCCGTTGATCAGCGAAGAACCGCCCAGGCCCTTGCCGCGACCGCATTCCATCCGGCGGCCGTCCATGTGTGGCTCTGGATCGGTCTCGTAGGCCCAGTTGTAGCGACGGCCTTGCAGCGGGAACGCCAGTGCCGCAGGCATTTGTGTGCGGAAGTCTAAACGGTAGTCCGGACCGCCGGCTTCGAGCAGCAGGACGGTGACGCCTGCATCTTCAGTCAGACGGGTCGCCAGGGTGTTACCGGCAGAGCCGGCCCCGATGATGATGTAGTCGTATTCGTGGGACATTGAATGCACCCTCTTTGAAGTTGGTCAGGTTCGGCCATGGCGAGCGCTGCGCACTCGATTCGCGAGCAGGCTCGCTCCCACATTGGAATGGGGTCCCTGTGGGAGCGAGCCTGCTCGCGATGACGGCCTCGCGGGCGAAGCAAATTTCGCCTTAGAAAACCGAGGCGTAATCGCCCAGCTCGACCTGTACCGATTTGATGCGGGTGAAGTTGTTCAGCGAGCTGATGCCGTTCTCACGGCCTACGCCCGACTGCTTGTAGCCGCCGACCGGCATCTTGGCGTCGGACTCGCCCCAGGCGTTGATCCAGCAGATACCGGCTTCCAGTTGATGAATCACACGGTGAGCGCGGTTCAGGTCACGGGTGACGACGCCGGCAGCCAGGCCGAACTCGGTGTCGTTGGCGCGGCGGATCACTTCTTCTTCGGTTTCGTAGGTGAGGATGCTCATCACCGGGCCAAAGATTTCTTCGCGAACGATGGTCATCTCGTCGGTGCAGTCGGTGAACACGGTCGGTGCCACGAAGGCGCCTTTGGCGAATTCGCCTTCGGTCAGACGCTCGCCGCCGCACAGCAGACGCGCGCCTTCTTCCTTACCTTTGGCGATGTAGCCGAGCACGCTTTCCATGTGGGCGAAGCTGACCAGCGGGCCGAAGTTGGTGTTTTCGTCTTGCGGGTTGCCGACGCGGATGCGCGCAACGCGTTCCACGATCTTGGCTTCGAAAGCGGCTTTCAGGTGGCTCGGTACGAACACGCGAGTGCCGTTGGTGCAGACCTGGCCGGAGCTGTAGAAGTTGGCCATCATCGCGGTGTCGGCGGCGCGATCGAGGTCGGCGTCATCGAAAATGATCAGCGGGGATTTGCCGCCCAGTTCCATGGTCACGTCTTTCAAGGACGAACCGGAAGCGCTGGCCATGACCTTCTTGCCGGTGTCGGTGCCGCCGGTGAAGGAGATTTTTTCGATGCGTGGGTGCTCGGTCAGCCAGGTGCCGACTTCACGGCCGCTGCCGGTCAGAACGTTGAACACGCCCGCTGGCAGGCCTGCTTCGGTGTAGATCTCAGCCAGTTTCAGGGTGGTCAGGGAAGTGACTTCGCTTGGCTTGAAGATCATCGCGTTACCGGCCGCCAGGGCTGGAGCGGATTTCCACAGGGCGATCTGGATCGGGTAGTTCCACGCGCCGATACCGGCCACGATGCCCAGTGGCTCGCGACGGGTGTAAACGAACGACGTGGTGCGCAGCGGGATTTGCTCGCCTTCGATGGCCGGCACCAGGCCTGCGTAGTATTCCAGTACGTCAGCGCCGGTAACGATGTCGACGTAACGGGTTTCGGAGTACGCCTTGCCGGTGTCCAGGGTTTCCAGGGCGGCCAGTTCATCGTTGCGCTCGCGCAGGATTTCAACGGCACGGCGCAGGATGCGCGAACGCTCCATGGCGGTCATCGCGGCCCAGATTTTCTGGCCCTTTTCGGCGCTGACGACAGCGCGCTCAACGTCGGCGAAGGTTGCACGTTGCACTGTGGCGAGAACTTCACCGTTAGCCGGGTTGATAGCTTCGAAGGTGGCGTCGCCGCTGGCGTCGGAGTAACCGCCGTCGATGTAAAGTTTTTGCAGTTCGAAACGGGCCATAGAGTCCTCGCAAGTGCATTAGTTATTGGCATTGGCCACTGGACGCGCCGTAAAACCTGGGCACGTTGATCAGTCGCCGTTCAGGGGCCGAGCGGTTATGTGTGCTCCAGCAACTCCTGTTTAGCCAGTTGGATATCCATATATTCGTAAGCGATTCGTTGTGCCTGCTCGGTGTCGAAAGCGTCTCCCGACAGCGCGCCGCGCAACCACAAACCATCAATCAGGGCCGCCAGTCCGCGTGCTGCGCTGCGTGCCTGATCAAGCGGCAGCACTCGGCGGAACTCGCAGCACAGGTTGGAATACAGGCGGTGATCGTTGATCCGCTGCAACCTGTGTAAAGACGGTTGGTGCATGCTGGTTGCCCAGAAGGCCAACCAGGTTTTCATTGCCGGGCCATTGACCTGGCTGGCGTCGAAGTTGCCTTCGATAATCACCTGAAGATGAGCCCGCGGGCTGTTATCTCTCAGCGCCAGGCGGCGCGCGGTGACGTTCTCGCTGAGGACGTTCATCAGATACCGCATCGTGGCGGCGATCAGGCCATTCTTGTCCTGAAAATAGTGACTGATGATGCCATTCGAGACACCGGCCAAACGGGCGATCAGCGCAATGCTGGCGTCCCCCATCCCGACCTGATCGACCGCCTGCAATGTGGCTTCGATCAACTGCTGGCGGCGGATGGGTTGCATACCGACCTTGGGCATCTTGCACATCTCCTTAGGCCTCCCGGTGGACGAAAAACGGCTACCGGATTGAGAGCCAGTCTATTTTGTTTTGATTGAACGTTCAATCAACAAAGAATAAGATCTGCGACAAATCGTCGCTGCCTACAGGTTTTTCCTACGTGTGGTTGGCGGAAAAACGACATCTGAAAATGCTCGAAACCCACACGGGGCATGCTGCGAACCGATTTCAATGGACGTATTGAATGGGCAAGACGCTCGGGGTCATGTGCTGTGTCATGTACGCGCACGCGATCTTCGAGGTCGGTTTTCAACACGGCTACCGCGGTTTCGGGCTTTTTTCGGGGTGTCTTTATATCACCCGCTGGTCGGCTGCCAACTAATCGATTGGTCGGGTACTGCTTTGCCTTGTGTCTTTCTCTCGCACTGCCTGGAGCATCTGTGCAATGAGTTCTGCCTCTCTTATAAAGACCCCACCCGAGAAGGTGGCGGTCAACGGCTGGGTGTTCTACACCTCGACCGCATTGATCCTGCTGCTGACCGCCATCCTCATCGCCGCGCCGCAAGAAGCCGGGAGAATGCTGGGGATCGCTCAGGCCTGGTTGTCGCGCAGCTTCGGTTGGTACTACATGGTGGTGATCGCCGCCTATCTGGTATTCGTCGTCGGCCTGGCGTTTTCGTCCTACGGCAAGCTCAAACTGGGCAGCAAGGACGATACTCCGGACTTCAGCTATGGCGCCTGGGCCGGGATGCTGTTCTCGTCCGGTATCGGTATCTCGCTGCTGTACTTCGGTGCATCCGAACCGCTGGATCACTACTTCAATCCGCCGGAAGGCGTGGCGGGCAGCAACCTGGCAGCGCGTCAGGCAGTACAGCTGACGTTCCTGCATTGGGGCCTGCATGGCTGGGCGATCTACGCTTTGGTCGGCTTGGCCGTGGCGTACTTTGCCTACCGTCATAACCAGCCGCTGGCGTTGCGTTCGGCGCTGTATCCGCTGGTGGGCGAGCGTTGGGTCAAAGGCGCGGCCGGTCATGCGGTAGACGGCTTTGGCATGTTCGTGACCCTGCTGGGTCTGGTGACCAACCTGGGGATCGGCTCGCTGCAAGTGTCGTCGGGTCTTGAGAACCTGTTCGGCATGGAGCACAGCAACACCAACCTGCTGATCGTGATCATCGTGATGAGCACCGTGGCGACCATCGCTGCCGTGTCGGGCGTGGAAAACGGTATCCGCCGTCTGTCCAACCTGAACATCGTGCTGTTCAGCGGCCTGCTGATTTTCGTCCTGCTGTTCGGCCCGACCCTGCACCTGCTCAACGGCTTCGTGCAGAACATCGGCGACTACCTGAACGGGGTGGTGCTGAAAACTTTCGACCTGTACGTGTACGAAGCCGACAACGCCAAATCCGAGCGCTGGTTGGGCCTGTGGACTCTGTTCTATTGGGCCTGGTGGATTTCCTGGGCGCCATTCGTAGGCATGTTCATCGCACGTATTTCTCGCGGTCGCACGGTGCGTGAACTGGTGGCCGGCGTGCTGCTGATTCCGCTGGGCTTCACCTTGGCCTGGTTGTCGATCTTCGGTAACTCGGCGCTGGATCTGGTGATGAACCACGGGGCGGTGGAGCTCGGGAAGACGGCGCTGGAACAGCCGTCCATGGCGATCTACCAACTGCTTGAGCACTACCCGGCGTCGAAGATCGTGATCGGCGTGTCGATTTTTGTCGGTTTCGTGTTGTTCCTGACCCCGGCCGACTCTGGCGCGGTGATGATGGCGAACCTGTCCTGCAAGGGCGGCAACGTCGACGAAGATGCCCCGCACTGGCTGCGGATCTTCTGGTCGGTAGTGATCACGCTGGTGACCATCGGCCTGCTGTTCGCCGGTAACTTCGAAGCCATGCAAACCATGGTCGTGCTGGCCGGCCTGCCGTTCTCGGTGGTGCTGGTGTTCTTCATGTTCGGCTTGCACAAGGCCATGCGCCAGGACGTGCAGATCGAGCAGGAACAGGCCGAACTGGCGGCGCGTGGTCGTCGTGGTTTCAGCGAGCGTCTGACCCAGCTGGACTTGCAACCGAGCCAGTCGATCGTTCAACGCTTCATGGACAAGCACGTCAGCCCGGCGCTGGAAGATGCGGCGGCACAACTGCGTACTCAGGGGCTGGACGTGCAAACGTTGTTGGGTAAAGCCAAGCGTTGCATGGGCGTGCGGATCGAGATGGAAGAGGGCAACCCGTTTGTCTACGAAGTGAGCCTGGACGGCTATCTGGCAGCGCCGAGCGAGTCGCCGAACCCGAATGAAGCGCGCACGCGTTACTACCGCGCCGAGGTGTACCTGCACAACGGCAGCCAGGACTACGACTTGATGGGCTTCACTCAGGATCAGATCACCCGTGATGTGCTCGATCAGTTTGAAAGCCATCGGCAGCTCCTGGGCCGGGTGTATAGCTAAGACTTGATAGGGCGCGGTGTTTCTCTCTGAAGCACCGCGTCGTGTTCTTCGCGAGCAAGCCCGCTCCCACATTCGACCGCATGTTTCTGATAGAACTCGGTCACCTGTGGGAGCGGGCTTGCTCGCGAAGGGGGCATCAGCGTCGAAGCCCCTTTACCCGCTATCCCGATAAACAAAAACGCCGCGATCCTCTCGCGGCGTTTTTGTGTCTGCTGTCTTACCCCAGGTTCTTGCCGAGCAGCGCGTGGTACAGCTCGCTGTCGCCGAGAATCCCCACCACTCGATTGTTGTCGTGCAGCACCAGCTTGTTGCCGGTCTGATAACGAATCTGCAACGCATCGCGCATGCCGATGTTCGAATCCACCAGCGTTGGGCGACGGCCCAGGCCTTCCACCGCTTGCCCCGGTACCCAGTTCTGCAAGTCCAGGCTGGAACCATTCTGGCGTGCACCTTTGATGGTGTTGCCTTCGGCCAGGTCCAGCCACGAGTCGCCGCCCGGATCCAGGCATACCGAACCGTTGATGCGTTTGCAGTTGTCCAGCGTGCGCATCAGGCTGCGACCGCACAGTACGTTCAGCGGGTTGGTGTGCGCGACGAAGGTCCGCACGTAGTCATCGGCCGGGTTGAGGACGATTTCTTCCGGCTTGCTGTACTGGATGATCCGGCCGTCTTTCATGATTGCGATACGGCTGCCGAGTTTCAGCGCTTCATCGAGGTCGTGACTCACGAAGACGATGGTCTTGTGCAGCTTGCGTTGCAGTTCCAGCAGTTCGTCTTGCAGGCCCTGGCGAATCAGCGGGTCAAGTGCCGAGAAGGGTTCGTCCATCAGCAGGATGTCGGCGTCCATCGCCAGCGCACGGGCCAGGCCCACACGTTGCTGCATACCGCCGGAGAGTTCGTCGGGCTTCTTGTTGCGCCATTGGGCCAGGCCCACCAGCTCGAGCTTGTCGTCGACCAGCTGGCGACGTTCCTTCTCGGGACGGCCCTGCATTTCGAGGCCGAAGCTGATGTTCTCGCGCACCGTCAGCCAGGGCATCAGGGCGAACTTCTGGAACACCATGGCGATGCGCTTGGTGCGCATCATTTTCAGCTCTGCAGGGGTGCAGGAAGCGATGTCGATCTGGCGGCCTTCATGCTCGACGAACAGCTTGCCACGGCTGACCGTGTTCAAACCGTTGATGCAGCGCAGCAGGCTGGATTTGCCGGAGCCGGAGAGGCCCATCAGCACGCAGATTTCGCCTTTCTCGATGTCCAGGCTGGCTTTTTCAACGCCAACGATTTGCCCGGTTTTCTTCAGGATCTGGTCGCGGGTCATGCCCTGATCCAGCAGCTTGAGGGCCTCGCGTGGATCCTTGGAGAAGATAACGTCGACGTTATCGAAGCGAATTATGCTCATGCGTCACCCCCTACTTTGGCGTCGGGTTGTTTGCAGATACGGTCGAGCATGATCGCCAGCAGTACGATCGCCAACCCGGCTTCGAAGCCCAGGGCGATATCAGCAGTGTTCAGTGCGTTGACCACGGGTTTGCCCAGGCCGTCGGCGCCCACCAGTGCCGCGATCACCACCATCGACAACGACAGCATGATGCACTGGGTGATACCGGCTGCGATGCTTGGCATGGCGTGGGGCAGTTCAATACGCGAGAGCAGCTGACGGCGCGAGCAGCCAAAGGCCTTGCCGGCGTCCATAAGTTCTTGCGGCACATCGCGGATGCCCAGGTAGGTCAGACGAATAGGCGCGGCAATCGCGAACACTACCGTCGAAATCAGACCCGGGACCACACCCAGACCGAACAGGGTCAGGGTAGGAATGAGGTACACGAACGTCGGTACGGTCTGCATCAGATCGAGCACCGGACGCATCAGCGTGTAGAACATCGGTTTGTGCGCGGCGACGATGCCCAACGGCACGCCTATGATCACGCAGACGAAAGTAGCGAACAGCACCTGGGCGAGGGTTTCCATGGTTTCCTGCCAGTAACCCAGATTGAGGATCAGCAGGAAGGAGGCGATGACGAAAGCGGTCAGGCCCCATTTGCGTTGGATGAAGTGAGCCAGCAATGCGATCAATCCGATCAGTGCCAGCGGGTTGAACCAGGTCAGCGCAAACGTCACGCCGTGGATCATCGTTTCCAGTGTCGTGGCGATCGCATCGAATGTGCTGGCGCCGTGTTGCGTCAACCATTCAACGAAGGCAGCGATGTACTGGCCTAAAGGGATTTTCTGATCAATCAGCATGGTAGTGAACGTCCGCATGCGAGGAAAAAAACAGCCCGGGCGAGCGAACTCGCCCGGCGTCAACGATTACTGTGCAAGCTTGGCTTTCACGGCTTCCAGGCCAGGTTTACCGTCAATGGTGGTCACGCCAGCGAGCCAGGTATCGAGTACCTGTGGGTTCTTTTTCAGCCAGGCCTTGGCGGCTGCGTCAGGCTTCATCTTGTCGTCCAGGATGTTGCCCATCAGCGAGCTTTCCATGTCTACGGTGAACTCCAGATTCTTCAGCAACTGGCCAACGTTGCTGCATTCCTGGGTGTAGCCCTTGCGGGTGTTGGTCAGGACTGTTGCCGCACCGAAATCCGGGCCGAAATAATCATCGCCACCGGTGAGGTACTGGATCTTGAAGCGCTTGTTCATCGGGTGCGGTGCCCAACCCAGGAACACCACGGCGGTATTGCGCTTCTGAGCACGGTCGACTTGCGAGAGCATGCCGGCTTCACTGGATTCGACCACTTTGAAACCAGCGTCTTTGAGGCCGAAGGCGTTCTTGTCGATCATACTCTGGATCAGGCGGTTGCCATCGTTGCCCGGCTCGATCCCATAGATTTTGCCGTCGAGTTCTTTCTTGAATTTGGTTATATCGGCGAAGTCATGCAGGCCTTTGTCGTAAAGCGCTTGCGGCACTGCCAGGGTGTACTTGGCGCCTTTGAGGTTGGTGCGCACGGTTTCCACGGTGCCGGCATCACGGTAGGCCTTGATGTCGTTTTCCATGGTCGGCATCCAGTTACCGAGGAACACGTCCATGTTCTTGCCGTCGGCCAGGGACTTGTAGGTCACCGGCACGGAAATCATGGTGGTCTTGGTCTTGTAGCCCAGCGCGTCGAGCACGACGCTGGTGGTCGCGGTTGTGGCGGTGATGTCGGTCCAGCCGACATCGGAGAAGTTTACGGTGCTGCACTGCGCCGGTTCTGCGGCATGAGCCAGAAGCGGCAGACTCAGCATCGCGGCCAACAACAACGACGGGGAACCTATTTTCATGGGTGGACTCCTGAGTGTTTTTTATGGCGGTGTTCTGACCGCACTTATGAGTGTTGCGGTTGGTCGGCGTTATGAAGACTGCTCTACCACAGCGCCGTGCAATCGAGTCGAGACTGATCATGGACCAGTGAAATTCTGACGCCTACAGGGTGCGTCGTATCCAGTACAGGGATGGTCGCTTCCAGTGTCGGTGAGGTCGTTTACAGCTTTTTTCAGCGCTTTTTAGTCCTCTGAACTGTAAAAAAACGGCCAAAACGTGCCGTCTGCGGCCAGCGGCGTTGGTGAGCATGGGTACGTCGGTGTGAGACGTCGAACGACATCGCAAAAGCCCGATGATGCGGTTATCTCGGCGGATCGCAGCTTGAGCGTAGCAGCTCCGTCACCGGGTGCTTTGACGCCTGGAATCTGCTCATCGAGGAGTCTCGCAAGTCATGGCTATCAGTGTTTTCGACCTGTTCAAAATCGGTATTGGCCCCTCTAGTTCGCACACGGTGGGGCCTATGCGCGCTGCGGCGTTGTTCGTCGAATCGTTGCGCGAGAAGGGGTTGCTGGAGCAGGTGCACCGGATCGAGGTCCAGCTGTTTGGTTCGTTGTCGGCTACCGGCATCGGTCACGGCAGCGACAATGCGGTGATCATGGGCTTGATGGGCGAATGGCCGGACGCGATTGACCCGTCGCAAATCGGTATTCGCATCGACACCTTGCGTGAAACCCACACCCTGTTGCTCGACGGTCGCTTGCCGGTGCCCTTCATCTGGGCACGGGACATGCGCCTGATCGATGAGAACCTGCCATTCCATCCCAATGCGATGACCCTGGTGGCTGAAGGCGAAAACGCTGAGTTGCACCGCGACACCTACTATTCAGTCGGCGGCGGTTTTGTCGTTGATGAGGCGCAGGCTTCAAGCGGCGTGGTCGATCTGGACAGCACCGTGTTGCCTTACGATTTTTCCAGCGCAGCGGAGCTGCTTTCCCTGTGCAAGAAACACAACTTGCGCGTCGCCGAGTTGATGATGGCGAACGAAAAGGTCTGGCGTTCGGAAGAGGAAATCCGCAGCGGCCTGATGAAACTCTGGCGCGCCATGCAGGACTGTGTCGAGCAGGGCCTCAAGCACGAAGGCATCCTGCCTGGTGGCCTGAATGTACGCCGCCGTGCCGCTAAGCTGCATCGCAGCCTGCAAGAGCTGAACAAGCCCAACGTGATCGGCTCGACCTTGAGCGCCATGGAGTGGGTCAACCTGTTCGCCCTCGCAGTCAACGAAGAGAATGCGGCGGGCGGGCGGATGGTCACGGCACCGACTAATGGCGCGGCAGGGATCATCCCGGCGGTGTTGCACTACTTCATGAAGTTCAGCGAGGCGGTGACGGACGCTAACGTCGTCGACTATTTCCTCGGTGCGGCGGCGGTCGGGATCCTGTGTAAAAAGAACGCTTCGATTTCCGGCGCTGAAGTCGGTTGCCAGGGTGAGGTCGGTTCGGCCTGCGCGATGGCGGCGGCCGGGTTGGCGGAGATTCTTGGTGCGACGCCGGAACAACTCTGCAACGCGGCGGAAATCGGCCTGGAGCACAACCTTGGCCTGACGTGCGACCCGGTCGGCGGGCTGGTGCAGGTGCCGTGCATCGAGCGCAACGCGATTGCCGCGGTGAAGGCGATCAATGCTGCACAAATGGCCTTGCGCGGTGACGGTCAGCACTTCATCTCGCTGGACCGGGTGATCCGCACCATGCGCGATACCGGCGCCGACATGCACGATAAATACAAAGAGACATCGCGCGGTGGGTTGGCAGTCAGCGCGGTTGAGTGCTGAGACCGATTTGACCCCGATCGCGAGCAGGCTCGCTCCCACATTGGATTTGTGAGCGCTGCAAAACCAGTGTGGGAGCGAGCCTGCTCGCGATGAGGGAGGACCAGTCAAAACTGCGCGTTAAGTGAACACTGATCCAACTGAGCGCCACCTTTTAGCGCGTCGCAAATAGGCAACAAATATAGTCAACGGTCAGACGTCATTCCGGGCTCTGACCGCTCGTCACCTGTGCTTGGGGTGACACTCTTTCCCGGCACTTTTGATGCGCTTCCCAAAAGTGCTACCGATTTGCTCACACCCCGCGGGGTAGGGCATCTGCCAGCCTGATAACCCTTACGCGTCGACTGACCTCTATAGACACATATAGACACATCGCGACGTCGTTTTCAGGAGTTATTGAATGCGCATTCAATTTTAGGCATGGCAATTGCTCTGTCATAACAAAGCCCCGTCTCACGCAAGAGAACGATGGCCATAACAAGAGCCTCCGCCTGAGGCCATCACCCGCTTTGTGTGAGGAGATACCGCGATGACGTCGTTCAACTCCGGGGCCCAACCCCAGAACCGTGCGCCTCAATCCATCGGCTTTTTGCTGCTGGACAATTTCACGCTGATTTCCCTGGCTTCCGCAGTAGAACCCCTGCGCATGGCCAACCAATTGTCCGGTCGCGAGCTGTATCGCTGGAGCACCCTCACCGTTGACGGCGGCCAGGTCTGGGCCAGTGACGGTCTGCAAATCACCCCTGACGCCTCCATGCACAAAGCCCCGGCCCTGGACACCGTGATTGTCTGCGGTGGCATCGGCATTCAACGCACCGTAACCCGTGAACACGTGTCGTGGCTGCAAAGCCAGGCCCGTCAGTCGCGCCGCCTTGGCGCCGTCTGCACCGGCAGCTGGGCCTTGGCGTGTGCTGGTCTGCTGGACGGTTTCGATTGCAGCGTGCACTGGGAATGTCTGGCGTCGATGCAGGAAGCTTTCCCGCGGGTGGCCATGAGCACTCGCTTGTTCACCCTCGACCGTAACCGCTTCACCAGCTCCGGCGGCACCGCGCCACTGGACATGATGCTGCACCTGATCAGCCGCGACCACGGCCGCGAACTGTCGGCGGCGATCTCGGAGATGTTCGTCTACGAGCGCATCCGTAACGAGCAGGATCACCAGCGCGTGCCGCTCAAGCACATGCTGGGCACCAATCAGCCGAAGTTGCAGGAAATCGTCGCGCTGATGGAAGCCAACCTTGAAGAGCCGATCGACCTCGATGAACTGGCGGTGTACGTCGCGGTATCGCGTCGTCAGCTGGAGCGGCTGTTCCAGAAATACCTGCACTGCTCGCCGTCGCGCTACTACCTCAAGCTGCGGCTGATCCGCGCCCGGCAATTGCTCAAGCAAACGCCGATGTCGATCATCGAAGTGGCCTCGGTCTGCGGCTTCGTGTCGACCCCGCACTTCTCCAAGTGCTACCGCGAATACTTCGGCATTCCACCGCGTGACGAACGCGTCGGTTCCAACACCACCCAACAGGTGGCGATGATGCCGATCCCGCAGGCACTGGTGCTGGCACCGTTGTCCGGGCCGATGTCGGCATTGAGCCAGGCGCGTAACGAGTCGACTTTCGCTAGCGTAAGGCTCTAAACCGCAGCGCCTTCATCGCGAGCAGGCTCGCTCCCACAGGATTTACGCGGTCCTTGTGGGAGCGAGCCTGCTCGCGATTGGGTTTATCAGGCGCTACGGCTTTGCTGGTACAGCGCCAATGCCGGCAGTAGTTGCTTGTCGATCGCCTGGCGCACGGCGGGCAGAATCGTTGCGCTGCTGGTGTACATGTCCTTGACCATCTTGCGCAGCTCATAGGCTCGCGTGTCATCCAGGCCACGTACCGCGCATTCACAGGCCTGCTCTGCAGTGGCCCCCATCGGGACTTCAAATCCGCGTGCCTTGAGCTGGCCCAACAGGTCTTCCTGGTCAATCAAATCAGCGTGCATCATGACGCAATCCTTCTTCAGGGAACGGTGTCGTGGTTCGATTCTGGTAGCGGTGATGGGGCGGGGCAAGGACGATTTGTCGCAATGGCCGCTATACCTATGAACAGGTCGTTTTCGACTAACTTGCGTGAGCGGGGAGTAGGCACACTGGATTCAGCTGGCTTCACGAAGGTTTGGTCACCCTCGCGCAACAGCTCCTCAACAGTAACTTCTGCCTCGATCCTGTCACGGCTTGATCGGGGTTTTTTTTGTCTGTGAATCAGGTCGTTATGGGTGTCCGGTCTACCGCCATCGTCGGAACGATGACGCGGTCTAGCGTTGCAGCACGAGAATCCGCGACAGCAATTCATCGCGATCGATGTAGCAGCCCTGGAAATGCCGGGCGCCGCTGCTGGGGTCGAAAGCGTTACGCGCATGTAGGGTTCGGCGGTTGTCGAAGCACCACATTTCACCAGGATTGAGCCGGGTGATAAGCCTGAAACGCGCTTCGCGGGTCATGGCGATAAACCGTCGATAGGCGCGGTACAAGCTGGGCATCTGCTCGACCGATGCATCGAACGGCCCCCGCAGGAAATTCGCCATGCGGATTTCCGACACTTGTCCCTGCGTATCGAGGGCGATGATCGGCGCCAGGCAGCGGTAGTCGCTGTGGCGGTCCTTGTTGCGAAACTCCACGGGGATCTCGCACAGCGCACGGAAGGCTTCGGGGTCTTCCTGGCGCAAGGCGTCGGCAATGGCAAAACCGTCGACAAAAATGCTCTCGCCACCGTCCGCGTCATTGACCAGGCAATGCAGGAATTGCAGCCCCGGTTGCAACTCGCGCGTCGGCAGGTCGCTGTGCAGCGGCAGGTTGAATGCGGTGTAAGCGTTGCTGTCGGCGTCAGCCTTGGATTGCACGTTGAACAGCACACCGAAATTGCTCTCGCGGATAAATGAAATCCGCTTGGCGATGTGCGTCAGCGAGCCGGGTTCGGTGGGGACGCCGCGCACCTGGGTCAGGCCGATATCGCGCAGTGCCAGAAGCCATTGCAGCAGGGCTTTGGGATCCTCCATTACCGCCTGATAGGCGAACACTGGCAGCTTCAGTTGACTGTTCCACAGCTGGCTTTTCGGTTTGCCGGCGCTGCGCTCGGCCCGGGATTTATCGTCATAGGCGTGAGCACGCAACCAGCCGGGATCGAAGCGGCTGGTATGGCCGTCCGACCAGTCGATAGACAGACAGCCCTCGGCATCCACTTGGGTCACGGCGGGGCGCAGATCTTCAGCGACATCGACGATTTCCAGCACCTGCTCGCGGGTCACGGCATACACGCAAACCGGGCACGGACAGTTGTCGCGCAACCATTGATGATGAAAGGGGCTGACCCGGCCATCGGCCCAGGTCACCCGCACGTGATCCGCCAGGGTTTGCACGGCGGTCAAGGCGCTGATCAGCGGGTAACTGCGGAAGTCGGCAACAGCGGCGGCGGTGTTCATGCGAGCTCCTTGTCTTGGTTGTTATTTTTCAGGCGGTAGTGCGATCACTCGGCCAATATAGGCTGGGGTGGGCAGGTCCGATTGCAATGCGGTCATGGCCAGCAGTTTGTTCAGCACCGGTTCGCTGAACGGTGCCGAACGCGGCCCCGCGAGGTCGACGTGCAGCAGCATTTGTTCGTTGCCCGCCAGTTCCTGTGCGTCGCCGACCAAATGCAGGCTGTGATAAAGGTGCAGGCGTTTACGGTCGTGACCGATGATTTGGGTATGCACCTCGACCTCGGCGCCGAGCTTCACTTCGTGCAGGTAGTTGAGGTGCAGTTCGAGGGTGAACAACGAGTTGCCGCTGGCTTCGCGGTTATTGCTGTCCATGCCCAGTTGATCCATCAGCGCATCGGTGGCGTAGCTGAAAATCAGCAGGTAAAACGCATCGCGCAGATGGCCGTTGTAGTCGACCCAGTCGGGGGCGATGGTGGTTGTGTAGGTGGTGAGGGTTGGCATTGTTCAGGTTCCGACGTTGGTGGTGACTGGACTGACGCTATCGCGAGCAGGCTCGCTCCCACAGGGGTTACGCTGTCCTTGTGGGAGCGAGCCTGCTCGCGATGGGGGCGGACCTGCTGGCAGGTTATTCGCTGAAGGTCATGCCATGTTTGGCCTTGGTGGTCTTCACCGCTTCCAGCACCGCCAGCAGGCAATCATCACGATAGCGCTCCAGCGCCGAAATGCTGTGTTTGCCCAGTTGCTCGCTGGTGCCGTCGACCACGTCGTCGATCAGCTTGTCGGTCAGTTCCGGTGCGGGCAGGTAAGTCCAAGGCAGTTGCAGCGCCGGACCGAATTGCGCCATGAAGTGCCGCATACCGGCATCGCCGCCGGCCAGGGTGTAGGTCAGGAACGTGCCCATGAACGACCAGCGCAGCCCGGCGCCAAACCGGATCGCATCGTCGATTTCGCCGGTGGTCGCCACGCCATCGTTGACCAGGTGCAGCGCCTCGCGCCACAGCGCTTCGAGCAGACGGTCAGCGATAAAGCCCGGTACTTCCTTGCGCACATGCAGCGGGCGCATGCCCAGCGATTCGTAGACTTTCATCGCTGCCTGCACCGCTTCCGGTGCCGTGTTCTTGCCACCGACCACTTCCACCAGTGGCAACAGATAAACCGGGTTGAACGGATGGCCGACCACGCAACGTTCCGGGTGGGTCGAGCCCTCGTAGAACTCGCTCGGCAACAGCCCTGAAGTGCTGGAACCGATCAGTGCATTGGGCTTGGCCGCCGCGCTGATTTTGCTGTGCAGTTCGAGCTTCAGTTCAAGGCGTTCCGGGGCGCTTTCCTGGATGAAGTCGGCATCCCGCACGCACTCTTCGATGGTCGCGACAAAGCGCAGGCGATCTTGCGAAGCGCCGGGTGCCAGGCCTTGTTTTTCCAGCGCGCCCCAGGCATTGGCGACGCGTTTGCGCAGCGCGGCTTCGGCACCGGGCGCCGGGTCCCAGGCCACCACGTCCAGGCCATGGGCGAGGGCGCGGGATACCCAACCGCTGCCGATGACACCACTGCCCAGCGCGGCGAATGTTTTGATTTCGGTGATAAAGCTCATGGTGAATTCCTGAAAAATTTGGTGATCCTGTGTGGGAGCGAGCCTGCTCGCGATGGCGGTATTCCTGCCGCAGATATGCGTTGGATGTACTGACGCCATCGCGAGCAGGCTCGCTCCCACAGGGGGAAATAGGTGTGGTGTGGTTTAACCGCGCTTGGTCAGGCCCATCTTCGCCCGGCCTTCGGCAGGGGTCAGAACGCGGGCGCCGAGGCGGCTGAGGATTTCGCTGGCGCGTTCGACCAGTTGGCCATTGGTCGCCAGTACGCCACGATCCAGCCAGATATTGTCTTCCAGCCCGACCCGCACGTTGCCGCCCAGCAGCACCGCTTGAGCTGCCATCGGCATTTGCATGCGACCGATGCCGAACCCGGCCCAGACCGCATTGGCCGGCAGATTGTCGACCATGGCTTTCATGGTGGTGGTGTCAGCCGGAGCGCCCCATGGGATGCCCAGGCACAGCTGGAACAGCGGGTCGTCGAGCAGGCCTTCCTTGATCAGCTGTTTGGCAAACCACAGGTGACCGGTGTCGAAGATTTCCAGCTCGGCTTTCACGCCCAGCTCTTGAATGCGTTTGGCGCCAGCGCGCAGCTGGGCCGGGGTGGAGACGTAAATGGTGTCGCCGTCGCCGAAGTTCAGCGTGCCGCAGTCGAGCGTGCAGATTTCCGGCAGCAGCTCTTCGACGTGAGCCAGACGGGTCAGTGGGCCGACCAGGTCGGTGTTCGGGCCGAACTCCATCGGGTTCTCGCCAGCGCCGATTTCCAGGTCGCCGCCCATGCCAGCCGTCAGGTTGACGATGATGTCGACGTCCGCTTCGCGGATGCGCTCCATCACCTCACGGTACAGCGCCACATCGCGACTGAACTTGCCGGTTTCAGGGTTGCGCACATGGCAGTGGACCACGGTGGCCCCGGCCTTGGCGGCTTCCACGGCAGCGGCCGCGATTTGTTTCGGGGTGACCGGCACGTGTGGGCTTTTGGCGGTCGTGTCGCCAGCACCGGTGAGTGCGCAGGTGATGATGACGTCGTGGTTCATGGTGCGGTTTCCTTCAGACATGATTTTTGGGCGTAGCGGACCCGCTCGCAGCCGAAACCGGCTGCGAAGAGGGGATTCATTCGGGTTTATTTACTGCTCAGTTGCAGATTCTCGGCAGCCGGTTTGCCGTCGAACGTGGTCACGCCTTCAAGCCAGCGTTGCTTGTCTTGCGGGTGATCCTTGAGCCATTGCTTGGCCGATTCGAAAGCGTCCTTGTGATCGAGCAGCGGTTGCATCATCCGGCTCTCGTCTTCGGCGGTGAAAGTCAGGTTGCTCAGCAAGCGGCTGACGTTCGGGCACTGGCTGGCGTAGTTCGGGGCGGTCACGGTCCAGACGGTGGCCGAGCCTTCATTCGGGCCCAGGGCGTCCTGGCTACCGGTGAGGTAAGTCATTTTCACGTTGACGTTCATCGGGTGCGGCGCCCAGCCGAAGAACACCACGGCTTCGTTGCGTCGTACGGCGCGATCCACCGCTGCGAGCATGCCGGCCTCACTGGATTCGACCAGCTGGAATTTGCCCAGGCCAAACTGGTTCTTGGCGATCATTTCCTTGATCTGGGTGTTGGCGCCCGAACCTGGCTCGATGCCGTAGATCTTGCCGCCCAGTTCTTTTTCGAACTTGGCGATGTCGGCGAAGGTTTTCAGGCCCTTGTCGGCGAGGTAGGTCGGCACGGCCAGGGTGGCGCGGGCATCCTTGAGGCTCGGTTCACTCAGGACGGTCACCTGCTTGCCGGCGACAAACGGGGTGATGGTCTGGGTCATCAGCGGATTCCAGTAGCCGAGGAACATGTCCAGGCGCTGGTCGCGGATGCCGGCGAAGATGATTTGCTGGGAAGCACTGGTTTGTTTGGTCTTGTAGCCGAGGCCATCGAGCAGGACCTGGGTCATGGCGCTGGTGGCGATCACGTCGGTCCAGTTCACCACGCCCATGCGCACGTTCTGGCAGGCGGCGGGGTCGGCAGCCATCGCGCCGGAACTCAAGAAAGCGGTACCACTGAGTGCGAGAACGCAGCTGCTGATCAGTCGTTTCATGGTGGGATCCTCGGCAGGTCGTTATTGTGGGGTCCGGCGTCTCTGTGCGCCGGTGATGTCAAGTTACGCAGCTGAACCCGGCAGAAAACGCACAGCGGCGACCAGCTCTTGCACTGCAGCGACCTGTGCTCTTGTGGCGGGGTGGTAATTGGCGTATCACCTGTTCCACGCTGCCCGCCATCCGAGTGCGCTCCATGTCCCAGGATTTCTACTTTCTGTTGATGCCGGGTTTCTCGGCCATCGGTTTCATCTCGGCGATCGAACCGCTTCGGGTGGCCAACCGCTTTCGTGGCGAGTTGTACCGCTGGCATGTGCTGAGCGCCGACGGCGGTCCGGTATTGGCCAGCAACGGCATGTCGCTCAACGCCGATGCGGCGCTGGAACCACTGAAAAAGGGCGCGACCTTGTTGGTGGTCGCGGGGTTCGAGCCGTTGAAGTTCGTCAACCCGACACTGGAGCACTGGCTACGTCGCCTCGATCACGACGGCGTGACCCTCGGCGGCATCGACACCGGCAGTTTTGTCCTCGCCGAAGCGGGGTTGCTCGACGGCCACCGCGTGACCCTGCACTGGGAAGCCATCGACGCGTTCAAGGAGTCTTATCCACAGCTCAGCGTGACCCAGGAGCTGTTCGAGATCGACCGGCGCCGCATCACCTCAGCCGGCGGCACAGCCTCTATCGACCTGATGCTTGATCTGATCGCCCAGGCTCACGGCCCCGAGTTGGCGATCCAGGTCAGCGAGCAATTCGTGCTCGGGCGCATCCGTCCGCGTAAAGACCATCAACGCATGCAAATCGCCACGCGTTACGGCATCAGCAACAAGAAACTGGTGCACGTCATTGGCGAGATGGAACAACACAGCGAACCGCCACTCAGCACGCTGGAACTGGCGGACTCGATCAAGGTGACGCGACGTCAGCTTGAGCGGCTGTTCCGCTTGCACCTCAACGACACGCCGAGCAACTTCTACTTGGGGTTAAGACTGGAAAAAGCCCGGCAGCTGCTGCGCCAGACCGACATGAGCGTGCTGGAAGTGAGCATCGCCTGCGGGTTTGAATCGCCGTCGTATTTCACCCGCAGTTATCGGACACGGTTTGCCCGCTGCCCGCGCGAGGATCGACGGCGGTTGGGGGATGGGCGGGAGGTGGTTTGACAGGCATTTACAGTGATTTATACTCGGAACTATAAATTATAGTAGTTTCAATAATTGAGTATAAAGCCATGTCGAAAAACACCGGTTTTGTATTTCGTCGCCCCAGCCTGGCTCAAAATATTGCCGATGGTTTGATGGGGACCGGAATCCAGGACTACACCTCTGGCCTGTTCCTGGCCGCGCCACGGCGTACAGGGAAAAGCACCTTCCTGCGCGAAGACCTGATACCGGAATGTGAATCCCGAGGTTGGTTGACGGTCTACGTTGATCTCTGGGCTAACAGGGACAAAGATCCTGCTGACCTGATTGCCACCGCAATTGCGGGGGCATTGGTGCCGTATGAGAAGGGCATTCGAAAACTGGCCAAGTCGATGGGCGTCGAGAAACTCAGTTTTCTGCGTACGCTGTCCTGGGATTTCAGCAAACCACAATTGCCCGAAGGCGCGACGCTGACTCAAGCCCTGGAACTGCTGCACAACGCTGCTGGCAAGACTGTTGTGCTGGTGATCGACGAAGCCCAGCATGCGTTGAGCACTGACGCGGGGGTCAACGCCATGTTCGGGCTCAAGGCCGCTCGGGACCAGCTGAATCAAGGGCGTGAAGGAGATTCCAGTGGTTTGCGCCTGGTGTTCACCGGCTCCAATCGCGACAAACTGGCTCACCTCGTACTGAGCCGAAACCAGCCTTTCTACGGTTCCAGCATTACTCCGTTCCCTCTATTGAGCAAAGCGTTCACCCAAGCCTACACCGTTCATTTGAATGCCCATTTGGCGCAGACCAACCAGTTTGTCGCTGAAGACATCGACGAGGCTTTCGAATTAGTGGGACGCCGTCCTGAAATGCTCCGGACCATTATTGGTGAGGTAGCCCTGGAACTGGGCGAAGCAAGCAATCTGAGCCAATTGCTGCGAAGCAGCGCCGAATTGTTGCGTGCCGGCGTGTGGACTGAGTTTGAAAGCGCCTGGAACGCCCTGACCGTTGCACAGCGTGCAGTACTGGAAGTCATGGTCGAGCGCTCGCAGAGCAACGAACCTTTTGCACCCTTCACCGACGCGACGTTGGTTGCGGTGACAAAAGCACTGGAAGCGATGGGCAGTGAGGTGGTGCCGGGCACACAGACCATCCAGGCGTGCATCGATGCCTTGCGTGAAAAGGAACTGGTCTGGAAATCGAATCGCGGCGCTTACGCGCTTGAGGACAAGTCGTTTGCCGACTGGCTCAAGCACTATCGCGCCCGGAAGGCTCAGTAAGCCTACTTCTTCATCAACCCTGAACACGCTGCCTTGTACGCCTCATGCTGATACTTGTTCAGCGTCGCCGGCAGTGCAAAGTCGAATTTCTTGTTCTGTGCATTGATGGTCTGCGGTGACAGCAGCGTCACCTCGCAGTTATCCAGCAACTGGAAAACCCCTTCGATCTTGAAGGTGGTCGGGCCGCCGGCGAATTCGCCTTTTTTGCTGCGCTTCTTGATTGCGATGCGCTCGATGCCGTTGTCACGAACAAAGGCGCCGACCTGCGCGGCGAAGGCTTTGACGTTGGCGGCTTCGTCATCGTCGTCGAGGGCGATTTTTTTGGTGTTCAGGGCGACGTGGGTCAGCGTCTGATTGTCGAGAGAGGCGACGGCGAAGATCGCCTCGCTGCCTTTGATTTCGATGCCGCAGAATTTCATGAACACGCCTTGAGATGGTGGTGCTGTTGCAGGGCAATAGAGCTGCGTTTATTGCTGGCCGATCGACTCCAGGAACTCCGACCGTTCGTCGCTCTTGCTCGCCAGGCAATCGTTCAGGTCCATGGTGTAGGTCTTGCTGCCCACCGCTGCGGGGAACGCTGCAATCGCGCAATCGGCATCCCGCGATTTCATCCAGAGCTGCTCGGCGGTCTGGAGTTTGCCGGTGATGTCTGCCAACTGCGCCTTGTTGTTCGCGTATTGGGTTTTCATCCGATCCAGTAAGCCCTGGAAATTGTCCTTGAGCAGTTGTTCGGCGGTGTTTTTGCTATAGGTCGAGCACTCCAGGGTCTGGACGTCGTTTTCGACCGCATCGCACGGGTTTTTGTCGGCTTCTTCTGCCGCCTGTACGCCGGTCGCTATCAGTGCCAAAGCCAGGAAGATCGATTTCATTGCGTAGCCGCCCCTTGTTCCAGTGATGCATCCAGTGATGCGGCGAATTCTGGCGCAACTATTCGGGAAAGAACAGGAGGGCAAAGGGCCTGCGGTGAGACCCTTTGTCGCGTATTGACGCTTTCGGCAATTCCCCTGTCGTTTTTGCACCCGGCTGCCCCGTCCCTCAAGCATATGCTGACCCCAAAGCGCCGGCAGACGATTCGGCGCATGAATCGCTAATAGGGGACTGCCTGATGAGCCCAGCCGAACTGCACGCCGACAGCATCGTTATCGACGGGCTGATTATTGCCAAGTGGAATCGCGAGCTGTTTGAAGACATGCGCAAAGGCGGCTTGACCGCGGCCAACTGCACCGTTTCGGTGTGGGAGGGCTTTCAGGCCACCGTCAACAACATTGCCGCCAGCCAGAAGCTGATCCGTGAGAACAGCGACCTGGTGATTCCGGTGCGCACCACCGCCGACATCCGCAAAGCCAAGGAGCAGGGCAAGACCGGCATCCTGTTCGGCTTCCAGAACGCTCACGCTTTCGAAGACCAGATCGGCTATGTCGAGGTCTTCAAGCAGCTGGGCGTCGGTATTGTGCAGATGTGCTACAACACCCAGAACCTGGTCGGTACCGGTTGCTACGAGCGCGATGGCGGCCTGTCGGGTTTCGGTCGTGAAATCGTTGCCGAGATGAACCGCGTCGGTGTCATGTGCGACCTGTCCCACGTCGGCTCGAAGACTTCCGAAGAAGTCATCCTCGAATCCAAGAAGCCGGTGTGCTACTCCCATTGCCTGCCGTCGGGTCTGAAAGTGCACCCGCGCAACAAATCCGATGAAGAACTGAAGTTCATCGCCGATCACGGCGGTTTCGTCGGCGTGACCATGTTCGCGCCGTTCCTGGCCAAAGGTATTGATTCGACCATCGACGATTACGCCGAAGCCATCGAATACACCATGAACATCGTTGGCGAAGACGCCATCGGCATCGGCACCGACTTCACCCAGGGCCATGGCCAGGACTTCTTCGAATACCTGACCCATGACAAGGGCTACGCCCGCCGTCTGACCAGCTTCGGCAAGATCATCAACCCGCTGGGCATCCGCACCGTGGGCGAGTTCCCGAACCTGACCGAAACGCTGCTCAAGCGCGGCCATTCCGAGCGCGTCGTGCGCAAGATCATGGGCGAAAACTGGGTCAACGTCCTGAAAGACGTTTGGGGTGAATAACACCATTTCCAACTAACTGTCCCTGTAGCAGCTGCCGAGGCACGAGGCTGCGTTGGGCTGCGAAGCGGCCCCCCGAGGGCGGTCCTGCGGACCGCAACGCAGCCTCGTACCTCGGCAGCTGCTACATATCGCCTCAATACAACGAATTCTGGAGTTTTACGCATGGCCAAGATCGCCCCACAACTGCCAATCGAAGTCGACAGCGAAACCGGTGTCTGGACCTCTGACGCCCTGCCGATGCTGTATGTGCCGCGTCACTTCTTCGTCAACAACCACATGGGCATCGAGGAAGTGCTGGGCGCTGACGCCTATGCCGAGATCCTTTACAAGGCTGGCTACAAGTCCGCCTGGCACTGGTGTGAGAAAGAAGCTGAATGCCACGGCCTGGAAGGCGTTGCGGTGTTCGAGCACTACATGAAGCGCCTGTCGCAACGTGGCTGGGGCCTGTTCAAGATCCAGGACATCGACCTCGACAAAGGCACTGCCAGCGTCAAGCTCGAGCACTCGGCGTTCGTCTACGTCTACGGCAAGGTCGGACGCAAGGTCGACTACATGTTCACTGGCTGGTTTGCCGGTGCCATGGACCAGATCCTGCAAGCGCGCGGCAGCAAGATTCGCACCGTCGCCGAACAGGTTTACGGTGGCTCCGAAGAAGGCCACGACGACGGCTTGTTCACCGTCAAGCCGTTGTAAGTCGAGGATCCTGCCATGGCTTTCGAAGCAATGTTCCAGCCGATTCAAATCGGCAAACTGACCATCCGCAACCGCGTGCTCAGCACCGCGCACGCCGAGGTTTACGCCACCGACGGCGGCATGACCACCGATCGGTACGTGAAGTACTACGAAGAGAAAGCCAAGGGCGGGATCGGCCTGGCGATTTGCGGCGGTTCTTCCAGCGTGGCCATCGACAGTCCGCAAGGCTGGTGGAAATCGGTCAACCTGGCCGATGACCGGATTATTCCGCACTTCCAGAACCTGGCCGACGCCATGCACAAGCATGGCGCCAAGATCATGATCCAGATTACCCACATGGGCCGTCGTTCGCGTTGGGACGGCGAGCATTGGCCGACCCTGCTGTCGCCGTCGGGCATCCGTGAACCGGTGCACCGCGCGACCTGCAAAACCATCGAGCCGGAAGAAATCTGGCGGGTGATCGGCAACTACGCCAGTGCTGCTGCGCGTGCCAAGGCCGGTGGCCTGGACGGCGTTGAACTGTCGGCGGTGCACCAGCACATGATCGACCAGTTCTGGAGCCCGCGCGTCAACAAACGTACCGACGAATGGGGCGGCAGCTTCGAAAACCGCATGCGTTTCGGCCTGGAAGTGATCAAGGCTGTGCGCAAGGAAGTCGGTCCGGATTTCTGCGTCGGCATCCGTATCTGCGGTGATGAATTCCACCCTGATGGCCTGAGCCATGAGGACATGAAGCAGATCGCCAAGTACTACGACGACACCGGCATGATCGACTTCATCGGCGTCGTGGGCTCGGGGTGCGATACCCACAACACCCTGGCCAACGTTATCCCCAACATGAGTTATCCACCGGAGCCGTTCCTGCACTTGGCGGCCGGTATCAAGGAAGTGGTCAAGGCCCCGGTTCTGCACGCGCAGAACATCAAGGACCCGAACCAGGCAACACGCATTCTGGAAGGCGGTTACGTCGACATGGTCGGCATGACCCGCGCGCACATCGCCGACCCGCACCTGATCGCCAAGATCAAGATGGGCCAGATCGACCAGATCAAACAATGCGTGGGTGCCAACTACTGCATCGACCGTCAGTACCAGGGTCTGGACGTGCTGTGCATCCAGAACGCCGCGACCTCCCGTGAATACATGGGCGTGCCGCACATCATCGAGAAATCGACCGGTGTGAAACGTAAAGTCGTGGTGGTCGGTGCCGGCCCTGCGGGGATGGAAGCGGCACGTGTAGCCGCCGAACGTGGCCACGACGTGACCCTGTTCGAGAAGAAAGAGTTCATCGGCGGACAGATCACTACCGCCTCGAAAGCCCCGCAACGGGACCAGATCGCCGGTATCACCCGTTGGTTCCAGCTGGAACTGGCGCGTTTGAAAGTCGACCTGCGCCTGGGCGTAGCCGCTGACGCGGCGACCATTCTCGACCTGCGTCCGGACATCGTGGTGCTCGCCGTTGGCGGTCATCCGTTCCTTGAGCAGAACGAACACTGGGGCGCGGCTGAAGGCCTGGTAGTCAGCAGCTGGGACGTGCTCGACGGCAAGGTTGCACCGGGCAAGAACGTGCTGGTCTACGACACCATTTGCGAGTTCACCGGGATGTCGGTTGCCGACTACCTCGCGGACAAGGGCAGCCAGGTCGAGATCGTCACCGACGACATCAAGCCGGGCGTGGCCATCGGCGGTACGTCGTTCCCGACGTACTACCGCAGCATGTACCCGAAAGAAGTGATCATGACCGGCGACATGATGCTCGATAAGGTCTACCGCGAAGGCGACAAGCTGGTGGCGGTGCTGGAAAACGAATACACCGGCGCCAAAGAGGAGCGGGTGGTTGACCAGGTCGTGGTCGAGAACGGCGTGCGGCCGGACGAAGAAATCTACTACGCGCTGAAGGAAGGCTCGCGCAACAAAGGCCAGATGGACATCGAAGCCTTGTTCGCGATCAAGCCTCAGCCATCGTTGAGCCAGGCGGGTGACGGCTATTTGCTGTTCCGCATCGGCGACTGCGTGGCCCAGCGCAACACGCACGCGGCGATCTACGACGCGTTGCGGTTGTGCAAGGATTTCTAACGGATTTACCACCATCACCTGTGGCGAGGGAGCTTGCTCCCGCTGGGCTGCGAAGCAGCCCCAAAACCTGCAGTCGAGGTGTATCAGGTGTACACCTGAGACTGTTTTGGGAGCGCTTCGCACTCCAGCGGGAGCAAGCTCCCTCGCCACAAGTAGGTGCGTCGCTCTCATCGGCACGCACATGACCCCGAGGTCTTTGGGAGCTCCACCATGTTAAACACCCTTCTTCCCATCCTGCTGTTTGCTGCCCTGGGCCTGGCTGTCCTGGGCGCGTTGCGGCGGGTGGCCATGTGGCGCCGGGGCCGTGCGTCCAAGGTCGATCTGATCGGCGGCCTGCTGGCAATGCCCAAACGCTACATGGTCGACCTGCACCACGTAGTGGCGCGGGACAAATACATCGCCAACACCCACGTCGCCACGGCGGGTGGTGCGGTGGCGTCCATCGTGCTGGCGATCCTGGTTCACGGTTTTGGCCTGCATAACCGCTTCCTCGGTTATGCACTGTTGTTGATGACGGCAGTAATGTTCGTCGGTGCGATCTTTGTTTATCTGCGTCGGCGCAACCCGCCGGCGCGTTTATCCAAAGGTCCGTGGATGCGCCTGCCGAAAAGTTTGCTGGCATTCTCGGCGTCGTTCTTTCTGGTGACCCTGCCGGTGGCGGGCATTCTTCCGGAAAACTTCGGCGGCTGGCTGTTGGCGGCGATCCTCGGTGTCGGCGTGCTGTGGGGCGTGTCTGAGTTGTTCTTCGGCATGACCTGGGGCGGGCCGATGAAGCACGCCTTCGCCGGTGCCTTGCACCTGGCCTGGCACCGTCGCGCCGAACGTTTTGGTGGTGGTCGTTCTACAGGTCTTAAACCGCTTGACCTGAACGATCCGCAAGCCCCCTTGGGCGTGGAAAAGCCCAAGGATTTTACCTGGAACCAACTGCTCGGCTTCGACGCCTGCGTGCAGTGCGGTAAATGCGAAGCAGCGTGCCCGGCGTTTGCCGCTGGCCAGCCGCTGAACCCGAAAAAACTGATTCAGGACATGGTCGTCGGCCTGGCCGGCGGCACTGACGCCAAGTTCGCTGGCAGTCCTTATCCAGGTAAAGCTATCGGTGAACACGCGGGTAATCCGCATCAACCGATCGTCAACGGTCTGGTGGACGCTGAAACCCTGTGGTCTTGCACCACTTGCCGTGCCTGCGTTGAAGAATGCCCGATGATGATCGAGCACGTTGACGCGATCGTCGACATGCGTCGCCATCTGACCCTGGAAAAAGGCGCGACCCCGAACAAGGGCGCCGAAGTCCTGGAAAACCTGATTGCCACCGACAACCCTGGCGGTTTCGCGCCGGGCGGGCGGATGAACTGGGCGGCGGACCTGAACCTGACACTGCTCAGCGAGAAGAAATCCACCGACGTGCTGTTCTGGGTTGGCGACGGTGCATTCGACATGCGCAACCAGCGCACCTTGCGCGCCTTCGTCAAAGTGCTGAAAGCCGCGAAAGTCGACTTTGCCGTGCTCGGTCTTGAAGAGCGTGACAGCGGTGACGTGGCTCGCCGTCTGGGCGACGAAGCGACCTTCCAGCTGTTGGCCAAACGCAATATCCAGACCCTGGCCAAATACAGCTTCAACCGCATCGTTACCTGCGATCCGCACAGCTTCCACGTGCTGAAGAATGAATACGGCGCCTTCGATGGCAACTACCTGGTGCAGCACCACAGCACCTACATGGCGGAAATCATCGACGCTGGCGCGCTCAATCTGGGTCAGCACAAAGGCGACAGCGTGACCTATCACGATCCGTGCTACCTCGGTCGCTACAACGGCGAATACGAGGCGCCGCGCCAGGTACTGCGTGCGCTGGGGATCGAGGTCAAGGAAATGCAACGTTCCGGTTTCCGTTCGCGCTGCTGCGGCGGTGGCGGCGGTGCGCCGATCACTGACATCCCGGGCAAGCAACGGATCCCTGACATGCGCATGGACGACATTCGCGAAACCGGTGCCGAGCTGGTGGCCGTGGGTTGCCCACAGTGCACGGCGATGCTCGAAGGCGTGGTCGAACCACGGCCGCTGATCAAGGACATCGCCGAACTGGTGGCCGACGCGCTGCTCGAAGACGCGGCGCCCAGCAAGTCACCGGCACCGACTAAACGTCAACCCGCGGAGGCCCACTGATGAGCGACATTATCCGCCGCGATCCGCGCGCTGAATGGATCGCCCGCAACCGTCTGCATCCGCTGCATGCCGCCATGCAACCGGTGGAACACAGCTGGATGGGCCCCAACGGGATCATTCGCAAGAATCCTCACGGCATTGGTTTCATCGGCCTCAATGGCATCAAGCGGATTGACCGCAGTGGTGCACAGCAGGGCGGGGCGACCAAGCGTACGGCCGCCGTTGAAGTGCAATTGCCGCTGCATCAGGTGGCGACACCTGCGTTCTACATCAGCGTGGTGCCGGACATGGTTGGCGGCCGTTTGAGCAGCCACGACCGCGACCTGCTGGGCCTGGCCCATCAACTGGCCGGCAAGGACGGTGCGGTGCTGGCGGTGGTCTTTGGCGAACACAAGGAAAGCGCTTTCGCCACCGCGGGCGTCGACCGCCTGTTGGTGCTCGATGGCGAGGAATTCGAGGGTTATGCACCGGAACAGCGGGTGCAGGGCCTGCGGGCTGTGGATAACCAGTTCAGTCCTCGTCACTGGCTGCTGCCGGACAGCCGCACCGGTGGCGGTGAACTGGGTCGACGCTTTGCCGCTGCACTCGGTGAACGCCCGGCCACGCGGGTCTGGCAGGTCAAGGATCAGGAGTGCATCGGCCGCGCCGGTGCCGGTCTGCAAGACTTGGCGCGCCCTGTTGCACGGTTGATTCTGGCGGCGGTGGAATGCGCCGAACCGGTCAGCGAAACCCGTCATGAAGCGTTGCCGGTGGAGTTATCCACAACGGTTGCGCGCAGTCTGTCGCGGATCGAGGACCAGGGCGCGGTAGCGGTCGACCCGGCAGCGATTCCCATGGCCGAAGCCGAGTTCATTTTCTCGGGCGGCAACGGGGTCAAGGACTGGAACCTTTTCCACAGGACCGCAGCAGCCCTCGGCGCGACCGAAGGCGCATCGCGGGTGGCGGTGGACGATGGTTTCATGGCCCGCGACCGTCAGGTCGGCGCCAGCGGCACCTGGGTCACGGCGCGGGTCTACGTGGCGGTGGGGATTTCCGGGGCGATCCAGCACCTGCAAGGCATCGGTGCCTGCGACAAGGTGGTGGCGATCAACCTCGATCCTGGCTGCGACATGATCAAACGTGCCGACCTGTCGGTGATAGGTGAAAGCGCAGAAATTCTTCAGGCCTTGATCGCGGCGGTAGAGGCTTACCGCAACGACGCCAAGCGCGATGCGGCTTAAGAGAAGGAAAGGGTTATGAGTACTCATGTAATCAGCCTGGTGTCGATCGGCGCCCACCCGACCTCGGGCCGGCCACGCCGCGCCGAGCAGGATGCGCGGGCGGTTGAACTCGGTCTGCAACTGGCTGGGGATAACCTGCAAGTGCTGCACGCCGGTGATGTCGAGGAACCTGCGCTGCGGGCTTACCTGGGCATGGGCCTGGAGCAGTTGCTTGTGCTCGAACAGCCCCAAGGCGCCGATGCGCTGCCAGCGTTGAGCGCTTATTTGCGCGATGCCGGCGCTCAGGTGGTGTTGACCGGCAGTCAGGCGGAAACCGGTGAAGGTTCGGGCATGTTGCCGTTCCTGCTGGCGGAAAGCCTGGGCTGGCCGCTGGTGGTCGGGCTGGCGCAGGTCGAATCCATCGACGGCAGTTCGGCCCTGGTGCTGCAAGCCTTGCCCCGTGGCCAGCGTCGCCGCTTGAAAGTGCGCCTGCCGTTTCTCGCCACAGTGGATAACGCCGCGCCCAAGCCACGGCAAAGCGCCTTCGGCCCGGCTCGACGCGGTGTATTGCACGCCGAAGACGTTGAAATTATCGACGATGAATTGCTCGCGGTTGCAACGTTGCAACCGGCCAAGCCGCGGCCAAAACGCTTGAAAGTGATCAAGGCCAAGAGCGGCGCCGACCGGATGAAAGCCGCGACGGCCAAGGCCAGCGGCGGCGGTGGGCAAGTGCTCAAGGGGTTGAGTGCCGAGGCCGGGGCTGAGGCGATTCTCAAGTTGCTGATTGAAGAAGGCGTGGTTCGCTAACAGAAAATCAGCGCAGATCTAATGTGGGAGCGAGCCTGCTCGCGAATGGGGGCTAACACTCTGCATCGCAGTCGGCTGATCCAACGCTTTCGTCGGATCGCCGCCAGGAGCAGGCTCACTCCCACAAGGAGAAATAATGGCAGTTGAATTTCGTTCGGCCCAGCGCGCGGATGCGCGGGAGATTGCTCGCCTGTTTCAGATTTCATCGGAAGGCGCCGCGGATTACATCTGGAGCCAGCTGGCGGAGCCCGGCCAGGACCTGCTGGATGTCGGTGCCAGTCGCTACGCCCGTGAAGATGTGGATTTCTCCTATCAAAACTGCCTGATCGCGCAGGCGGAGGGGAAGGTCATTGGCATGCTGCACAGCTATGTGATGCGTCACGATCCGCTGGCCGCTCCTGTCACCGATCCGGTCCTGGCGCCGTATGCCAAGCTGGAAATCCCCGACACCCTCTACATATCGAGCCTGGCGCTGCATGAGGGCTGGCGCAATCAGGGGCTGGGCCAACAATTCCTCGCCTACGCTTACGACCGTGCCAACCAGTTGGGGCTCAACGGCTTGAGCCTGATCGACTATGCGTCGAACACCGGCGCCCGTCGGTTTTACGAGCGACATGGCTTCCGTGTCGTCGATACCTGCCAGATCACACCCCACCCGATGATTCGGGTCACGGGTGAAGCCTATTTGATGTATCGGCCTTAAGGCATCAACCCAATCCCTGTGGGAGCGAGCCTGCTCCGGGCGGCGATCCGACGATAGAGGTCTGTCAGTCAACATCATCGTTGAATTTGATGGCCTCTTCGCGAGCAGGCTCGCTCCCACAGTTGTTATGAGCTTTTACCCACAATCCCTGTTAGCGCTTCTGTGGATAACATGTTCACCCCTCGCTGCACCCCATGCAGATCAAGCCCTGCAAGCCCTTGTACGAAAAACAACCAGCCTAACCTCGCGTTTTTTCGAGCTTTTTTCAGTGGATAAGGGCATCAGTCGTTCACGACTTGCCCCCAATCTCTGTTGGCGCTTCTGTGGATAAGATGTTCGCTGTCCGCTGTAAGCCATACAGATCGTGGCTTTCAAGCTTCTGGTCAATAAATAACCAAATACCGGTTTTTGCCCTCCGCTGACTGCTCAAGCCCACGAAATATGCAGCCTGGACGTGGTTTTCCACAGCGCACTGAATAAGGTGCACAGTTGCCCCCAAAGTCTGTTGGCGCTTCTGTGGATAAGGTGTTTGCGATCCTCTGTGAGCCATGAAAGACGTGGCTTACAGGGTTTTGATCAAAAAATAGGCAGCGGCTGTCGAAAACCGCTCAATTGAATAAGTCACGGATTTTCTTCAGTTTCTGTGGAGAAAGTTTTCAGTCTTTCCACAGTTGTCCCCATTAGCTGTGGGTGGAGGTGTGGATAACTTGTTCGCGGAAGGCTGTACGCCACGTTCCTTATAGGCTGGAACGCGATAGATCATATTTCGTACAGTTCTAAAGACCAGGAGAGTGTATTCGGGAGGGATGTGGTGCAGGGGAGGACGCTATCGCGAGCAGGCTCGCTCCCACATTGAATGATGGTGTTCGCAGCATTTGTGAACACCACCAATCCCCTGTGGGAGCGAGCCTGCTCGCGATGCTTTGGATCTTAGCCGTGAACCGGTACGCCTTTGAGGTACGGTGCAGGTTCTGCGCCCAGGTTGCTCAGCAGACGCTCGCTGTACCAATCCACGAAGTTCACCACGCCGAACTCGTAAGTCTTGGAGTACGGGCCTGGCTGGTACGCCGTGGAGTTGATCCCGCGCTGGTTCTCTTCGGCCAGGCGACGGTCCTGGTCGTTAGTGGCGTCCCAGACCTGGCGCATGCGCTCCACGTCGTAGTCCACGCCTTCGACGGCGTCCTTGTGGACGATCCACTTGGTGGTGACCATGGTTTCCTGGGCGCTGATCGGCCACACGGTAAACACGATGATGTGGTCGCCCATGCAGTGGTTCCAGGAGTGCGGCAGGTGCAGGATGCGCATCGAGCCCAGGTCCGGGTTCTTGATGCGACCCATGAGTTTGGCGCAGCCCTGTTTGCCGTCCATGGTCATCGACACGGTGCCCTTGAGCAGCGGCATGCGCACGATGCGGTTACGCAGGCCGAAACTGGCGTGGGCGTAAGGGATCTTCTCGGCTTCCCAGGCGGCGGCGGAGGCGGCGACGTGGTCCTTGAACGCCTGGTCGGCGCGTGGGTCGGTCACGTCATCCCATTCCAGCAGGGTTTTCAGCAGTTCCGGGTGCGACGCGTTGCAGTGGTAGCACTCGCGGTTGTTTTCCAGCACCAGTTTCCAGTTGGCCTTTTCCATCAAGGTGGTTTGCACCGCCACCTTGGTGTTTTCCATGTCGTACGGTTCCATGTAATGGCTCAGTGTCGACAGGAAATCATCGATGGCCGGCGGGTTTTCCGCGAGGCTGACGAAGATGTAGCCGCCAGCGGTCTTCACGTTGACCGGTTTGAGGCCGTACTGCTTCATGTCGAAGTCGTCGCCCATCTCGGAGCCGGCGAACAGCAGGCGCCCGTCGAGTTCGTAGGTCCACTGGTGGTAGTGGCAGACCAGCTTGGCGACCTTGCCTTTTTCGCTGGTGCACAGACGCGAGCCACGGTGACGGCAGACGTTATGGAAGGCATGGACCACGCCTTCTGCGCCGCGAATCACAATGATCGGGTTCTTGCCGATCTGCAGGGTCAGGAAGTTGCCCTTGGTCGGGATTTCGCAGGTCATGCCGGCGATCAGCCACTCTTTCTGGAAGATCTCCTGCATGTCGATATCGAACAACCGCTCATCAGAGTAGAACGGCTGTGGCAGCGAAAATGTACGCTCGCGCTCTTGCAGCATCTGCGCGGTGGCCTTGCGTGCGGGTTCCAGTGGATCGCCCAAGCTCAAGGTAGTGGTGACGTCCATCGTTTAAGTCCTCATGGCCATCTGTGTGGCCGGCGAATAGTTAATCAGGGTTGCTACGCAAGGCAGAAAACAACGTTTATCTGTTGAGGCGAGTGTGGGGCCGGCGCAGGCTGGAACCTTATCCATGGGCGACATGGCCCAATCTGTTCCCGACGCTCAACCCCCGGTGGTTGTGGGCTGGTCGCGATAAGTACGTGAATGTCGTAGATAGGTAAGTGGCCACTGCACGCCTTGCGCAGAATCGGCAACATGAGGCCGACAGTCGGCCGTGGAGAACAGCATGTCCAATAGTTTCCTGAACCCAGTCACCACCCAGACCTGGGCCAATGGCCGGCACATTGTCCGTTGCGTCAAAGTCATCCAGGAAACCTGGGATGTGCGGACCTTCTGCTTCATGGCCGACCAGCCGATCATGTTCTTTTTCAAGCCAGGGCAGTTCGTCACCCTGGAGCTGGAGATCGAGGGCGTGCCGATCATGCGCTCGTACACCATTTCCAGTTCGCCGTCGGTGCCTTACAGCTTTTCGGTAACCATCAAGCGCGTACCGGGCGGCAAGGTTTCCAACTGGTTGCACGACACCCTGCACGAAGGCCAGGAGCTGGCGGTGCACGGGCCGGTCGGGCTGTTCAACGCCATCGACTTCCCGAACCCGAAAGTGCTGTACCTCAGTGGTGGTGTGGGAATCACCCCGGTCATGTCCATGGCCCGCTGGTTCTTCGACACTAACGGCAATGTCGATATGGCGTTCATCCACAGCGCCCGCTCGCCAAAAGACATCATCTATCACCGCGAGCTGGAACACATGGCGTCGCGGATCGAAAACTTCAGCCTGCACCTGATCTGCGAAAAACATGGTTTCGGTGAGCCATGGGCCGGGTATCGCGGTTACCTGAACCACAAGATGCTCGAACTGATGGTCCCGGACTTCCTTGAGCGTGAAGTGTTCTGCTGCGGCCCGACGCCGTACATGAATGCGGTCAAGCGCCTGCTGGAGAACGCCGGCTTCGATATGAAGCGCTACCATGAGGAGTCTTTCGGTGCCACGCCGCCGGAGGCTCGCGCGGACGCCATGGAGCACGCCGAACAGGCGGCCGACGCGCCGGCAATCGACGCCGCCGACCTGCATGAAGTGGAATTCACCGCCTCCGGCAAAAGCATCCGTGTGGCGCCAGGCGAAACCGTCCACGCTGCCGCCTCCAAGCTTGGCCTGCTGATTCCGAAAGCCTGCGGGATGGGGATCTGCGGAACGTGCAAGGTGATGAAGCTGGGCGGGGAGGTCGAGATGGAGCACAACGGCGGGATCACCGAAGAAGACGAAGCCGAGGGTTACATCCTGTCGTGCTGCAGCATTCCGAAAGGGGATGTACGGATCGAGTTCTGATTGGCTCTGGCTCAGAACCTGTGGCGAGGGGGCTTGCCCCCGTTGGGCTGCGTAGCAGCCCCAAACCCTGAGAGTGCGGTCTGTCAGGCAGGCCGTGTTTGCTGAATTTACGACGGCTTCGCCGCCGAGCGGGAGCAAGCTCCCTCGCCACAAAGTTTCATTTCATTCTGGTGAGGGTATTACCCCGCCATCACTTCCCGAATATCCGCCGCCAATTCCCGAACGCGCTCTACCTCGGTATCCCACGAGCACATGAAGCGGGCGCCACCTTTGCCGATGAAGGTGTAGAAACGCCAGCTCCTGGCGGTCAGTGCCGCGACGGCCGATTCCGAGAGTTGCAGGAACACGCCGTTGGCTTGTACCGGGAACATCAGTTCAACGCCCGGAATGTCGCTCACCAGCTCGGCCAGCAACTGTGCGCAGTAGTTGGCGTGGCGGGCGTGTTTGAGCCAGGCGTCGTTTTCCAGCAGGCCGACCCATGGTGCCGAGAGGAAACGCATTTTCGACGCCAGTTGCCCGGCCTGTTTGCAGCGGTAGTCGAAGTCTTCAGCGAGCTTCTGGTTGAAGAACAGTATCGCCTCACCCACCGCCATGCCGTTTTTCGTCCCGCCGAAGCACAGCACGTCGACGCCGGCCTTCCAGGTCAGGTCAGCGGGCGAGCAATTGAGGAACGCGCAGGCGTTGGAGAATCGCGCGCCGTCCATGTGCAGGTTCAGGCCCAGTTCCTTGCAGGTGGCGCTGATGGCGCGGATTTCTTCCGGGGTGTAGATGCTGCCGACTTCGGTCGCCTGGGTCAGGGTCACGACGCGTGGTTTCGGGTAATGAATGTCCTGGCGCTTGAGGGCGATTTCGCGGATCGATTCCGGGGTCAGCTTGCCGTTTTCAGTGCGTGCGATCAGCAGCTTGGAGCCGTTGGAGAAGAATTCCGGCGCGCCGCATTCGTCGGTTTCGACGTGGGCGGTTTCCGAGCAGATCACGCTATGGTAGCTCTGACACAGCGACGACAGCGCCAGGGAGTTGGCAGYGGTGCCGTTGAAGGCGAAGAACACTTCGCAGTCGGTTTCGAACAATTTGCGGAAATCGTCCGAGGCGCGCGCCGTCCACTCGTCGTCGCCATAAGCGCGTTGGTGGCCTTGATTGGCCTGTTCCATGGCGGCCCAGGCTTCCGGGCAGATACCGGAATAGTTGTCACTGGCGAATTGTTGGCTCTTGTCGGTCATGGCCGGCTCCGTGGTCGATGATGGTGCGCACTGTACCCAAGATTGGCAGGGGAGCACACGCCCTGTTTCTGTAGGAAAAATGCAAACAGCTTGGGAGATTATGCGCGTGTCTACTGCAAACCTTGAAACACCTGCTTGCCGCATGATCCTTCAGCATTTTCCCCTTGATCCCGGGTCATGTCGTAAACGCACCTTTGCGTGGCGTCCATAGGCATTTGACCTGTCTGCGCCGGTCATACCATCGCTTCCAAAGGGCACTGCCGCAAGGTATGTGCCTCACCGAGACGAAAGGCGCACAAAGCCGCCGCTGGGAGAGACGCGATGTTCAGCAAGCAAGACCAGATCAAGGGTTACGACGATGCACTGCTGGCGGCGATGAATGCCGAAGAGCTGCGCCAGGAAGATCACATCGAGCTGATCGCGTCAGAGAACTACACCAGCAAACGCGTCATGGAAGCGCAAGGCAGTGGCCTGACCAACAAATACGCCGAAGGTTATCCAGGCAAGCGCTACTACGGCGGCTGCGAGCACGTCGACAAGGTCGAAGCGCTGGCCATCGAACGCGCCAAACTGCTGTTCGGTGCCGATTACGCCAACGTCCAGCCGCACTCCGGCTCGTCGGCCAACAGCGCCGTTTACCTGGCCCTGCTGCAACCCGGCGACACCATTCTCGGCATGAGCCTGGCCCATGGCGGTCACCTGACCCACGGCGCCAAGGTGTCGTCCTCGGGCAAGCTGTACAACGCCGTGCAGTACGGCATCGACACCAAAACCGGCCTGATCGACTACGACGAAGTCGAGCGTCTGGCCGTCGAATGCAAGCCGAAGATGATCGTCGCCGGCTTCTCGGCTTACTCCAAGACTCTGGACTTCCCGCGTTTCCGTCAGATCGCCGACAAGGTGGGTGCGCTGCTGTTCGTCGACATGGCGCACGTTGCCGGTCTGGTCGCGGCCGGCCTGTACCCGAACCCGCTGCCGTATGCCGACGTGGTGACCACCACGACCCACAAGACCCTGCGCGGTCCGCGTGGCGGTCTGATCCTGGCCAAGGCTAACGAAGAAATCGAGAAAAAGCTCAACGCCGCAGTCTTCCCCGGTGCCCAGGGCGGCCCGCTGATGCACGTGATCGCCGGTAAGGCGGTGTGCTTCAAGGAAGCGTTGGAGCCTGGTTTCAAGGCTTACCAGCAACAAGTGATCGATAACGCCCAGGCCATGGCCAGCGTATTTATCAAACGCGGCTACGATGTAGTGTCCGGCGGTACTGATAACCACCTGTTCCTGGTGAGCCTGATCCGTCAGGGCCTGACCGGTAAGGAAGCCGACGCCGCTTTGGGTCGTGCCCACATCACCGTGAACAAAAACGCCGTACCGAACGATCCACAATCGCCGTTCGTCACCTCGGGCCTGCGTATCGGCACCCCGGCGGTCACCACTCGCGGCTTTAAAGTTACCCAGTGCGTTGAACTGGCCGGCTGGATCTGCGACATCCTCGACAACCTCGGCGACGCCGATGTCGAGGCCAATGTTGCCAAGCATGTGGCAGCTGTGTGCGCGGACTTCCCGGTTTATCGCTGAGCGCGGTTTTGGAGTAAATGACTATGCAACGCTACTCAGGCTTCGGCCTCTTCAAACACTCCCTCAGCCACCACGAAAACTGGCAGCGGATGTGGCGCACGCCGACTCCGAAAAAAGTCTACGACGTGGTCATCGTCGGCGGCGGCGGGCATGGTCTGGCGACCGCCTATTACCTGGCCAAGGAACACGGCATCACTAACGTGGCCGTGGTCGAAAAAGGCTGGCTGGGCGGCGGTAACACCGCGCGCAACACCACCATCGTGCGTTCCAACTACCTGTGGGACGAATCGGCCCACCTGTACGAACACGCGATGAAACTCTGGGAAGGTCTGTCCCAGGACTTGAACTACAACGTGATGTTCTCCCAGCGTGGCGTCTACAACCTGTGCCACACCCTGCAGGACATCCGTGATTCCGAGCGTCGGGTCAGCGCCAACCGCCTCAACGGCGTCGATGGCGAACTGCTCACCGCTCAGCAAGTGGCTGACGAGATTCCGTACCTCGACTGCTCGAAAAACACTCGCTACCCGGTGATGGGCGCTACCGTCCAGCGTCGCGGCGGCGTGGCCCGTCACGATGCCGTGGCCTGGGGCTTTGCCCGTGCAGCCGACGCCTTGGGCGTGGACCTGATCCAGCAAACCGAAGTGATCGGTTTCCGCAAGGAAAACGGCGTGTGCATCGGTGTTGAAACCAACAAGGGCTTCATCGGCGCCAAGCGCGTCGGTGTGGTCACCGCCGGTAACTCCGGGCACATGGCCAAACTGGCCGGTTTCCGTCTGCCGATCGAATCCCACCCGCTGCAAGCGCTGGTGTCCGAGCCGATCAAACCGATTATCGACAGCGTGATCATGTCCAACGCCGTACACGGTTACATCAGCCAGTCCGACAAGGGCGACCTGGTCATCGGTGCCGGTATCGACGGTTACAACGGCTACGGCCAGCGCGGTTCGTACCCGGTGATCGAGCACACCATCCAGGCCATCGTCGAGATGTTCCCGGTGTTGTCCCGCGTACGCATGAACCGCCAGTGGGGCGGCATCGTCGACACCACCCCGGACGCCTGCCCGATCATCTCGAAAACGCCGGTACCGAACATGTTCTTCAACTGCGGTTGGGGCACCGGTGGTTTCAAAGCGACTCCAGGCTCGGGCAACGTGTTTGCCGCCAGCCTTGCCAAGGGTGAAATGCACCCATTGGCTGCACCTTTCTCCATCGACCGCTTCCACAGCGGTGCGTTGATCGATGAACACGGCGCTGCTGCGGTTGCCCACTAACAGGAGAAATCCCTATGTTGCACATCTTCTGTCCTCACTGCGGCGAACTGCGCTCCGAAGAGGAATTCCATGCATCCGGCCAGGCGCACATCCCGCGCCCACTGGACCCGAGCGCCTGCACCGACGAGGAGTGGGGCGACTACATGTTCTTCCGTGATAACCCTCGCGGGTTGCACCACGAGCTGTGGGATCACGTTGCCGGTTGCCGTCAGTATTTCAACGTCACCCGTGACACCGTGACCTACGAGATTCTCGAAACCTACAAGATCGGCACCAAGCCGCAGTTCACCGACAAGACTGAAAGTCCGAAAGCGGCCGCGCAGGCTCTGGGAGCGAAGGTATGAGCCAGATCAATCGCCTGTCCAACGGTGGACGGATCGACCGCAACAAAGTCCTGAGCTTCACTTTCAACGGTCAGGTCTACAAGGGCTTTGAAGGCGACTCCCTGGCCGCTGCATTGCTGGCCAACGGCGTCGACATCATCGGTCGCAGCTTCAAGTATTCGCGTCCTCGCGGGATCTTCGCCGCAGGCGCTGAAGAGCCGAACGCGGTGCTGCAGATCGGTGCTACCGAAGCCACGCAAATTCCTAACGTGCGCGCCACTCAACAGGCGCTGTACCAGGGCCTCGTCGCCACCAGCACCAACGGCTGGCCGAGCGTGAACAACGACATGATGGGGATTCTCGGCAAGGTCGGCGGCAAGCTGATGCCACCGGGCTTCTACTATAAAACCTTCATGTACCCGCAATCGTTCTGGATGACCTACGAGAAGTACATTCGTAAGGCTGCAGGTTTGGGTCGTTCGCCGACCGAAAACGATCCGGACACTTACGACTACATGAACCAGCACTGCGACGTGCTGATCGTCGGCGGTGGCCCGGCTGGTCTGGCGGCTGCCTTGGCGGCTGCGCGTAGCGGCGCCCGAGTGATTCTGGCCGATGAACAGGAAGAGTTTGGCGGTAGCCTGCTCGATTCCCGTGAAAGCCTCGACGGCAAACCTGCGACTGAATGGGTGGCCAGCGTTATCGCTGAACTCAAAGGCTTGCCGGACGTACTGCTGTTGCCTCGTGCAACCGTCAACGGTTACCACGACCACAACTTCCTGACCATTCACGAGCGCCTCACCGATCACCTCGGCGACCGTGCACCGATCGGCCAGGTTCGTCAGCGTATCCACCGGGTTCGCGCCAAGCGTGTGGTGCTGGCGACGGGGGCTCACGAGCGTCCGCTGGTCTACGGCAACAACGACGTGCCGGGCAACATGCTCGCCGGCGCCGTCTCGACTTACGTGCGCCGTTACGGCGTAGCACCGGGCAAGAAACTGGTGCTGTCGACCAACAACGATCACGCCTACCGCGTGGCGCTGGACTGGCTCGACGCCAGCCTGCAAGTGGTGGCCATCGCCGATGCGCGGAGCAATCCTCGCGGTGCGCTGGTAGAAGAAGCACGCGCCAAAGGCATCCGTATCCTGACCGGCAGTGCCGTCATCGAAGCACGCGGCAGCAAGCGCGTCACCGCTGCTCGTGTTGCCGCAATCGACGTCAAGGCGCACACCGTCACCAGCCCTGGCGAATGGCTTGAATGCGATCTGGTTGCCAGCTCCGGCGGCTACAGCCCGGTGGTTCACCTGGCGTCGCACTTGGGCGGCAAACCGATCTGGCGTGAAGACATCCTCGGTTTCATCCCGGGCGAAGCACCGCAAAAACGCGTCTGCGTGGGCGGCATCAATGGCGTCTACAGTCTCGGCGATTCCCTGGCCGACGGTTTTGAAGGTGGCGTGCGCGCGGCCAGTGAAGCCGGCTTCAAAGCGGTCGAAGGCGTCCTGCCAAAAGCCCTGAGCCGTGTCGAAGAGCCGACTCTGGCGCTGTTCCAGGTGCCGCATGAAAAGGCTACCGCACGTGCGCCGAAGCAATTCGTCGACCTGCAGAACGACGTCACCGCTGCCGCCATCGAACTGGCGACCCGCGAGGGCTTCGAGTCGGTCGAGCACGTCAAGCGTTACACCGCACTGGGCTTCGGTACTGACCAGGGCAAGCTCGGCAACGTCAACGGTCTGGCCATCGCCGCCCGTTCGCTGAACGTGACCATCCCGCAGATGGGCACCACCATGTTCCGCCCGAACTACACGCCGGTGACTTTCGGCGCGGTAGCCGGTCGTCACTGTGGGCACATCTTCGAGCCAGTGCGTTACACCGCACTGCACGCCTGGCACGTGAAGAACGGCGCCGAGTTCGAAGACGTCGGTCAGTGGAAGCGTCCTTGGTACTTCCCGAAAAACGGTGAAGACCTGCATGCCGCCGTCAAGCGCGAATGCCTGGCCGTGCGTGAAAGCGTTGGCCTGCTGGATGCCTCGACACTCGGCAAGATCGACATTCAAGGCCCGGATGCGCGTGAGTTCCTCAACCGCGTCTACACCAACGCCTGGACCAAGCTCGACGTGGGCAAGGCTCGCTACGGCCTGATGTGTAAAGAAGACGGGATGGTCTTCGACGACGGCGTTACTGCATGCCTCGCCGACAACCATTTCGTGATGACCACCACCACCGGCGGCGCTGCGCGCGTGCTGCAATGGCTGGAAATCTACCACCAGACCGAATGGCCAGACCTGAAGGTGTACTTCACCTCGGTTACCGACCACTGGGCAACTATGACCCTGTCCGGGCCGAACAGCCGCAAGCTGCTCAGCGAAGTTACCGACATCGATCTGGACAGGGACGGCTTCCCGTTCATGACCTGGAAAGAAGGTTTGGTCGGTGGCGTGCCGGCGCGGGTGTTCCGGATTTCGTTTACCGGTGAGCTGTCGTACGAAGTCAACGTACAGGCCGACTACGCCATGGGCGTCCTGGAAAAAATCGTCGAGGCTGGCAAGAAGTACAACCTGACGCCGTACGGCACTGAAACCATGCACGTCCTGCGGGCCGAGAAGGGTTTCATCATCGTCGGCCAGGACACTGACAGCTCGATGACCCCGGACGACCTGAACATGGGCTGGTGCGTCGGTCGCACCAAACCGTTCTCGTGGATCGGCTGGCGTGGCATGAACCGTGAAGACTGTGTGCGTGATCAACGCAAACAGTTGGTCGGCCTCAAGCCGATCGACCCGACCAAATGGCTGCCGGAAGGTGCGCAACTGGTGTTCAACACCAAGCAAGCGATCCCGATGAGCATGGTCGGTCACGTGACCTCCAGCTACGCCCACAACTCCCTTGGCTATTCGTTTGCCATGGGTGTGGTCAAAGGCGGCTTGAAGCGCCTCGGCGAGCGCGTGTTCGCGCCGTTGGCCGACGGCAGCGTGATCGAAGCGGAAATCGTTTCTTCGGTGTTCTTCGATCCGAAAGGCGATCGCCAGAACATCTAGTGGCCTCGAATCCTGTGGGGTGGCAGCTGCACCGCGTTGACTGCATCGCGAGCAGGCTCGCTCCCACAGGAGATCGCGTAACCCTTGTGGGAGCGAGCCTGCTCGCGATGGCGGCGAAGTTGCCACCACCAGGGCCGGAACCAACAGAATTCAAGACAGGTGCTTTATGACCACAGCCAACGTTTACCAACAGCGCCCAACCACTGGGGCAAAGGCCGAGTCGTCGCTGCACCACGCGGGCCTGCAAAGCCTGGTGGGCAAGGGCCGTAAAAACGCCGGTGTCACCGTGCGTGAGAAAAAACTCCTGGGTCACCTGACCATTCGTGGCGATGGCCACAATCCGGCATTCGCCGCTGGCGTGCACAAGGCCCTGGGCCTTGAGCTGCCGGTCGCGCTGACCGTGGTCGCCAAAGGCGAAACCAGCCTGCAATGGATGGGCCCGGACGAGTGGCTGCTGATCGTGCCGAGCGGTGAAGAATTCGCCGCCGAGAAAAAACTGCGCGAAGCGCTGGGCGATCTGCACATCGCCATCGTCAACGTCAGCGGTGGCCAGCAGCTTCTTGAGCTGAGCGGCCCGAAAGTCCGCGAAGTGCTGATGAAGTCCACCAGCTACGACGTGCACCCCAACAACTTCCCGGTGGGCAAAGCCGTGGGCACCGTGTTCGCCAAGTCGCAACTGGTGATCCGCCACACCGCTGAAGACACCTGGGAACTGCTGATTCGCCGCAGCTTCTCGGATTACTGGTGGCTGTGGTTGCAGGATGCGGCGGCTGAGTATGGCCTTAGCGTCCAGGCCTGATCTGTGGCGAGGGAGCTTGCTCCCGCTGGGCTGCGCAGCAGCCCCAATGCCATCTATAGCATTCCGCCAGTGAGACCGAATCCGTAGATTTACGACTGCTACGCAGCCGACGGGAGCAAGCTCCCTCGCCACAAAGGAGTCACCGCATTATGAGCCGCGCCCCAGACACATGGATTTTGACTGCCCATTGCCCAAGCGTCCTGGGCACGGTGGATGCGGTGACCCGCTTTCTGTTCGAACAGGGTTGCTACGTTACCGAGCACCACTCCTTCGATGATCGGCTGTCTGCACGTTTCTTCATTCGCGTGGAGTTCCGTCAGCCGTCGAGTTTCGACGAACAGGCATTCCGCACAGGCCTGGCCGAACGGACCGACGCGTTCGGCATGGTGTTCGAACTGACCCCGCCGCACCATCGGCCGAAAGTGGTGATCATGGTCTCCAAGGCCGATCACTGCCTCAACGATTTGCTCTATCGCCAGCGCATCGGCCAACTGGCGATGGATGTGGTCGCGGTGGTGTCCAACCACCCGGACCTCAAGCCGCTGGCCGACTGGCATGGAATTCTCTATTACCACTTCCCGCTCGACCCGAACGACAAGCCTGCACAAGAGCGGCAGGTCTGGCAGGTGATCGAAGAGTCCGGTGCAGAACTGGTGGTGCTTGCGCGCTACATGCAAGTGCTGTCGCCGGAGCTGTGCCGCAAGCTCGACGGTAAGGCGATCAACATTCATCACTCGTTGCTGCCCGGTTTCAAAGGCGCCAAGCCGTATCACCAGGCGTACAGCAAGGGCGTGAAACTGGTGGGCGCCACGGCGCACTACATCAACAACGACCTCGACGAGGGCCCGATCATCGCCCAAGGCGTGGAAGCGGTGGATCACAGCCATTACCCCGAAGACCTGATTGCCAAAGGCCGGGATATCGAGGGGCTGACGTTGGCCCGGGCAGTGGGTTATCACATTGAACGACGGGTGTTTCTCAACGCCAACAGAACAGTAGTTCTTTAGATCGTCATCGCGAGCAGGCTCGCTCCCACAGGGGGGCGTGTCAGCACTCGGATCTCAGTCACACCAAAGATCCACTGTGGGAGCGAGCCTGCTCGCGATGGCGGCATAACAGACAACACAAAAGCAAACAGGCAATAAACCCGAGCAATCAACGCGCCGCCGATTCCTGGCGACGCGACCGCTACATAAAAACAACAGCGAGGTGAAAGCATGTCTGGTAATCGTGGTGTGGTGTATCTCGGCGCAGGCAAGGTCGAAGTACAGAAAATCGACTATCCCAAAATGCAGGACCCGCGCGGCAGGAAGATCGAGCACGGCGTCATCCTGCGCGTGGTATCCACCAATATCTGTGGTTCCGACCAGCACATGGTACGTGGTCGCACCACGGCCCAAACCGGCCTGGTACTGGGTCACGAGATCACCGGTGAAGTGATCGAGAAGGGCAGCGGTGTCGAGAACCTGCAGATCGGCGACTTGGTGTCGGTACCTTTCAACGTTGCCTGTGGCCGTTGCCGTTCGTGCAAAGAGCAACATACCGGCGTCTGCCTGAGCGTTAACCCGGCGCGTCCGGGCGGTGCCTATGGTTATGTCGACATGGGTGACTGGACCGGTGGCCAAGCCGAATACGCGTTTGTGCCGTATGCCGACTTCAACCTGCTGAAACTGCCGGATCGCGACCGGGCCATGGAAAAAATCCGTGACCTGACCTGTCTCTCCGACATCCTGCCCACCGGTTACCACGGCGCAGTGACTGCCGGCGTTGGCCCTGGCAGCACCGTGTACGTCGCCGGCGCCGGCCCGGTTGGCCTGGCAGCTGCCGCTTCCGCTCGCCTGCTGGGTGCTGCGGTGGTGATCATCGGTGACGTCAACCCGATCCGCCTGGCCCATGCCAAGGCTCAGGGTTTCGAAATCGCCGACCTGTCGACAGACACCCCACTGCACGAACAAATCGCTGCACTGCTGGGCGAACCGGAAGTGGACTGCGCCGTCGACGCCGTGGGCTTCGAAGCCCGTGGTCACGGCCATGCCGGCGTGAAACACGAAGCACCGGCCACCGTACTCAACTCGCTGATGGGCGTGGTTCGGGTTGCCGGCAAAATCGGTATCCCTGGCCTGTACGTGACAGAAGATCCAGGTGCAGTCGATGCAGCCGCGAAAATGGGCAGCCTGAGCATCCGCTTCGGTCTGGGCTGGGCCAAATCCCACAGCTTCCACACCGGCCAGACCCCGGTGATGAAGTACAACCGCCAGCTGATGCAGGCGATCATGTGGGACCGCATCAAGATTGCCGACATCGTGGGTGTCGAGGTCATCAGCCTTGATGACGCACCACGTGGTTACGGCGAATTCGATGCCGGTGTACCGAAGAAGTTTGTGATCGATCCGCACAAGATGTTCAGTGCGGCGTAAGGCTTAGGGCAAGACGGAAAAAAGGGCGACAGTGATGTCGCCCTTTTTTGCATTCATGACAGCGCATCCCCTGTGGGAGCCGGCTCGCTCCCACAGGTTTTGTTTTGTGCCTTGATTCAGAGTCCCGCCAACGCCCCTTGATACAACACCGGCCCCGTCGGCTGCCCGGTCGGCGAACCGCCTTCGGGCTCCAGGCTGACCGCCAGCGCTATCGGTTTACCCAGCAGCGCATGCTGTTTCTCGCTCAACGCGACCCGACCTTTGCCGCCGGCCGGGATCACGCCCAGGGAAATCGGTTTGCCATCCGCTGGAACCGCCCACAACTCGAGGCTGTGTCCGGGGGCGACGGTGGCCAGGGCCAGCGGTTCGACTTGCAGATAATCGTCGTGAGCCTTGATTCGCAAGGCAGGCTGCGCGCTGGCGCTGAGCAAGGTGGCGCTGTACTGGCTGCTGTCACGGTTGTAGAGAATACCCAGCGTCACGGCCACCAGCAGTGAGCAGACCGCAACTGTCACGCGCAACCAGTTCCAGAACGGACGTTTGGCCGGCATGTGCAGTTCTTGCGGTTCGATCCGCGCATTGATGGCTGTCCATACCCGGTCGGGCACGGGCACTTCCACCAAGGGTTCGTTGAGGCTGGCCAGGCTTTCTTGCCACTTGGCCAGTTCGACGCGCAGTTCGGCGTCGTCCAGCAGCAGCTGTTCGAAGCGGCGGCGCGCGGCGGCGGGCATCAGGCCAATCGCGTAATCGGCGGCGAGGGCGCGGCGCAAGTGCTGGTTTTGATAGTTCATGATTCAAGGCACCTGCGCAGGCGCTCCATGCCACGGCGAATCCAGGACTTGACCGAGCCCAGGGGCGCCGCCAGATGATCGGCCAGTTCAGAACAGGACAAACACTGAAAGTAGGCCACGGTGATCGATTGACGCTGCATGTCTTCAAGGGTCTCCAGGCAGCGCTTCAGCGCGCTGGCTTCACGGTCGCTGCTGAGTAGCTCCTGGGCCGAGGGCGCTTCGTCGACCAGCGCCTGTTCTTCCCGTTCGCTGAGGCGAAGGTCGCGGTGTTTGCGTAACTGGTCGATGGCCTGGTTGCGGGTGATGTTGATCATCCAGGTCATTGGCGCCGACAAATGCGCCTGGTAGCGCGAGGCGTTGTTCCAGATGCGCACGAAGCTTTCCTGCAGCACTTCTTCGGCCAGGTCGCTGCGTCCCATGAAGCGTAGCGCTACACCATGCAGGCGCGGTGCAACGCTGTGGTAGAGCGTCTCGAACGCACGGCGGTCACCCAGTGAACATTGGGCGAGTAGCTGTCTGAGCGGTTCAGCGTCGGCGGTGGAAATGACCGTTCTCCAAGTAATCCCGGTGGGTATGCGCTGTCGGTTGCAGGCTGAGGTTAGTTCACGGCACGTTGTTGTTCCATTCACGGCGACAGCCCTCAAGGCAGCGCCGGCCCTGATCGACAGGGCCGGCGTCAGTGCTTAGCTTTTCGGCATCAGCACTTTGTCGATGACTTGAATCACGCCGTTGGATTGGTACACGTCATAGGTCGTGATGTCGGCGGTGGCGCCTTTTTCGTCCTTGAGGGTGATGTTGTGCGGGCCGTTCATCGTCACCCACAGCTTGCCGCCGCTGACGGTGGTGAGTTCGGCTTTACCGCCGCCGGCCTTGATCTGCTGGGCCAGCGTCGCCATGTCGAGTTTGCCGGCGACCACGTGGTAGGTGAGGATGTGGCTCAACGTGGCTTTGTTCGCGGGTTTGAGCAGGGTGTCGACGGTGCCGGCGGGCAGGGCGGCGAACGCCGAGTTGACCGGTGCGAACACGGTAAACGGGCCTTTACCCTTGAGGGTATCGACCAGGCCGGCGGCTTTCACCGCGGCGACCAGAGTGGTGTGATCCGCCGAGTTCACGGCGTTATCGATGATGTCCTTGCTCGGCATCATGGCTTGTCCGCCGACCATTACAGAGTCGTGGCTCATGTCCGCCGCGTGCACGCTGTTGAGGGTCAAACCGCAGGTCACGGCCAGGCTCAGCAGGCTGGCGATCAACGGGGCTTTAATCGAAGTGCGCTTCATGGTGATTGTCCTAGGTGAGGAATCGGCCAGGAATGTCTGTCCGTGCTTGATATACGCAGTGGGTCAGAGATCGGATGCAGCGCAGGAAAATTGTTTTTCGGCTAGATTTCACGCAAGCCGGTGCGGCGCACAATGGCCGGCAACACGTAATGTCGCGACCAGCTGAACGGCTGGTTTCCACCACCTGATTGCAGGTGGTTTTCAGGGCTCAGGAGTTGGTTTCGATGAAGATTTCCCGCGGTTTTGCTTTGGCTTCGCTCATGACGCTGGCGACCAGCCCGGTCTTCGCCGCAGGCTTCAGCCTGAACGATGTGGCCGGTGCCGTGTCTGGTATGCAGGGCAGCGACAAGACGGCTGCCGCTGCACCGACCCCGCAGGCAGCAGGCTTGTTGAGTGCGCTGAGTTCGCTGAACGTCACCCCGGAGCAGGCGATTGGTGGCACGGGAGCCATGTTGGGGCTGGCGAAGAATCAGTTGGGCGCGTCCGATTATTCCCAGTTGACCAATCAAGTGCCGGGTCTTGATCAGCTGTCGGGCAGCAATGCATTGGGCAGCCTGGGTGGCTTGAGCGGTCTGCTCAGTGGTTCGCCGGGTAAGTCGACAGGCCTGGACAGCGCCTTGGACAACGTGAAGAACACCAGTGACCTGAACAACGCCTTCACCGCTTTGGGCATGGACAGCGGCATGATCGGCCAGTTTGCCCCGATCCTGCTGCAATACCTCGGTMAGCAGGGCGTTGGCGGTTCGCTACTCAACAGCCTCGGCGGGATCTGGGGCGTCGGCGGCTGATTCAACCCGCTCGGCGCGCAAGGCGTCGATGCGTGAGTCTTTCTCGGTCCAGAACGGGTTGACCCGGTTCTGGACGCTCTGGCGAAACGCTGGATCGTTGCAGCGCTAAAAAGGGGGGCGTAGCCACGGAACAATGCCTGACCCATTCCGGTCAAACCAGCAGTTTTCCGCCCGCATTCGGGTGGCTTTCAGGGTTCAGGAGTTGGTTTCGATGAAGATTTCACGTGGTTTTGTTTTGGCTTCGCTCATGACCCTGGCGACCGGCCCGGTCTTCGCTGCCGGCTTCAGCCTGAACGATGTGGCGGGTGTTGTGTCCGGCATGCAGGACGACGACGAGACGGCTGCCGCAACACCGGCCCCGCAGGCAGCAGGCCTGTTGAGCGCGCTGAGTGTGCTGAACGTGACCCCGGAGCAGGCCATCGGTGGCACGAGCGCGATGCTGGGTCTGGCAAAGAACCAGTTGAGCTCGACCGACTATTCACAGTTGACCCAAGACGCGCCGGGGTTGGGCATGCTGTCGGCTGGCGGTGGTCTGGGTATGCTGGGCGGACTGCTCGGTGGCTCGTCCGGCAAGTCGTCGCCTCTGGACAGCGTCCTGGGCAACCTGGATAACGTGAAGAACACCAATGACCTGAGCAGCGCCTTCAGCGCGCTGGGCATGGACGGCGGCATGATCGGCCAGTTTACCCCGATCCTGCTGCAGTTCCTCGGTCAACAGGGTGTCGGCGGTTCGCTACTCAACAGCCTCGGCGGGATCTGGGGCGCCGACGGTTGATTCAGCCCGCTCGGCGCGCAACGCCTCGATGCGTGAGTCCTTCTCGGTCCAGAGCTGGTTGACCCAGTTCTGGACGCTCTGGCGAAACGCCGGATCGTTTTCGTAATCACCTTGGCACAACGCAGGATCCAGCTCACGGGTCTTGATGTCGATGATCACCCTTGGCACTGCACCGCTGATCAGATCCCAGAAACCCGGAATCTTCGCCTGTGGATACACCACGGTCACATCGAGCACCGCATCCAGCTGTTCACCCAGCGCCGCCAATACAAACGCGACGCCGCCGGCCTTGGGCTTGAGCAAGTGCTTGAACGGCGATTGCTGTTCGGTGCGTTTGGCTGGTGTGAAGCGAGTGCCTTCCAGGTAATTGACCACACTCACCGGCTGGCGCTTGAACAGCTCGCAGGCGGCTTTGGTGATCTCCAGGTCCTTGCCGTGCAGTTCCGGGTGCCGGGCCAGGAAAGCTTTGCTGTAGCGCTTCATGAACGGGTAATCCAGTGCCCACCAGGCCAGGCCCAGAAACGGCACCCAGATCAGTTCTTTCTTCAGGAAGAACTTGAAGAACGGCGTGCGCCGGTTGAGCGTCTGGATCAGCGCCGGGATGTCGACCCAGGACAGGTGATTGCTGATCACCAGGTAAGAGGTGTCGACCCGCAGGCCTTCGCCGCCGCGAATGTCCCATTGCGTGGGGATGCACAGGGCGAAAATCAGTTTGTCGATTTCGGCCCAGGTCTCGGCAATCCACATCACTGCCGCGCTGGCATCATCACGAAAGCGCCCCGGCAAGAGCAGTTTCAGCAGGGCAAACACCATCAACGGGCCGAACAGGACCAGGGTGTTGAGCAACAGCAGCAAGGTAGCGAAACAGCCGGTGAGCAGGCGGCGCATAAATGACTCTTGGAAGCGTTTGGGCGCGCAATGATAAGCAGCTTCGGCCCGGAGGCCAAATCCGGGTGGCTGACGAATGTTTCACTTTTGTCTGGGTATGCTCGAACGATCATTACAACTGCGGTCTAAAATCCCGTCGTCCTAATCCCAGGGAATCCATTACGTGAAATCTGTCCTCGCATTGTTAGCCCTTCTGGCTCTGCCGGTCATGGCCGCCGAGCCGACCCTTTATGGTCGTTACGAATACATCAAGCTGCCGGAAATCGGTGGCCAGGTCCTCAAGGCCAAGATGGATACCGGCGCGCTGACGGCGTCCCTGTCGGCCAAGGACATCGAAACCTTCACCCGCAATGGCGAAGACTGGGTGCGCTTCCGTTTGGGCACCAAGGATGCGAGCAACAAGGTCTTCGAACACAAAGTCTTGCGCATCAGCAAAATCAAAAGCCGCGCCGACGAGGAAGATGACAAGGACACGGCGGACGTCGCCAAGCGTCCGGTCGTCGAGCTGGAGCTGTGTCTTGGCAGCATCAAGCGCACGGTCGAGGTCAACCTGACCGACCGCAGCAGTTTCAATTACCCGCTGCTGATCGGTGCCAAGGCATTACGTGAGTTTGGCGCGGCGGTGAACCCGGCCAGGCGCTTTGTCGCGGATAAGCCTGACTGCTGATTGACGCCGAATCAGCCTTGGGGCACCGTTCGCCCACTTAATTGCCGGGCTTGGATGCCATGCCTCATATCCTGATTGTCGAAGACGAAGCGGCAATTGCCGACACGCTGATTTTTGCCTTGCAGGGCGAGGGCTTCACCACCACTTGGTTGAGCCTCGGCGCGGCGGCGCTTGAGCATCAGCGCGCGACACCGGCGGACTTGATCATTCTGGATATCGGCCTGCCGGACATCAGCGGCTTCGAGACGTGCAAGCAATTGCGGCGTTTCAGCGAAGTGCCGGTGATGTTCCTCAGTGCCCGCGACGGCGAGATCGATCGGGTCGTGGGGCTGGAGATCGGCGCCGACGATTACGTGGTCAAGCCGTTCAGCCCTCGGGAAGTGGCGGCGCGCGTCCGGGCGATTCTCAAACGCATGGCGCCGCGCGCGGTGAACGAGTCGTCCAGCGCCGTGTTCCAGGTCGACACCGACCGCGTGCTGATCAGCTATCGCGGTCAACCCCTGGGCCTGACCCGCCACGAATTCCGTCTGTTGCAGTGTTTACTGGAGCAACCTGAGCGAGTCTTCAGCCGCGAGCAATTGCTCGATGCGCTGGGGGTCGCCGCCGATGCGGGTTATGAGCGCAGCATCGACAGCCACATCAAAAGCCTGCGCGCCAAGTTGCGTTTGGTGGCTGCCAGTGCGGAGCCGATCCAGACTCACCGTGGCCTCGGTTACAGCTACAGCCCGGGGAATAGCTGATGCCGTTGGGAATCCGGATTTTCCTGGTCTATGTACTGTTCATCGGCCTGACCGGTTATTTCGTGCTCAGCACGGTGATGGAAGAAATCCGCCCCGGCGTACGCCAGTCCACCGAAGAAACCCTGGTGGACACCGCCAACCTAATGGCCGAAATCCTGCGCGACGACTTCAAGGCGGGCACCCTCAACCAGAATCGCTGGCCCGAATTGCTCAAGGCTTACGGTGAGCGGCAACCGGCGGCGACGATCTGGGGGTTGCCAAAAAATTCGGTCAACCACCGTATCTACGTCACGGATGCCAAGGGCATCGTGGTGCTGGACTCCAGCGACGCAGCAGTGGGCCAGGACTATTCGCGCTGGAACGATGTGTACCTGACCTTGCGCGGCGAATACGGTGCACGTTCGACCCGCAGCATCGCTGACGATGCCACTTCTTCGGTGATGCACGTTGGCGCGCCGATCCGCGATAACGGGCAGATCATCGGCGTTGTCACCGTGGCCAAGCCCAACAGCTCATTGCAGCCTTACGTCGACCGCACCGAACGTCGATTGCTCTGGTACGGCGCCGGGTTGATCGGCCTTGGCTTGCTCTTCGGGGCGGCGTTGTCCTGGTGGCTGAGCGTCGCATTGCGGCGTTTGACCGCCTACGCCCAGGCGGTCAGCGAAGGCCGGCGGGCCGAGCTGCCGCATTATCGCGGGGGGGAGCTGGAGCAACTGGCCACAGCGGTGGAGCACATGCGCACGCAGTTGGAGGGCAAGGCTTACGTCGAACGTTACGTGCACACCCTGACCCATGAATTGAAGAGTCCGTTGGCGGCGATTCGTGGTGCCGCCGAGTTGCTGCAAGGCGAGATGCCGGCAACACAACAACAGCGCTTTGTCAGCAATATCGACAGCGAAAGCGCGCGGATGCAGCAGTTGATCGAACGCTTGCTGAACCTGGCGCAAGTCGAACAGCGTCAAGGGCTGGAGGAGCGCGTGCCAGTGCCGTTGGCAGCATTGGTCGATGAGTTGCTCAGCGGTCAGCATGCGCGCATCGAGCGCAAGCAGTTGAAGATCGAGACGCAGATTTCAACGGACCTGGATGTGCTGGGCGAACCGTTTCTACTGCGTCAGGCGCTGGGCAATCTGCTGGAGAACGCTCTGGATTTCTCCCCGTCCCACGGCGTCTTGCGCTTCACCGCCGAACGTCATGCCGAGCAGGTCGAATTCAAACTGTTCAATCAGGCCGAACCGATTCCGGATTACGCCCTGGGGCGTTTGAGCGAACGCTTCTATTCACTGCCACGTCCGGACAGTGGACGCAAAAGCACGGGCCTGGGGCTTAACTTCGTTGAAGAAGTAGTCAAGTTGCATGGGGGGGAGTTGCATGTCGGCAATGTGCCGAACGGCGTCGAGGTGACGTTGCGCTTACCCCGCTGATCGTTCTGTGTGGGAACGATTGGTAGCTTCTCCACACACTCTCCACATTCCCCCCATAAAGCCCTCACACCCATCTTCCAGACTCTCCCTCATTCGAACAGGGAGAGAACCCATGAACCGCAGCTTGGCCATAAAACTTGGGGCGATTGCCCTTCTGATTGTGCTGTTGATGATTCCATTGCTGATGATCAGCGGGGTGATTTTTGACCGCCAGCAACTGCGCAACGGTGTCCTTGAGGACATCGCCCGCAGTTCCAGCTACAGCCAGCAATTGAGCGGCCCGCTGATGGTGGTGCCGTATCGCAAGGCGGTCCGGACCTGGAAAACCAACGAAAAAACCAGCGAGCGTTATCAGGAAACGACTCAGGAACGGGGGCGACTGTATTTCCTTCCTGAACGTTTCGAACTCGATGGCCAGGTTCAAACCGAACTGCGCGCCCGTGGCATTTACGAGGCGCGGCTGTTTCACGCGGATAACCGGATCAGCGGGCACTTCTCTATCCCGGAGCACTTGGGCATCAAGGAGGACTTTTCCGACTACCAGTTCGACCAGCCGTTCCTGACCGTGGGCATCAGCGATATTCGTGGCATCGAAAACGCCTTGAAGCTTGAACTCGATGACCAAAGCCTGGACTTTGTTCCGGGTACGCAAGTGGACTGGCTGGGCGAGGGCGTGCACGCCAGGCTGCCGATGCTGGATGCGAACAAAGCCACAGAACTGGCCTTCGGTTTTGACCTGCGTCTGCAAGGCACCGGTCAGTTGCAGATCACCCCGGTGGGTAAAACCAGCAAAGTCAGTTTGAAAGCCAACTGGCCGCATCCGAGCTTTATCGGCAACTACCTGCCGGCCCAGCGTGAGATAAGTGCTGAAGGTTTCAGCGCCAATTGGCAGACCTCGTTCTTTTCCACCAATCTGGAAGAGGCGCTCAATAGCTGCTTGTCCCATTCCAGCTGTGAAGAGTTCAAAAGCCGCAGTTTCGGTGTCAGCTTCATCGACCCGGTGGATCAGTACCTCAAAAGCGATCGAGCGATCAAATACGCGCTGCTGTTTATCGTGCTGACCTTTGCCGGGTTCTTTCTGTTCGAAGTGCTGAAAAGCCTCGCGGTACACCCGGTTCAATACGCCTTGGTGGGCGTGGCGCTGGCGTTCTTCTACCTGCTGTTGTTGTCACTCTCCGAGCACATCGGCTTTGCCCTGGCGTATCTGCTGTCGGCCGCTGCCTGCGTGTTGTTGATCGGTTTCTATGTTTGCCATGTGCTGCGCAGTGCGCGCCACGGGTTGAGTTTTTCGGCGGGATTGGCGGCGCTCTACGGTTTGCTTTACGGCTTGTTGAGTGCCGAGGATTACGCGCTGTTGATGGGCTCGCTGCTGCTGTTCGGCTTGCTGGGCGTGTTTATGGTGCTGACGCGCAAACTGGACTGGTACGGGATTGGCCAAGGCAAGATCGCCAAGCCGGAGGTGGTGTATGAGTAGGTCGCTGGGGTTGCGCGAGGACCAGTTGCAGGCTGAGTGGTTGGTGATGCAGATTGCCGGGTTGTTTGCGTTGGAGCGGGGTGATGCCCTCATCGGCAAGCCCCGCTCCCTCAGGTCGGCAGGTGCTGCTAAACCTTCGGCACGGTCGCCAGCATCGACGGCCGCTGGCTTACTTCGGCATACCAGGCGCTGAGTTGCGGATTGCTCTTGCGCCACTCCAGGTCCGAATGACGCAAGTCCAGATATCCAAGGGCGCAGGCAACGCTGATGGCCGCGACGTCGAAATGGCTGGTCAGCTCGGCGATGGCGTCGGCTTCCAGCACCGCCAGGGCCCGGCGGATCTTGTCGCGCTGGGCGTCGAGCCATTGGTCCCAGTGTTTCTCCGGGGCGCGCAGGGCGAGTTCGTAACGGATCAGCACCGCGGCGTCCATGATCCCGTCGGCCAGTGCAGCCAGGGTCAGGCGCCGCCAGCGTGCCGTGCCTTCACGAGGGATCAGCGGATTGCCGACATGTTGCTGATCGAGGTATTCGAGGATCACCCGGCTGTCGTACAACACGTTACCGTCGTCCAGGCGCAGCGCCGGGATCTTGCCCAGTGGGTTGTCCTGATTCAACGCGGCGTCGGGGCTGACCGGGGTCAATTGGCTGTGCTGCAGCGCCACGCGGTCCAGTTGACCGGTTTCATGCAGCAGCACCATCACTTTGCGCACGTAGGGCGAAGCAGGGTTGTGGAACAAGGTCATGCTGGGGGCGGACATGGACATTCCTCGGCTGTATTCAGGGAGCATGGGGCAGAGGTCTAGCCTAGTAAGTTCCGGCGCGGCTGGCGAGGGGTTTGATGGCACCCATGAAGTCGCCATCGCAGCTTAGTATTTACACCTCTTTGTGCTCCAACTCCCGTAGCAGCTGCCGAGCCTGCGAGGCTGCGTTCGGCTCGGTCCGCGCTCGGGCGAAGCGGTCGTAAATCAGGCAACGTGTTCTTTCAAGCAAATCACGTAGGCAAGATTTGCGAGGACTTCGTCCTCGAACGCAGGCTGCGCCAGCTGCTACAGGGGATTGCGGCGCTCTTAAAAGGAATGGCCTTGCTGCCGGCGTTTCCACTGGCTCAACCGCTGTTGCAGATTCAGCGGGCTGTGAATCTGTTGCGTTCGCGCGCGGTTGAACAGGATCAACACCAACTCAGCGGTGGCCATGGCGTCGGCACTGGCGTTATGGCGCTCGAAGACTTGCAGCTTGAACCACTTGATCCAGTCGTCCAGTCCGGCTTCGCGGATGTTCGCCTGTGGGCACAGCAGTGGCGCCATGTCGGCCACATCAAGGAACGGATGCTGCAAGCGATAACCCAGACTGTCCTTCAAGGCGCGACCGAGCATGTGCTGGTCGAACGGCGCATGAAACGCCAGCAACGGACTGTCACCGACGAACTCCATGAAATCCAGCAACGCGTCCCGAGGATCGCTGCCAGCGGCGATCGCGCTGGGGCCCAAACCATGAAGCAACACGCTAGGCCCGAGTTTATGGTTGTTGCGCTGCAAGGTTCGCTCGAACTGCTGACTGAAATCGATCGCACCGTCTTCGATCACCACGGCACCGATCGACAGCACCACGTCCTTGTTCAGGTTCAACCCGGTGGTTTCCAGATCGACCACCACCCAGCGTTGCTCGCGCAGGCTGCATTCGCCCAGCGTCGGGGCGCTTGGCAGTTGGTCCAGGCGCTGTTGCTGCGCGGCTGTCAATGTCGGTCCGGCGGGGCGCAGCCAGGAAAACAGCTTCATAGCTGATACCGCAGGGTCAGGCTGCTTTGCAGGCGTTGAGCCTGGCGCAGGGACTCACGCAGGATGCGCCGGTCCAGATGATTCAGGCTGTCCGGATCGACCCGATTGGAATAGGGCAGGTTCTCACGGGTCTGTCGCTGATGCTGCTGCATGCGGGTTTGCTGGATGAAGTGATAGGCCTCTTCATAGGCCGCACCGTCCAGCGGGTCGATGACTCCTTTGGCCACCAGTTGACGAAAGCGCTCCAGCGTATTGTTGACCCCGATGCCATTGGCCAGCGCCAATAGCCGGGCACCGTCGACAAACGGGGTCAGCCCTTGGACTTTCAGGTCGAGAGTGGCTTTTTCACCGTTCTTTTTCTCCAGCACGAACTCGCGGAAACGCCCAACAGGCGGGCGTTGGCGCAGGGCGTTCATGGCCAGCATGCGCTGGAACAGCCGATTGTCTGCCACCTGATCGAGAATCGCACGGCGCAATTGCTCGCAGCCTTGCTCATCGCCCCAGACCACCCGCAGGTCGAAGTAGATACTCGACCCGAGCAAATTCTCGGGCGTTGCTTCGCGGATAAACGCCGCAAAACGCCGCGCCCATTCGGCACGGGACAAACACAGGTCCGGGTTGCCAGCCATGATATTGCCCTTGCACAGCGCAAAGCCGCAGAGCGCCAGGCTCTGATTGATCTGCTGGGCGATCGGCAACAGCTTGCTGCGAATCTCGGCCGCCTGCACGGCATCGCGCGCCTCGAAGAGAATTCCGTTGTCCTGATCGGTGTAAAGCGTTTGCTCGCGGCGGCCTTCGCTGCCGAAGCACAGCCAACTGAACGGTATGCCGGGGTCGCCTTTATCGGCCAGCGTCAGCTCGATGACCCGGCACACGGTGTGATCGTTGAGCAAGGTGATGATGTGGGTGATTTGGGTCGAGGATGCGCCGTGGGCGAGCATGCGCTCGACCAGTTGGCCGATTTCACCGCGCAGCGCCACCAGGTTTTCCACCCGTGGCGCACTGCGAATGGTGCGTGCCAAGTGCACCAGATCGACGCGTTGCAAGGAAAACAGGTCGCGTTCCGAGACCACGCCGCACAAGCGTTGGTCTTTCACCAGGCAGACGTGGGCGATGTGCCGTTCGGTCATGGCAATGGCCGCATCGAACGCGCTGTGGTCCGGCGTCAGGAAGAACGGCGCGTGGATCATGTGCCGGTCGATGGGCTGATTGAAGTCACTGGTGCCATCGGCGACCACCTGACGCAAGTCGCGCAGGGTGAAAATCCCCAGCGGGGCTTTCTGCTCATCGACCACCACAATGCTGCCGACCTGTTGCTCGTGCATCAGGGTCACGGCTTCACGCAGTGGGGTCGCAGGGCTACAGGTCACGGGATGGCGCATGGCCAATTCGCCGAGGCGGGTATTGAGCGAGTACTGGGTGCCGAGGGTTTCCACGGCTTTTTGCTGGACTTGCTGGTTGACCTGATCCAGCAGGCTGCTGACGCCACGTAGGGCAAAGTCGCGAAACGTGCTGGAAAGGGCGAACAGCTTGATGAAGGCCGACTTGTTCAACTGTAGGCAAAAGGTGTCTTCGGCGGCCAGGTGTTCGGTACGGGTCGCACGCTCCCCCAGCAGTGCGGCGAGGGGGAAACACTCGCCGGTGGTGATTTCGAAAGTGGTTTCGGTGCCACCCTTGGCCGTGTGCGGACGTTCGCCGACCACCCGGCCCTGTTTGACGATGTAAAAATGCTCAACCGGTCCGTCCGCGGGCTTGATGATGCTCTCGCCCGGGCCGTAGAAGCGCAGTTGGCATTGTTCGACCAGGTAGGCCAGGTGTGCGTGTTCCATCTGGTTGAACGGCGGGAAACGCTGAAGGAACTGCAAGGTGCCCTGGATGTTCTGCAGCACTGCTGTTTTCCCTGCCTGGGTGAAGGCATCCGCTTTACTCATAACCATTACCGCAGTCTTTTTCGATTTGTTGTTGTCGGAGTCACTGCCATGGTCGGCCCCTGTGCGAAGAGTGCCCATTGGACGTAAGTCTAGGTCGCGGTGCAGGAAGCGAAATTTCGGAAATACCCTACGCTATTAATGCGCAAAACCGCTGGTTAGCCCACTTGGAAAACTATTCGGCGAAGCGCACATTTAAGTTCTGCTTAGCGATGTCCGACCATGGTGCTAGGGGATTAATCCGAATATGTAGAGAGATTTATGTCCGACCACGATATTTTGAGCGATGCCGAGCGTGAAGCGTTGAGTGCGGTCATGCACGAACCGGATTTGCCGGCACAACGTGTGCTGATCGTCGACGACGACAAGGACACACGCGAGCTGCTTTCGGAAATTCTTGCGCTTGATGGCATCCGCAGCATGACGGCAGCCAGTGGCGAAAGCGCACTCAAACTGTTGGATTCGAACAAGTCGATCGGGTTGCTCATCACTGATCTGCGGATGCGTCACATCGATGGTCTGGAGCTGGTCCGCGAAGTGCGTGAGTCGGAACGGGCGGCGTTGCCGATCATCATCGTTTCCGGTGACGCCAAGGCCCGGGATGTCATTGATGCCATGCACTTGAGCGTGGTGGATTTTCTGCTCAAGCCCATCGACAGCAAAGAGCTGTTGGCGCTGGTCAAGCATCAGCTGGGGATGGACGTGTGAGCCACTGAAAAGATCGCAGCCTGTTTCAAATAAAAAAGCCCTGATCTCTCGATCAGGGCTTTTTCATGTCGCTAACGCTTATTCACAGGCTATTGGCAGCCTTGAACTCGCGACGGCGACGGTGCAGGACCGGCTCGGTGTAGCCGTTTGGCTGCTTGGTGCCTTCGATCACCAGTTCGACCGCCGCCTGGAAGGCTATGTTGCTGTCGAAGTTCGGTGCCAACGGACGGTACAGCGGGTCGCTGGCGTTCTGGCGGTCAACCACCGGGGCCATGCGCTTGAGGGTTTCCAGCACCTGGGCTTCGGTGACGATGCCGTGACGCAGCCAGTTGGCGATGTGCTGGCTGGAGATACGCAACGTCGCACGGTCTTCCATCAGGCCGACGTCGTTGATGTCCGGCACTTTCGAACAGCCCACGCCCTGGTCGATCCAGCGCACCACGTAACCGAGGATGCCCTGGGCGTTGTTGTCCAGTTCGTTCTGGATCTGTTGCGCTGTCCAGTTGGGGTTGTTTGCCAGCGGGATGGTCAGGATATCGTCCACCGATGCACGAGGACGCTTGGCCAGTTCGGCCTGACGGGCGAACACGTCAACCTTGTGGTAATGCAGCGCGTGCAGCGCAGCGGCGGTCGGCGAAGGCACCCAGGCGGTGTTGGCGCCGGCCAGCGGGTGAGCGATTTTCTGCTCGAGCATGGCAGCCATCAGGTCGGGCATGGCCCACATGCCTTTACCGATTTGCGCACGACCTTGCAGGCCGGTGCTCAAGCCGATGTCGACGTTCCAGTTTTCGTAGGCGCTGATCCACTTTTCAGCCTTCATGTCAGCCTTGCGCACCATCGCGCCGGCTTCCATGGACGTGTGGATTTCATCACCGGTACGGTCGAGGAAGCCGGTGTTGATGAAGACCACGCGCTCGCTGGCAGCCTTGATACAGGCCTTGAGGTTGATCGTGGTACGCCGCTCTTCGTCCATGATGCCGACTTTGAGGGTATTGCGCGGCAACTCGAGCACGTCTTCGATGCGCCCGAACAGCTCGTTGGTGAACGCCGCTTCTTCCGGACCGTGCATTTTCGGTTTAACGATGTAGACCGAACCGGTACGGCTGTTCTTGCGGGTGGTGTTGCCGTTAAGGCTGTGCAGCGCCGCGAGGTTGGTGACCAGGCCGTCGAGGATGCCTTCCGGCACTTCGTTGCCGTTCTTGTCGAGGATCGCGTCGATGGTCATCAAGTGGCCCACATTGCGCACGAACAACAGCGAGCGGCCGTGCAGGCTCAGTTCGCTACCGTCCGGGGCGGTGTAGGTGCGGTCGGCGTTCATGGTGCGGGTGAAGGTCTTGCCACCCTTGGCGACTTCTTCCGACAGATCGCCTTTCATCAGGCCGAGCCAGTTGCGGTAGATCACCACTTTGTCATCGGCATCGACGGCGGCCACGGAGTCTTCGCAGTCCATGATGGTGGTCAGTGCGGCTTCCATCAGGACGTCTTTGACGCCGGCGGCGTCGGTCTGGCCGACCGGTGTGCTGGCGTCGATCTGGATTTCGAAATGCAGGCCGTTGTTTTTCAGCAGGATCGCGGTCGGCGCCGCAGCATCGCCGTGGAAGCCGATCAGCTGTGCGTCGTTGCGCAAGCCAGTGTTGCTGCCGCCTTTAAGTGCGACTACCAGTTTACGGTCAACGATTTTATAGCCGGTGGAATCGACGTGAGAGCCGGCAGCCAATGGCGCGGCTTCGTCAAGGAAGGCGCGGGCGAAGGCGATGACCTTGTCGCCGCGAACCTTGTTGTAGCCTTTGCCTTTTTCCGCGCCGTCTGCCTCGCTGATGGCATCAGTGCCATACAGCGCGTCGTACAACGAACCCCAGCGGGCGTTCGAAGCGTTGAGGGCGAAGCGGGCATTCATCACCGGAACCACCAGCTGTGGGCCGGCCATACGGGCGATTTCGTCGTCGACGTTTTGCGTCGTTGCCTGGAAATCGGCCGCTTCTGGCAGCAGATAACCGATGTCTTGCAAGAAGGCCTTATAAGCCACAGCGTCGTGTGCAAGACCAGCACGGGACTGGTGCCAGGCATCGATTTTCGCCTGGAGGTCGTCGCGTTTGGCGAGTAGGGCTTTGTTCTTCGGCGCCAGGTCGTGAATAACCTTGTCGGCACCGGCCCAGAACTTGTCGGCGGTGAGGCCGGAACCGGGAATGGCTTCGTTGTTCACGAAGTCGAACAGGACTTTGGCGACCTGCAGGCCACCGACTTGAACGTGTTCAGTCATTGCTTGCCTCACTCTGCTCAGCTATTTCGCTTTTCAGCTCTTCAATTTGACAATGAAGCCTCTGGCCATTTAAACCACAAACCCCTCTACCAGTACATGCCATTGCTGGCGGCTGGGTGGTTCCAATCAACGGCGTAAAGCCTTGCTGACGGGGGCTTTGAGGGTTGTGATGGCGCCTGGGCAGACATCGATCCAACGTTATGTAGTGCGCGCTGCGGCATACTACATGATGAATTGCGGTTGTGAAAATTAGACTAATTACGTCGTTTAGCGACCCGGCCAGGCTGTCCGGTCACGCCGGGGGATAGGATGTTCTCAAAAAACTATTGGATTGTTCCAGATAAATCTAAAAACTTGTACACATAATATTGGATTCACTGCTATGGGGCTTTGATTTTTTTGCCACCGCGCTGAATTGGGTCCCTTGCCTATACTTGCCTTTCTATAACAAAAGTCATGACAAGAGGGCTGCGCCATGGACCACCTCGTACTCACCGTATTCGCCCCGGACAAGCCCGGCCAGGTCGAGCGCATCGCCCAATGCATTGCCGAGCATGGTGGTAACTGGCTGGAGAGCCGCATGTCACGGATGGCCGGGCAGTTTGCCGGGATCCTTCGGGTGGGCGTGCCGGCTGAGGGCTACGACGAACTGGTCGATGCACTTCAGGCGTTGTCCGCTCAAGGGATTCGAGTGCTGATAGCAGAAAGCAGTATCGAACAATCCTGCACCTGGAAGCCGATTGCCATGGAGCTGGTTGGTAACGACCGGCCGGGAATAGTCCGTGACATCACGCGTTTATTGAGTGAGCAGGGGGTCAACCTTGAGCGCTTGGTAACCGACGTACGCCCGGCGCCGATGAGCAGCGAGCCGCTGTTCCACGCCGAAGCGATTCTTGCGGTACCGCTGACCCTTTCCCTGGACGTGCTGCAGTCGCGGCTGGAGACCCTGGCCGATGATTTGATGGTGGAGTTGGTGCTGCGCAGCGAGCCGTGAACGGGTTATCCAAGTAAAGCGTGCACCCGCCTGTGGATAACCTGTAGAGATACGTCGCCAGCCGACGCCGGCCGGGGCTCATCAGGGATTGATCAAAAAACCAGCAGTTTCAAGGGCTTGTGCACAAACGGCGGGGATCACGTTGTGGATAACCTTGGGAAGGATGCTTGCAGGCCACGTCGGTCGTGGCCTGCAAGGGTTTGTGCGTTTTTTGATCAGCGACGGCGGCGCAAACTCATCCAGGCGTCGACGCTGTAAACCGCCAGACCTGCCCAGATAAACATGAAGGCCACCAGCGTGCTGGACGACAGGTGCTCGCCGAACAGCAGTACGGCTTGCAGCAGCACCAGCGTCGGCGCCAGGTATTGCAGGAAACCGAGGGTGGTGTAGGGCAGATGCCGTGCCGCAGCGTTGAAACTGACCAGCGGCACCAGCGTTACCGGGCCGGCAGCGACCAGCCACCAGGCTTCGGACGTAGTCCAGAACGCTGCTTGCGCGCTGGTAGCGGTTGGATTAAAGAGCAACCAGGCAAGGGCAATCGGCACCAGCATCCAGGTTTCCACCACCAGCCCGGGCAATGCTTTGACCGGAGCCTGTTTACGGATCAACCCGTAGAAGCCAAACGTCAGCGCCAACACCAGCGACACCCACGGCAGGCTGCCGACTTGCCAGACCTGTTGCGCAACGCCAACGGTGGCCAGTCCGACGGCAACCCACTGCAGGCGTCTCAAGCGTTCGCCAAGGATCAGCATACCCAACAGAACGTTCACCAGCGGGTTGATGTAGTAACCAAGGCTGGCCTCGAGCATGCGTCCGTTATTCACCGACCAGACGTAGGTCAGCCAGTTGGCCGCAATCAATGTGCCGCTCAATGCAAGGACTGCCAGCCGCCGCGGGTTTTCGCGCAGTTCACGCCACCAGCCCGGATGCTTCCAGACCATCAGCAGCAAGGCGCCGAACAGCGCCGACCAGAGTACCCGGTGGATGATGATTTCTACGGCAGGTACGTCGGCAATGGCTTTGAAGTAGAGCGGGAACAATCCCCAGATGATGTAGGCGCTCAGGCCCAATATGTACCCGCGACGCAGGTTGGCGGCTTGCATGCAGAATCCTTGCTTAGGCAGCTAACAAAGGGGGGATTGTAAGGAGATTTTTCTCGATGTGCAGGGAACCTTTGTGGGAGCGGGCCGGGCGGCGTTCCGATGCTCGCGATTGCATCACTGCGATCATCCAGACACACCGCGGTGTTCGCATCGCGAGCAAGCTCGCTCCTACATTGGATCTTCTTTGGAGGGAAGAAACGGGTGAGTCAGAACAATTTCAACGGTTCTTCGTTTAGCGCTGCCAGTTGCTCGCGCAATGCCAGGACCTGGTCGCCCCAATAACGTTCGGTGCCAAACCACGGAAAACTATGGGGGAACGCCGGGTCATCCCAACGACGGGCCAGCCACGCGCTGTAGTGCATCACGCGCAAGGCACGCAGAGGTTCGATCAACGCCAGTTCACGCGGGTTGAAGTCGTGGAACTCGCTGTAGCCATCCATCAGTTCCGACAACTGACCGAGACATTCCTGACGATCACCGGCGAGCATCATCCACAGGTCCTGCACCGCCGGTCCCATGCGACAGTCGTCGAGGTCGACGATGTGGAACATCTCGTCACGGCACATCATGTTGCCGGGGTGGCAATCACCGTGTATGCGAATGTTCTGGTGCGGCGTGTCTTTGTAGACCTCTTCCACGCGCTTGAGCAGGTCGCGGGCGACCGACTCGTAGGCTGGCAGCAAACTGCGCGGTATGAAGTTGCCTTCGAGCAAGGTGGTCAGCGAATCATGGCCGAAGTTTTTGACGCCCAGCACTTCGCGGTGTTCGAAGGGGCGGGTGGCGCCCACTGCGTGCAAGCGGCCAAGCAATTGCCCCAGACGGTAGAGCTGATCAAGATTGCCTGGCTCTGGCGCGCGGCCGCCTCGGCGGGGGAACAGGGTGAAGCGGAAACCGGCGTGTTCGTGCAGGCTTTCACCGTTGTGAATCAACGGCGCAACGACAGGCACCTCGCACTCGGCGAGTTCGAAGGTGAAGCGGTGCTCTTCGAGAATGGCGGCGTTGGTCCAGCGTTGCGGACGGTAGAACTTGGCGATCAGCGGTTCGCCATCTTCGATGCCAACCTGATAGACACGGTTTTCATAGCTGTTGAGCGCAAGGACGCGGGCGTCGCTGAGAAAGCCGATGCTTTCTACGGCGTCGAGCACCAGATCGGGGGTAAGTGTTTCAAACGGGTGAGACATGCTGACTCCTGCGCGCAGCAGGCTGCCGCGTCCGGCCAAACATGGTAGCGCAGACTGGCACGGATAGGTGGTGACTGTGTGGACGTATTCGCGAGCAAGCCCGCACAGGTGATCTCCTGTGTGTCACAGATAGTGTGCACACTGGATAACCAATGTGGGAGCGGGCTTGCTCGCGAAGAGGCCAGGTCAGGCGCCAACGATCCCGCCGTCCTCCCGGGTAATCGCCATCACCGAGGAACGCGGCTTGCCGTTCGGCAAATGCTCGGGGAAGGTCGACCCACCGTTTTCCCCCGGATGCTGGATGCCGACAAACAAGGTCTTCTGGTCCGGCGAAAAGCTGATGCCGGTGACTTCACAGCCTACCGGGCCAACCATGAAGCGGCGGATTTCACCGGTCGCAGGGTCAGCGCAGAGCATCTGATTATTGCCCATGCCCGCGAAGTCGCCGGCGTTGCTGTAGTCCCCGTCGCTGAGAATCCACAGCCGACCGGCCTTGTCGAAGCCCAAACCATCCGGGCTGTTGAACATGTTGTGTGGCGTGATGTTCGACGAGCCGGCTTTCGCTGTCCCGGTGTGCACGGTCGGGTTGCCCGCCACCACGAACAGGTCCCAGCCGAACGTCAGCGACGCGTGGTCGTCGTGATCGGTGCGCCAGCGCAGGATTTGCCCGTAGACGTTTTTCTCCCGTGGGTTCGGCCCGCCCACCGGTTGCCCGTCTTCGCCACGCTTGGCGTTGTTGGTCAGGGTGCAATAGACCTGGCCGTCTTGCGGGCTGACCACGATCCACTCCGGGCGGTCCATGCGCGTGGCACCGACGACGCTGGCGGCCAGGCGTGCGTGAATCAGCACCTCGGCCTGATCGGCAAAACCGCTGCTGGCATCGATGCCGTTCTTGCCGTGAGTCAGCTCGATCCACTGGCCCTGACCTTTTGGATGGTCGGGGTTGCTGTCGCCGGCATCGAAACGAGCGACGTACAACGTGCCGTGGTCCAGCAGGTCATGGTTGGCCTTGGGTGTTGCGTGATTGATTTTGTCGCGGCTGACGAACTTGTAGATGAACTCGCCGCGCTCATCGTCGCCCATGTACACCACCGCGCGACCGTCGTGGGTCTCGGCCAGGGCTGCGTTTTCATGTTTGAAACGACCCAGGGCGGTGCGCTTGACCGGAGTCGATTGTGGGTCGAACGGGTCGATTTCCACCACCCAGCCGTGACGGTTGAGTTCGTTGGGGTTTTTCGCCAGGTCAAAACGCGGGTCGTGTTGATGCCAGTTGATCTCTTTGCTGGCGACCGATGCGCCATAGCGCTTTTGTGCGGCGTCGAACTTGTGCTCGGGATTGCTGCTGCCAAAGCAGTCGGTGAAGTTCTCTTCACAGGTCAGATAAGTACCCCACGGCGTCTTGCCATTGGCGCAGTTCTGAAAGGTCCCGAGTACCTTTTTACCGGCCTTGTCGGCAGCGGTTTTCATCAGCTCATGGCCAGCGGCCGGGCCGCTCAACTGCAGCGGTGCATTGCCGTGGATTCGGCGGTTGTAGCGCGAGCCCTGAACGAATTGCCAGTGGCCATTCTTGCGCTGCACTTCGATCACCGATACGCCTTCGCAGGCCAGCGCTTTGCGCACTTCTTCGGCTGACTGCGGCATGCCGCCATGGGCGTAGAGGTAGCGATAGTTGGTGTATTCGTTGTTGATCGCCATCAGCGCGCGATTGTCGTCGCCGGGGAAAGCGAACAGGCTCATGCCATCGTTGTTGTCGCCGAACTGGACTTCCTGGGCCAGGGCGCTGCCATTGCCACTCGGGTCAAAGGCCGGGCCGTCCTTGTGCAGCGGCTGGCCCCAACTGATCAGCACCGAGGACTTGTAACCCGGCGGCAGGGTGATGGTGTCGCTGGTGGCGGCTGCAATGCTGTCGAAGCCCAGCAATTTGCTCGAAGCAGCGTTGACACTGGCGGCCAGTGCGCTACGGCTCAGCAGGTTTCCACCGAGGAACATTGCCGCACCGCAAAGGGCGCCGGCGCTGATAAAACCACGACGACTGAGGCCGACGATTTTTTCGAGGTCGGTGGCTTGGTTTTCTTCTAATAGGCTCACATCAGGCTCCCTGCTGGTTTTTGCAGCCACCTTAAGGAGCGTCTATGACACAAATGTTGCAGTTTTGATCGGGGTGAGCACAGACCTGTAGCAGCTGCTGAAGGCTGCGTTCGGTGGCGAGGCCGCCGCAAAAACCTGGCACCGCGATTCTGAGTCTTTATTTGAGTCGAGAGGATTGCGACTGCTTCGCAGCCGAACGCAGCCTTCGGCAGCTGCTACAGAAAGCGCGGCAGGCCTGGGTTAGAGCGGTGTGCCGAGCAAAACATTGGAGGGCGAGAACTGCACCTGGACGGCTTTTTTGGCGCTCAAACCCAGGGTTTTCAGGTGCTGCGGCTCGGCCAGCGCGCATAGCGTCTGACCATTGGGCAGGGCGATTCGGACTTCACTGGGGCCATCTTCGGCGTCGAGAATCTCCTCGACAGTGCCCTTCAGACAATTGTGTCCGGGTGTTGCAAGTTGTCCTGTGCCGAGCAAATCGAGCCAGCCAGCCTTGATCAGCGCCACCACCTCAGTGCCCGTTTCCAGTTCCAGGCGCAGGGTGCTGTCGTGGGTTATTTGCGCCTGAATGATCAGTCCCTCAGCCAGCTCCAGGCTGATCAAATCGTTACGACCGTGAGCGTCGATGGCCGCGACGGTGCCATGCAGCTGATTACGCGCGCTGGTCCTGAGCATCAGTCGCCCGAGCAAGTCGAGGTCACTGGCGTCTTCGGCGGCTTCCAGCACCTGTGCCTGTAAGGCTTGCAGGCGCTGATAAAGTCGCAGCACCCGTTCACCTTCACTGGACAGTTTTGCGCCACCACCGCCCTTGCCGCCGACGCTGCGTTCCACCAGCGGTTTCTGCGCCAGATTGTTCAACTCGTCGATCGCATCCCACGCGGCTTTGTAGCTCAGCCCGGCGCTTTTTGCGGCGCGGGTGATCGAGCCTTGTTCGGCGATGTGTTGCAGCAAGGCGATGCGCTGCGGACGACGGACGATGTGTTGGGACAACAAAGTAGGCAAGGACATGGCAAGGGGCTGCGAGCGGGTAGTGATGGATTTGGACGTTGGCGGCTTGGCGCGTGAGAGTCAAGTCAGCTCCCCGGGTTTTGGCGTGCGCGCCAGGCAATAAACGTCGACCCGCGCCGCGCCCGCCCTGATCAGCAAGCGAGCCAGGCTTTGCGCGGTGGCGCCGGTGGTCAGCACGTCGTCGACCAGCGCCAGGTGGCGGCCCTTGATTTGCGCACCCGGCATCAGTGCGAAAGCGCTGAGCAGGTTCTGTTTGCGCGCCTTGGCGTCCAGATCCTGTTGCGCAGTGGTGTCCTGGATGCGTAGCAGCAGGTTTGCGTCGCAGTTGATTTTCAAGCTGTCGCTGAGCCAGCGGGCGAGCATCGCTGCCTGGTTGAAACCCCGCTCACGCAGCCGCTTGCGGGCCAGGGGCACCGCTACCAACGCGTCGGGGCGTTTGAGGCCTTCATCGAAGCGATGTTGCAGGCATTGAGCAAGAAGTTCGGCAAGCAAGCGACCATAGGGCCACTTTGCCGCATGCTTGAAACGAGTGATCAAACTGTCGAGCGGGAAGCTGTAGGTCCAGGGCGCAATGACGTGCTCGAAGGCCGGAGGGTCCTTCAAGCACTGGCCGCAGGTGAGGCCGCCCACGGGCAACGGCAGGGCACAGGTCTGGCAATGATCGCCGAGCCAGGGCAACTCGGTTTCACAGGAAGTACAAATCGGTTGAGGGGTGTCAGACAGTTCATCGCAAAGCAAACAGTTCTGTTCATTTTTTGACCAGATGTAAACCAACCCTTTGTATCGTGGTTGACAGTGCATGACTCTTCCTTAAATATGCCGAACATCCGTGTCGCGTCTGTGGATATTCCGTTCCACAGCCGCTTGCCAAGCATAAACAAGGAAACACCCATGAGCGCCAGCACCACTGCAAACCTGCGTCATGACTGGTCTTTGGCCGAAGTCAAAGCACTCTTCGTTCAGCCATTCAACGACCTGTTGTTCCAGGCGCAGACGGTGCACCGCGCGCACTTCGACGCCAATCGCGTCCAGGTGTCGACCCTGCTGTCGATCAAAACCGGTGCTTGCCCGGAAGATTGCAAATATTGTCCGCAGTCCGGTCACTACAACACCGGCCTGGAAAAAGAAAAGTTGATGGAAGTGCAGAAGGTCCTCGAAGAGGCTGCTCGCGCCAAGGCTATCGGTTCGACCCGTTTCTGCATGGGCGCCGCCTGGAAGCATCCATCGGCCAAAGACATGCCGTATGTGCTGGAGATGGTCAAGGGCGTGAAGGCCATGGGCCTGGAAACCTGCATGACCCTCGGCCGTCTCGATCAGGACCAGACCGTGGCCCTGGCCGAAGCCGGCCTCGATTACTACAACCACAACCTTGATACCTCGCCGGAGTTCTACGGCAGCATCATCACCACCCGTACTTACAGCGAGCGCCTGCAAACCCTGGCGTATGTTCGTGATTCGGGGATGAAGATCTGCTCGGGCGGTATTCTCGGCATGGGCGAGTCCCTCGACGACCGCGCCAACCTGCTGATCCAGCTGGCCAACCTGCCGGAGCATCCGGAGTCGGTGCCGATCAACATGCTGGTGAAAGTTGCCGGTACACCGCTGGAAAATGCCGACGATATCGACCCGTTCGACTTCATCCGCATGCTCGCCGTCGCCCGTATCCTGATGCCGAAATCCCACGTGCGCCTGTCCGCCGGCCGCGAAGCGATGAACGAGCAGATGCAGGCCCTGGCGTTCTTCGCCGGTGCCAACTCGATTTTCTACGGTGAGAAACTGCTGACCACCGCCAACCCGCAGGCTGACAAGGACATGCAACTGTTCTCGCGCCTCGGCATCCTGCCGGAAGCGCGCGAAGAGCACGCCGATGAAGTGCATCAGGCGGCTATCGAGCAAGCGCTGGTCGAGCAGAAAAGCAGCGAGCAGTTCTACAACGCCGCTGTTTGACGTCTCCATCGATCCTTCTGAAGGAATGCAAAAACACTGTGGGAGCGAGCCTGCTCGCGATTGCGACGTAACAGCCAGCATCAATGTTGAATGTTATGACCTCATCGCGAGCAGGCTCCCACAGGGTAATGCGACATCGCTTCTGAATTCTGACCCCGCGAGGCCTGCATGTCTTTCGATCTCGCCGCACGCCTTGCTGCCCGTCGTGCCGAAAACCTCTATCGCCAGCGTCCCTTGCTGGAGACTCCACAAGGCCCGCAAGTGGTGGTCGATGGCCAGCCATTGCTGGCGTTCTGTAATAACGACTACCTGGGCCTGGCCAATCATCCGCAAGTGATCGAAGCCTGGCGTGCCGGCGCCGCCCGCTGGGGTGTCGGTGGCGGTGCTTCGCACCTGGTGATCGGCCATAGCAGTCCGCATCAAGCGCTCGAAGAAGCCTTGGCCGACCTGACAGGGCGCCCGCGCGCGTTGCTGTTTACCACCGGCTACATGGCTAACCTGGGCGCGGTCACGGCGCTGGTCGGGCAGGGCGACACGGTGCTCGAAGACCGGCTCAATCATGCATCGCTACTGGATGCCGGGTTGTTGTCGGGCGCACGTTTCAATCGCTATTTACACAACGACGCGGTCAGCCTGGCCAAGCGCCTGGAGAAGGCTACCGGCAATACGCTGGTGGTGACCGACGGGGTGTTCAGCATGGACGGCGACATCGCCGACCTGCCAGCGCTGGCTCGCGAGGCCAAGGCCAAAGGCGCGTGGCTGATGGTCGATGATGCCCACGGTTTTGGTCCCTTGGGTGCCAATGGCGGCGGGACCGTCGAGCACTTCGGTTTGAGTCTGGAGGATGTGCCGGTATTGGTCGGTACCCTAGGCAAAGCGTTCGGCACCGCGGGCGCGTTTGTCGCGGGCAGCGATGACCTGATCGAAAGCCTGATCCAGTTCGCCCGACCGTACATTTACACCACCAGTCAACCGCCAGCCCTGGCATGCGCGACCCTGAAAAGTCTTGAGTTGCTGCGCAGCGAACATTGGCGACGCGAGCACTTGGACGTGCTGATCCGCCAATTCCGAAAAGGCGCCGAGCAGATGGGGCTGGAGTTGATGGACAGCGCTACGCCGATCCAGCCGATCATGATCGGCGACGCCGGGCGCGCCATGCTTTTTTCGCAGATGCTGCGTCAGCGCGGACTGATGGTGACCGCGATCCGCCCACCCACCGTGCCGGCCGGCAGTGCACGTTTGCGCGTGACCCTGACAGCGGCGCACAGCGAAGCGCAGGTGCAGCTATTGTTAGAAGGTCTGGCCGATTGTCTTCAGCAACTGGGAGCGGAGCCGAACCATGCGTGATCGTCTGATTCTGTTGCCCGGTTGGGGACTCGGCATTTCGCCGCTGGAGCCTTTGGCGGCAGCCTTGCAAGGGTTGGACGAACACCTGCGTGTCGAGATCGAACCGCTGCCGGAACTGGAGTCGAGCGACCTTGATGAATGGCTCGACGAACTGGATTCGACCCTGCCCAAAGATGTCTGGCTCGGCGGCTGGTCGCTCGGCGGGATGCTCGCCTCAGCGCTCGCGGCTCGACGCGGCGAGCGTTGCTGCGGTTTGCTGACGCTGGCAAGTAACCCCTCTTTTGTGGCGCATGCCGAGTGGTCGAGCGCCATGCCTGGCGAGACCTTCGATGCGTTTCTGGCTGGCTGCAACGCGGACCCGCGCATGACCCTCAAGCGCTTCAGCCTGCTCTGCGCCCAGGGTGCCGAAGACCCGCGCGGGTTGTCGCGACTGTTGCTGGCGGGTGCGCCGAATACTCCGCAGGCGCAGTTGATGAGCGGGTTGGAAGTGCTCGCTCAACTGGACAATCGGCAAGCCTTGCAGGCTTTTCGAGGTCCGCAGTTGCACCTGTTTGCCGGGCTCGACGGGCTGGTCCCGGCCGAAGCCGCCGGTGAGCTGCTGGCGTTGCTCCCCGATGTCGAAATTGGTCTGATTGAACAGGCCAGTCACGCGTTTCTTCTGGAAGATCCCCACGGTGTGGCGGGGGCCATCCAGGCCTTTTTGCATGAGTCCGGTGATGACTGATTTATCCCTTCCCAACCTGCCCGGCGGCTTGCCCGACAAGCGTCAGGTCGCGGCATCCTTTTCCCGTGCAGCGGCCAGCTATGACAGCGTTGCCGAATTGCAGCGGGCGGTCGGCAGTGAATTGCTGGGGCGTTTGCCGACTGATCGAACGCCCGCTCGCTGGCTGGATCTGGGCTGTGGCACAGGGTATTTCAGTCGTGCGCTGGGTGAGCGATTCAACGCCAGCGAAGGGTTGGCGCTGGATATCGCGCAAGGCATGCTCAAGCACGCACGGCCCTTGGGCGGTGCGACACATTTCATTGCCGGCGATGCTGAGCGCTTGCCGTTGCAGGACGCGAGCTGCGACCTGGTGTTTTCCAGCCTGGCGGTGCAGTGGTGCGCCGATTTCAGGGCGGTGCTGAGCGAGGCCAATCGGGTTCTGAAACCTGGCGGTGTGTTGGCGTTTGCCAGTCTTTGCGTGGGTACGCTGTATGAGTTGCGCGACAGTTGGCGTCAGGTCGATGGCCTGGTGCACGTCAATCGCTTCCGCGAGTTCAGTACGTATCAACAATTGTGTTCGGCGAGCGGCATGAGCGTGATCAGTCTGCAAAGTTGCCCGCACGTACTGCATTATCCGGATGTGCGTAGCCTGACTCACGAACTCAAGGCCTTGGGCGCGCATAATCTCAATCCTGGTCGGCCGGGCGGGCTGACAGGTCGGGCGCGGATCATGGGTTTGATCGAGGCCTATGAGCAGTTTCGTCAGGCGCAAGGGCTGCCCGCGACTTATCAGGTGGTTTACGCCGTGTTGGAGAAGCCACTATGAGCGCAGCCTATTTCATCACCGGTACCGATACCGACGTCGGCAAGACCACCATCGCCGCCGGCCTGCTGCACGCCGCGCGACTGGCAGGGTTGAGCACGGCTGCCGGGAAACCCGTGGCCTCTGGCTGCGAGGTGACACCCAAAGGTTTGCGCAATGCCGACGCGTTGGCGCTGTTGGCGCAATGTTCGTTGCCGCTGACCTATGCCGAGGTCAATCCGGTGGCCTTCGAACCGGCCATCGCACCGCATCTGGCTGCACGTGAGGCGGGTTTCGCGCTGACGGTCCAGTCGTTGCTGGTGCCGATGCGGCACATAGTGGACATGCAGGCCGATTTCACCTTGATCGAAGGCGCGGGTGGCTGGCGGGTACCGTTGGCTGATCAGGACAATCTCTCGGATCTGGCAATGGCGCTGGATCTGCCGGTGATTCTGGTGGTTGGCGTGCGTCTGGGCTGTATCAATCACGCGTTGCTGACAGCCGAGGCGATTGCCCGGGACGGTTTGCAACTGGCGGGTTGGGTGGCCAACATCATTGACCCCAAGACGTCGCGGCTGGAAGAGAACCTCGCCACGCTGGCAGAACGGCTGCCAGCACCGTGTCTGGGGCGGGTGCCGAAACTCAAGCTGGTCACGGCAGAAGCGGTGGCGGAGCATCTTCAGCTGGATTTGCTTGACTAGGTTTTGCCTATGATAAGGCACTGTGCCATTAGTGTTTTTGTCGGGCCTTTTGTCGGTGTCTCTGGTTCAATGAGCGCTGTTTATCCTTTGCAGGATGGAGTTGCTCCATGGACATTTCGGGAAGCACCGCGTTTTATGCTGGTCTGAGTTCCATTCAGGCTGGGCAGAACCGTGTTGATCAGGCCGCCAGCCAGATCGCCGGTACCACTGTCGATCGTTCGGCCTCCAGCCAGTCCTCCGACGCTCAGATCGACCGCTTGCGCTCGGTCGATCGCAGCCAGCAATCGAATCTGGCCAGTAATATGGTCGATATGTCCCAAGGCAAGATCCAGGCAGAGCTGGGTGTCAAAGTCGCCAAGGCTTCTGACGAAATGCTCGGTACGTTGATCGATACTTTCGCTTGATCCCTCGCTGAACCTATTTGCCTGAACGCCGCCCTTGGTGCGGTGTTCTGTCGGGCATGTCCTTCGTAAGCGCTCCATGAACCCCACATTTTAAAGGTGGGGATCTATGGCTATCTTGGAGTTTGCGGTGTGCAGTTCCACGGCAGCAAGGCCTCGAAGTCTTCTACACTCGAGGCTTGTGGCAGGCGCTCAAGTGCGTGGCGCAGCCACG